>JBASFQ010000001.1:0-3138 GCA_049653105.1 Alphaproteobacteria bacterium
TCGGCGCGCAATTGCCGCTTGCGGGTGCGAAGGTCGGGCGAAGAATCAATCATCGGTCTATTGTTAGCCAATCGGCCCTAACTTTAACAGTACAATGGCGTCCACAGTGAATCGTGCGCCAATATAACATAAAGTGGAAGAGCCGCTTGGCCGGTGGCACATGATCCCTCGTGACCTGCTACAGCAGGTGGGCACCGTGTGACCAAGACCACAGCCCTGGTCAGGGACAGTTCCCGAGGTTTCGTTATCGGCCGCGGAGATTCAATTGCCGGTCGCACCGCGCAGCCCTTCCGTTGTCAGTTTAGGCGCTATACAGCACGCAACGCAATATGTTACAGAGCTGCCTTGGTAAAGCGACAAAGGCTTGAAAAATCATGTGCTGGAGCGGTGAAGCTTCCCTCGTCCTAGCTGCGACGGGCATCCTCGGCACAGGTTACGCCATTCATAAAAAGGAACCCCCGGCATTATGGATCGCGCTGGGTTATTTTTCCTCGATGGAGTTGCTGCAGGCTTTTACCTACTCCGTCATTAACCAATGTGACAATCCGGCCAATCAGATCGCGACGCTGCTGGGTTATCTGCACATCACGTTCCAGCCGTTTTTCATTAACGCGGTCTCGCTTTATTTCATCAATCAGAAAGTCGCGCGCAAAATCGCGCCCTTTGTTTACATATTTTGTTTTGCCGCTTCGATGTTGATGCTGATCCAACTGTACCCCTTTGATTGGGCGGGGCAGTGCGATACACGACGTCCTTTATGCGGCGAGGTGCTGTGCTCGGTACGCGGCAGCTGGCATATCGCTTGGCTGGTTCCCACCAACGGCATCGGCAACATACTGACGGAAAGCGGTGTGCTGTTCTTCGACAACGGTTTTCCCGGCTATGTCATCGCCAGCTTCCTGCTGCCGCTGCTCTACGGCTCTTGGCGCTGCACCGTTTATCATATGGTGTTCGGCGTCTATCTCGCCAACGCGACCACCAGCAATATCAACGAATGGCCCGCGATCTGGTGCCTGCTGTCCATCGCCATATTGCTGATCGTCGTCAAAACGCCGATCCGGAAAATGCTGCATGTCCGGCGCTGGGTGCTGTGGCCGAAAGCCCTGACTGATTAGAGCATATAATTAGAGCTTTGCGCGTGAACGCAAGTGAACGAGAAATGCTCTAATAAAACAAATCCTGATGCAACCGTCCGGCGTTGGCCGGATCGACCGCATAGCCAGTCAGATCGCTGATCCCCGCCGTGGCCAGCACTTCTTCATCGCTGAAGAAATTCCCCGTGGTTGAACGTGCCGGGCGCGTCAGAATGGCATACGCCGCATCGCCGACGATTTCCGGACGGCGGCAGCGCGCCACATCGATGCCGGGAATAAGATTCAACGCGTCGGTCGCGATCAAAGAACGCGGCCACAAAGCGTTCACGCCGATGCCGTCGGCGCGAAATTCCTCCGCCATCCCCAGCACGCACATCGCCATCCCGTATTTCGAGATCGTATAAGCCAGATGCGGCGCGAACCATTGCGCCCGCATATCAAGCGGCGGAGCCAGCGTCAGAATATGCGGATTCGCCGCCTGCTTCAGATAGGGGATACAGGCCTGACTGCACGCATAAGTGCCGCGCAGATTGACCGCGATCATCAAATCGAAACGCTTCATCGGCGTCGCCAAAGTGCCGGTCAGGCTGATCGCGCTGGCATTATTGACCAGAATATCGATGCCGCCGAATGTCGCCACCGTCTGCGCCACCGCCTGCGCCACCTGATCCTCGAAACGGATATCGCAGGCGATGGGCAAAGCCTTTCCGCCCGCCGCTTCGATTTCGCGTGCCACGGTATGGATGGTGCCGGGCAGTTTTGGATTTGGGGTATCTGTTTTCGCCGCGATGGCGACCCGCGCCCCGTCGCGGGCGGCGCGCAAGGCAATCGCCCGACCGATGCCGCGACTGCCGCCGCTGATGAACAGCGTCTTGCCCGCGAGCGTTTCGGTCATAAGGTCCGAGGCGGCATAAGGGTTGGGGTCGTCAGCGTATTACGCGCCAGCCGAAGCCGCAGCCAGATGCGCCACACGTTCGTGCATTTGCGCGATTGCGCCCAGCAGGACGTCCTCGTCCTCGCCGCGCACGCTGCGTCCACCTTCGCGCAATTCCATAATTTCGTCGGCCATCATCATGCAGGCCAGCATGAACAGGCGCGATTCGGTGGTGTTGCCGACGCTGGAGGCCACGGCGCGCATTTTTTGTTCGACGAAAGCGGCCATTTGCTTGACCCGCTGTTCCTGCCCGGCGGCGCAGGCCAATTGATAGTCGCGACCATAAAGCGAAACAGTGACTTTGGACATGCTTCCTCCGTTAATCGCGCAGAACGTGCTCGACGCGTTCGATGGCTTGATCCAGACGGGCGGCGATTTTTTGCGCCAGCGCCAAGGCATTGGCCTCGCGGGCACGGCTGGTTTTCAGCGCCTCGCCCTGCTTCGCGACATGCTGGCGGAAATTATCCTGCCGGACCTCGAGTGTTTGCTCCAGTTCAGCGATTCGCTGATCGAGCATGGCAAGCGAAGATTGAAGCCGCTGCATGGATAAGTTCCCTTTTGAACAAGTGATTCGCTGATTAAACACTTCCCATTGATTCGCGTCAATCGTCCGGGTGTCACATCTTAAAAAATCGTTGTTTTCTTTAATTGACGTAACCCCGGCTACAGGGCATTTTGCGCCCAGTTTATGCGATTGCAGAAAGTTATACCAGCCATGACAGCAGCATCCCTGCGCGCCCCGATTGCACCCGATCCCGCCCACAAGGATATGGCCAACGCCATCCGCTTTTTGGCCATCGACGCGGTCGAAGCGGCCAAATCCGGCCATCCCGGCATGCCGATGGGCATGGCCGACGTCGCCGCCGTCCTATGGGGGCAATTCCTTAAATTCAACCCGGCCGACCCGCATTGGCCCGACCGCGACCGTTTTGTGCTGTCGGCGGGGCATGGCTCCATGCTGCTTTACGCCGTTAATTATTTGACCGGCTACGCGGAAATCACCCTCGACCAACTCCGCCATTTCCGCCAGTGGGGCAGCAAGACCCCCGGCCACCCGGAACATGACATCGCCTGCGGCATTGAAACCACCACCGGCCCGCTGGGTCAGGG
>JBASFQ010000002.1:0-117431 GCA_049653105.1 Alphaproteobacteria bacterium
CCCGGACGCACCACTTGCTGATTAGTTGAACCTATATCTGCGGAGAATCTTATGCCTGCATCATCCATTTTATCCCGGTTTCTTCTGGTCGCCCTGTGTGCCGCCGTACCTCAGGCTCTGCACGCCGCTGATTTGTCCCAGGACGAAATTACGTTTGACGCCACGCGCGCCGTTGACCTGAATGACGACAATCGCGCGGCAGGTTCGGAAATTGAATCCCAGCAGAATCTGGCGGCCTCTTCGAACAGCACGCTCAATGTCGACGGCGATCTGACAACCGGCAAGATCAGCATCGGCAGCAATTTTGGTGGCGCGGGTTTTGGCAGTTATGTCAACAACACCGGCAATAACTCCGCCATAAATTCGGCCATGTCGGTCAATGTTATCTTCCAGGCACAGCCGTAATCCAGTTACCTGAAGCCGCTCTTCATCTTCTCAAGGAAGGTCGCCGCAAAGCTCATGCAGACGCGCAGTAAAAAATCAGTCTCTCCGATCGCCCTGGTGGCTGCGGCGTACTTGACGTTGCTGCCGATGCCAACATGGGCCTTGAACCTGACGCAGAAATCGCCCCAGGATGTCAAGATCGCCGCGCCACAAGAACTCAGGGCGGCACCCGGAACTGAACCCGGGGCGCCGGTGATTGCGCCGGATGCGGCAGTGCCGGACAAAGTCGCGATGCCAGCCGCAGTCGCATCAGAGGCAGTGGTCGCGGTTGCAGGAGATGAACGCGCCGAAGCTCCGGCTGCCGTTGCGCCGGTGACGCGCGCAAGTTTGGCGCCACTGGTTCTGGCGCCGATCAAGCCGGTATTGTCCATGCCACAGCCTTTGGCGGATCGTTTTGCCGAAAGTGAACGCGCGCCGCGGGCGATGGTGATCGGTAATGGCCTGCGTGATGCTTTGCCGTCTTTGAGTGTTCCGGTGACCAACTGGCGCGACTGGCCGTTTCAGACCGTCAAGCGTCAGGCGCTGGACTATAGCTGTGGTTCCGCGACCGTGGCGACCTTGTTGACCTATGCTTATGGGCGGCAAGTGTCGGAAAAGGAAGTTTTCCTTGCCATGTATACCGGGGGCAACCAGGAAAAAATCAAGCGCGAGGGTTTCTCGATGCTGGATATGGTCAGCTACATCGCGGCGCAGGGTTATAAGGTCAATGGCTATCGCCTGACCCTGGACGAAGTCGCCGAGAAAGAAGTCCCCTTCATCGCGCTGATCAACCGCAAAGGTTATAACCACTTTGTCGTGGTCAAGAGCGTTCGTTCGTCCTATGTCTTGATTGGTGATCCCAACACCGGCAATGTGATCGAGAAGCGGTCGGCCTTCGAGAAAATGTGGAACGGCATCGCGCTGGTGATCACCAGCGACGCAAAGTATGCCAAAACAGCCTTTAATGACAAAAACGAATGGCGACGCGTTCGTACGCTGGCCTATCGGCCCGGCAGCAAAGAAGCCGGAATCGATACGGATGCTCTGGAGGCCGGGCGGTGGCAGGTTGGTCCCAGCAATACGGACATATTACGCGGCATGACCAATGCGATGGAAGATGCGCGCAACTCTATCAACAATATTTCAACCGGTGCAGGAGGCAGTGGATTATGAAACGCAGGAATTTGGTGAGTGCAACCCTTATCGTTGCGGCATTATTGGGGGCAACGGCGGGTAAGGCCGAAGTGGCTCCCGGCCTGGACAACGGCCAGGAAATTGTTCTGGCGGCGCAAAATCTTTCGCGTGACGAAATGGCCGGGTTAAGTGGCGGTTTTATCGATCCCAACGGCTTCATTTATCGTTTTGCGGTTAATGTACAGACACAACTTGACGGGATGTTGCTGTTTGTCCGTTCATTCGTGCTGGAGACCGTGAATAACCAGTTGCAGGTGGCGGAGAACAGCCACCAGCTTTATGACCAGAATCTGGGTGATGGCAAGCAGGCGGCCGTGACGGGTAACGGCGATGCGGTCGTGATCACGGACGGGCAGGGTGGCCAGACCGTCGCGCAGAACCAGTTGTCGAACGGTTTGCCGTCCAGCGTCATCAATAATACGGCGAACGGCATGAACATCGCCCAGAGTGTTGGGCTTGATTTGACGATCTCCACGGCCTTGCTCGACCATATCAGCCTCAACCAGCAGAATTTTGTGTTGAGCGATCTGGCCGCGAATACCGGCGCAAATATCCGCCAATTAGGGTTCTAAGAGACACGCTTGCAGCAGAAAGACACTTTTCCCTGTGGAAAAGTGTCTTTTTTTTGTGCGAATCAGTTGCGCTAGGTGCTGGGTCTGATATGGGTAACCCATCGTAATTGATTCACTTTTTGGAGCTGAGGGTGTCATGCGCCACACATTATTAAATAAAATGTTGCTTTCGGGGTCTGTTGCCATGGCCCTTATCTGCGCGACGCCTGCCGGTGCGACCATCGAGGATGATGTCGCGGCCATGAAGCAGGCGATGGCGGAGCAAGCCAACCTGATCAAGCAGCAGCGCGCGATGATCGAAAACCAAGCCAGTGAGCTGAAACAACAGCGCAGCAAGCTGGATGCCATCCAACCGCAGTTCGTGCGTCAGGATGAGACGGTGGCTCCCGCGCCCCAGAAAAAGAGCAAGGCGCGCAAGCGTTCCAAATCTGATCTCAATACGCAGTTGGACAAGCCGGTTCCGGTCATGCCGCCCGCCACTGCGCCGGTGCAAACGTCACGGACGGCGGGACAAATCACGCCGGAAGGTGATGTGGTGCGTCCAGAGATCAATGTGCTGCCGGATGCCGGTGGTGTTTTGACGCCCCGGGGTGTCGCGATGTTTGAAGCAAGCATCGATTACACCAACAGCACGCGCAACGTTTTCACCTTTAACGGGGTACAGGTTGCCGATGTCGTTCTGGTCGGTGTCGTCAATGCCACCTCGTCACGGCGGCAGGTTGTGCAAAATTCCGCACGTTTGCGCCTCGGTTTGACGAACCGGATGGAAATGGATGTCCGCGTTCCGTATCTCTATCGTAATGACGCGCTGACCAACACCGGCAGCGGCACGACGGATCGCACTGTGATCGAAGGTCACGGTCTGGGCGATATTGACGTCGGCGTTTCTTATCAGCTTAATCGCGGACGCAACAATTGGCCGTTCTTTGTCGCCAATGCGCGCTACAAGCACGACAATGCTGACGGGCCGTTTGACGTTCCCTACAGCAGCACGAATGTGATCCAGCGGCTGCCCGCAGGTACGGGCTTCAAGTCCATTGATGCCAGCGTCACGGCAATCAAGCTCAGCGACCCTGCCGTGTTCTTTGCCAACCTCGGCTATGTCTTCAATCTGGGCGAAGATGTCGGGCGTAATTTCGGCACCACCCGCATTACCCATGTGAACCCCGGCGATGCCGTCAATGCCAGCTTGGGCTTGGGCTTCTCCATCAATCCCGAAGCTTCGTTCACCCTCGGGTATAAGCACAGCCACGTCTTTTCGACGGAGCAGGACTCGCTTAATACCGGCACGGGCGTGACCAGCAAGACCATCACCGATACGCAGGAAGTTGGAGCATTTACCACGGGGCTCAGCTACCGGATTAGTGAGTCCACCAGCCTCAACTTCAACGTCGAAGTCGGCGCAACCAGCGACGCCCCCGACGTGCGCGTCGGCGTGCGCGTTCCGATCCGCCTGGGCAAACTTTTCTGAGATTATGACCTCAATATAGCCAGAGCCCGCCGATGATAGTCGGCATGCTCTGGCTCTTCGAACGGTGCGTTCACTCGATCTTAAAAAATCAGGCGTCACTCCGGCGTATTTGAACGCCTCCCCGGCGTTCAAATACGCCGGAGTGACGCCGGTCTTTTATTGTTAGCTCATGTTCAAAATGAGCTACTATCTTGGCGGTCGTGATGCCCGGATAGTGCGGGTGATTCTTAAAATAGGTGCTGCCAGACGCAATTGTGGCAGCGTTATGGTTGATATGTTGCGTTTTTTGTGCGTTTATGCGCTTATGTCGTTGATTTATATGCTTGTAAAGCCCTTATCCACAGTCCTGAAATAGTTTTCTTGCCAGATTTTATTCTCTCCCGTTACCTGTGATGATGTTTACGCTCAGATTCATATTGCCCCTATTACTTGCCTTGACCGGCATTGCGGTTATCGCCACGCCGTTGGCTGAAAGTTTCGTGTCCGGCTGGTTTCGCCGCGATGTTGAATTGCGGTCGCAGCTGGTGTTTCAGTCGGTCGAGGATTCGCTTGCCGATCTCTGGAACAACGGTAAGAAACCCGAAGCCTATCGCCGCCTGTTTGACAATATCGCCCGCGATGAACGCGTGTTGGGCATTGCGCTCTGCACCGCCGACGGCAAGCAACTGGCGCGGAATACGCAATGGCCGACGGCGGTGGAATGTCCCGGCATGCCGGCGGCTGGAAGTTTTGACTTTGTCAGTAAAATGATCGGCAACGGCGTCGTTCTGGTCGGCAGCTTCCCGCTGGCCGTGACGGCGGCGGAAAGACCTTATTTCGTCGTGCTGCATGATCTGACTTTCGGCGTGCGGCGTGCGCAGGAGACCGAACTCTATTTTGTCGGTTTCTTCATCGTCGTATCCTTGATCGCGGCGCTGGTGACGATCATGACGGCGCGCCTGACGCTGCGGAGCTGGATGGAGCGGCTCCGGCTATCGCTGGTCGACCCGCAATCCCGGTTCTCCACGCTGCGGCTGCCGCGCGAATTTCTGCCGGTCGTGCGCGAAGTGCGGCAAATGCTGCGCGATATGCGGCTGGGAAACTATCAGCTCAGCAATATCAAGGTCGAATGGACCCCCAAGGCTTTGCGGCACCTGCTGGAACAGGAATTGCCGAATTCCGAAGTTCTCATCGTGTCCAACCGTGAACCGTACATCCATAACCGCAAGGATAACGTCACGACGGTACAACGCCCGGCCAGTGGCGTGGTCACGGCGCTGGAGCCGGTGATGCGCGCCTGCGGCGGCATCTGGATCGCGCATGGCAGCGGGTCTGCCGACCGGGAAACGGTTGATGCCAATGATTGCCTGGCCGTGCCGCCGGAAAATCCCGAATACACCTTGCGCCGCATCTGGCTGACCGAAGCGGAGGAAGAGGGGTATTACCTCGGCCTCGCCAATGAAGGAATCTGGCCATTGTGCCACATCACCTTCGTGCGCCCGAATTTCCGCGAAAGCGACTGGCTGGCCTATAAGGCCGTCAACCGCAAATTCGCCGACGCGATTTTACAGCATGTAAAAACGAAAAATCCGGTTATCCTGGTTCAGGATTACCACTTTGCGCTGGTGCCGCGCATGATCCGCGAGGATCTGCCCGAGGCGACGATTCTGACCTTCTGGCACATCCCCTGGCCAAATCCGGAAGTTTTCAGCATCTGTCCCTGGCGCGAAGAAATCCTGTCGGGTCTGTTGGGCAGCTCGGTTCTGGGGTTCCATACGCAATTTCACTGTCAGAATTTTATGGAATCCGTGGATCGTTTCCTGGAAAGCCATATTGACCGCGACCAGTCGGTCGTGGCCGTGGGTGACCGGTCCACACTAATTAGGCCTTACCCGATCTCGATTGCTTGGCCGCCCGAAGGGCTGCAACATGTCGCGCCCGCCGCCGCCTGCCGTGAAGCGGTGCTGGAACGCTTCAACCTGCGTGATGATGCGCTGATCGGCGTGGGGGTCGAGCGCTTCGATTATACCAAGGGCATCATCGACCGGCTGCAAGCCGTGCGCGAGTTGTTGCGGCTGCACCCCGAGTTGCATGGGCGCTTCACCTTTATCCAGGCCGCCGCGCCGACGCGCGGTCGGCTTCCGGCCTATCAGACGATCCAGCAGGAAACGCGCGACATGGCCGAAGCCATCAACCGTGAGTTCGGGCGTGTGGGTTACCGTCCGGTCTATCTGGTCGAACGCCACCATGAACCGCACGAAGTTTTCGAGCTGTTCCGCGCCGCGAATTTCTGCGTCATCAGCAGCCTGCATGACGGCATGAATTTGGTGGCCAAGGAATTTATCGCCGCGCGTGATGATGAGCAGGGCGTGCTGGTCCTTAGTACCTTTGCGGGCGCGGCCAAAGAACTGGTCGAGGCGCTGCCGGTCAATCCCTATGACGCCAAAGGCATGGCCGAGGCGATGTATCGCGCCGTCTCCATGCCGCCGGAGGAACAGCGCGAGCGCATGCGCCTTCTGCGTGAAATGGTCAGAGATAATAACATTTATTATTGGGCGGCGCGCATTCTGCTTGATGCGGCGCACCTCCGCAAACGCGCGCGGATCGAACGTTATATTGCGGCGCCTTTGCCACTTACGGGAAATCTGGAAGAAGAAGAAAGTACGCCGCCGCGCCTGCGCAAAGTTTGGTGAGATCTTCCTTTATGAGTCTTCCGGGTGCAGGCCGAGGAATGCTTCGCCCTTTCGCAGTCCGGCGTGTACGCCCGCACTCACCATGCGACCGCCGATATTTAGGAAGAGGTCGGGGCTGTTTTCCGGATTGATTTTCTTCAGGGCGTAATGCGCGACGTTGCCGATGCCGGGAATGTAGAAGTTGGCGAGGTTCGCAGCGCCGGAATTATAATCGCCTTTGGTCAATGCGAGCACAGCATCGACGGGAACGACGGCGCCGACGGCATCGCGCACCGATTGTTCGGCGTCTCCGGTCGTGGCATAGCTGCTGGCAAAGAGCAACCCGGCGCTGACTGAACTCAGCCCCAGTCCAGCCAGAGCCCCCAACGGGCCTCCGGCAGCAGCATGTTTGCCAAAGTGTGCGCCCAAATTGCCGGCCTTGGCGGTCCATCTGGCGATGATTCCGGATCCCTGAACGCTTCCCTTGATGCCGTCTTTTGTCGCGTCCGTGATCCCGGTGGCGAGTTTTGTTTCCATCGCGCTCCGTCGTGCCATACCTTCGGGGGACTTGTCGGCCTGACTCTGGGCCTGAAACTCTTTGGTTTTCCGGAGCGCTTCTTCGATCAACTGGCGCCGCGACGCGGGATTATCCAGATTTGTGGCCAGGTCATAGATGTAATCGGCATAATTCTGGCCGTTGCGTTTCCCTGTGGTTTTGAATGCGCCGGCAACATCCGTGCCGACCTGAAGCATCAGGTTCAGGCGCTTCAGACCCTCTTCGGTTTTTTCTTTTTCCTGCTTTTCTTCTTCAGCATTCTTCTTTTTGACGGTATCGCCTGCGGTGACGCTCAGAACAAAATCCCGCATGACGGGCAGAACCTGTTGGCTCCGCATCAGTTTTTTCAGACTCTGGGCTTTCGGGTCGGCATTGAAACGCGGATCATTGTCCAGAACATAATTAAACAGCTGCCATGCGCCACTCTGGATGAGTGTACGTTCATCCGCGCCGATATGTTCGATGATGGGGCGGGCAGCGCTGTAATCCGGTCTTGGGCTGTCGATGGCCATTCTTCTATCCCTGTCCAGCGTTAAAGTTCCAAGGTGCAAACTCTAATAAGCAGTAGGCCCGGCAGGCCCCCCTCCCAAGCCCAGACTCAACTCGGGATGTAGTGTTTTGTTGTTGCGCAGTTGTTGTTGCTGTGCAGTATAATTGGGGGCGGGGGCAGCTTCCTGCGATGCGGGCGGAAAAACGCGCGTCATTCCGGTATATGGTCCATGTTCTGAAAAGCGATCTGTCCTGTCTTCAAACCCCTTCATTGGCGCCTCACTTCATCAAAAAACCGGTGCATTCACAATGCGACTAAGCACTTTAAACCATGAATTTTTGTCTTACACTTTACGAAGCTATTCTACCTTATCCCTCGCCGTGCAACAAGCACCTAATAGCCTCGCAAACCATTGAAGGCTCTGTGAAATCAACGCTGGGGTGCCGAAACGGAACCCATTGAAAACGCGTGTACCATAAAACTCCGGGATGGGGCGGCTTGCTATAGTCATAAGCCGCGATAGGACGGAAACTTTCGCGCACCACGTTGACATAGGACAAATTGCGCTTTTCTGAAGCGTAATATTTCAAGGCGTGCCGCTTCAAACTTTGTTCGCCGGGGTTCAGAAAAATCGTTCGCACATCAGCGGAAGGGTAAGGGAAGGTCTGACTGTTCACCACGCCGCCCATCCAGTTATATTCGGCAAATTCAAGCACAGACATACTGGAACTGAATAAGGCGCCGACGGCATTCAGCCCGTCATGGTCGGCATTGCCGCCTTCATAAGCGGGAACCCAAAGCTGGTCGATTTGATGCCGCGCTACGATGCTGCTCACTTCCTGCACGACCCTGGGCAATTGGCGCCAGAGCTGGCGCGCCGGGCGCGACGACCACGCTGTGGGCACGATGCCCAGCAACTTTGCCACTTGCTGCGCCTCTTGACGGCGGCGGAGGATGTTCTGGCTATAGCCCTTTCTTTGCCATGGCCACAGGGTGTTGAGCGCGATGCAGCCGGTAGTCAGATAAAGAGAAAAAATTCTGGATCCCATATGGCGCGCATGGCCGATGGTTGCGGCGCAGGCGACAACTTCATCATCAGGATGCGGCACAAGAACAAGGATGCGCTGGCCAAATACGGATTTCATCGGTGCCGGTAAGGTTAATGCCTGGGGATCTGACCGCGACGCGGGTCAGGCCGGTATAAGCAACCGGAAAGGAAAAGAGCAGAACAGCGCAACCTTAATGCACGAATCTCCTCTATGCAATCAAGGGGCGTTGGAGTAAACTTGCGTGGTCTCTCCTGGAGAAGGGTTGTCATGCGGATTTCCGGAAAATTCTTGACTGCACTTGGGGTTGCCGCGCTGGCCGCGCTGGCCGCGCTGGCCGCGATGCCGGTGGTGCAGGCTGCCGAGAGCGTGGACGCTGCTTCGGAACGGGTCGCCTTACAGGAATTATCAGCAAAATTAGCCTCGGGGCAGCAGAGCAGTTCCTATTCGTGCCCGGTCGGTCCCGGCGGCGGCGGCGGTGCTGGTGCCGATAGCGCGAAAACTGTTGCGGCGGCGGTCAATGCTTATCTGACACCCGAGAGAATGAGGGAGATGTCCCAAAAATGGAAGATATCAACTAAAAATCTGCCGCCGGGAAGTTATCGCGAACGTTGTTTCGGTTGTTTGACCCAGCCCGGAGAAGAGGGGGGCAGGGTGCTGAACTGCGTTTGTCCGGTCAAGTCGGGGACAGAACGGCTCACCGTCAATCTGGACACATGCAAGGCAGGCGAAGAAATCACTTACTGTGCCGATATGCTGATCTGCGGTAAATGCATGTACACTGAAAGTGCTTCTGCGGGAAACAGCGCTAATGACGCACTGTTGAAGAAGATGAATCAGGATACGGATATGATCCTAAAATCAATCGAGAAGGTCGCGCAGTAGCCCGCCGCAATCAAATAACAGCGACTGTTTGCTGGTTCCGTCTTTGCGGCTTACGTCCGGTTCGAACCAGGGCGTTTGTTCACGGCGTCGTGCTGTGGTGTGCAGGACGGGATTTTGTCGGCCTTGGTCCAGGTCTGGCTTTCCCCCAGGATCGGTAAGAGCATATAGCCTCTAAGCTCAAGCGCATCGGTGCCGCTGGCGCGAATTTCTGAACTGAACCGCGCCCCATGGCGCGGACTGTAAATCCAGCCGCCGGTGAATTCGCCGTCACCCTCTGGTTTAAAGCCGCCCATGAACTGCATGCCACAGAGCGGGCGATTGCGTAATTCTGGATTGGGATTTTTGTCGTCACGGTCGGCGGATGCCGTGGCTCCAGGTTCAAGCTTGAGCCAGTGGAATTTGCCGCATAATTCGTCGCCGCAGGGATAAAGCTCGACGGCTCCGCTCTTGTCTTCCGTCAGCCAGATACCCTTGACGGGCGCAAAAGGGTCTGCCCCCGCGGCAACAGCCGACGTGGCAAGGCATAAGGAGAAAATGCAGGCGCTGGCAAAAAAGGGATGCATAATGCCCGTAAGGGTGAGCTTCTTTGTTATGACAGACAATACAAAACCCCTGTTTCCAGAAAAATGTCACACTTTTTGTGATATAACGGCCACAATCATCGGATGCAATAGAAATGCCGGGAATACAAGTTGTTTCTATTAAGTTTCTTGTTGATCCGAACTTTGTAGGCAATTAATAATGCTCGCGGATGTGAGTCGGCTTCCTTTGTTCTTACTTTTCCTTTTCAAGATGTTAGATGGTGGATCATGAAACAGAATCCCGTGCTTTACTGGGTCTCCGTGGCTCTGTGCGCGATCAGCCTTTTTCTGGTGATCGGGAACATTTTGCTCGTCAACGGCAATAAGGGAATCCAGAGCGACATTAACGCGCGCCAGCAACAAATTAATGCGAGCCAGACTTTTGCCCAGATTTATCAAGGGCTGGTTCAGTCTCTGGCTGATATGGCGGTGAAGCAGAATGATGCCGCCGTGCGGGGAATATTGGCCGATGCCGGGATCAAATTTCCTGACAAGGACGCTGCTGCCGCCAATGAAAATTCTGCCGTGAAAAAGAAACAGTAGGGTGATGATCATGCAAACGTCGAGCAATATTCAGGGAACACAGGACTGCTGCAGCAAGTTTGGCGATAACCTGCCTTTGGCCATACTGGCGCTGGCGGTGCTGCTGTTCTTCGTGTTTCAAGTGCAGCAGGCTTTTGCTGACCGCACGATGCTGCAACAAATTCGCGACGGCCAAGCCCAGGCTTTGGCGCAAGGCAAGGAGGTTCAGGCGCGTCTTGACCAGCTTGCGGTGGCGACGGTGCGTTTGGCGGATGCCGGCAATGCCAACGCCAAGACGCTGATCGAGCGAATGAAGCAGGCAGGCATAACCATCAATCCGGCCAAGGTCGCGCCTCCGGCCACGGATGCGGCGGCGCCACAAACGCCGGGGCAACCGCAACCGGCGGGGAAATAGCGTCGCCTTTTGCTCTGGATGTGCATAGATTGATCGCAAGAATTATATTCCGGAGTGAATTGTGACCGAAGTCCCGCAAAAGTATTTTCCTGTCAGTTGGGAAGAATTGCACCGCCACGGCAAAGCCTTGGCCTGGCGTCTGAACGATCTTGGCCCTTGGCAGGGCATCATCGCCATCACGCGTGGCGGTCTGGTTCCTGCGGCGATCGTGGCACGTGAACTTGATATCCGCTTGATCGAAACGGCTTGCATCATCGGTTACCGCTCGGAGCCGGCCAGTGGCATGGTGCCCGAGGCGAAGGTGGTTAAGCCTGCGGCGGTGACGGGCGACGGTGCGGGGTGGTTGGTGATCGACGATCTGGCCGATACCGGACGGACAGCGGAAATCTTGCGGCGCCAGTTTCCAAAAGCGCATTTCGCCACCGTCTATGTCAAACCGCAAGGCAGGCCACAGGTTGATACTTTCATCACCGAAGTCAGTCAGGATACGTGGATTTACTTCCCGTGGGACATCGACCTGCAATTCGCGCAACCCATCGCGGCGCGGCGGCAGAAACCGTGACCGTCCTCCAGGTCAAGCTCCAACCCCACCGTCATCAACGCGTCGCCGCCGGCCACCCGTGGGTTTACAGCAACGAAGTGGTGATGGACGCTGCGGCCAAAGCGTTGCCGCCGGGAAGCATCGTGTCTTTTCGTGCCGCCGATGGCGCAAAACTTGGCGTCGGCAGTTTCCACCCGCATAATCTCATCTGTGGACGTCTCTATGCGGCGGGTAATGCGACGATCGACAAGGCGTGGTACATCAAAAAAATTCGCACGGCGCTGGCGTTGCGCGAGAAATTATTTGCCGCGCCCTATTATCGCCTGGTTCACGCGGAAGCCGATGGTTTGCCGGGATTAATTGTTGACCGTTATGGCCAACATCTGACGGTGCAGATGAATACCGCCGGAATGGATCTGGCGCGCGATGCGATCATCGCGGCGCTGGATGCCGTCGTTGCGCCGGAAAATATTATCCTCCGCAACGACAGTGGCGCGCGATTGCAGGAAGGTCTGGCACAGGAAGTGACCGTGGCCAAGGGGACAATTCCAGGGCGCATTATATTACAAGAAAACAATCTCCAATTTATGGCCGACCTGGCCGAGGGTCAGAAAACCGGTTGGTTTTATGATCAACGCCGCAATCGCGCCGCCGTCGCTTCCTTGTGCCGTGATGGGCGCGTGCTGGATGTCTATACCCATACGGGCGGTTTTGCCCTGAACGCGGCGGCGGGGGGAGCGAAGCAGGTCACGGGGATCGATGCGTCAGAATTGGCGCTGGATTGTGCCGCCGCTGCGGCAAAGTTGAATCACCTGGATCACCATTGCCAATGGGATAAAGGCGAAGCGTTTACCCTGCTGGCGGATTACGCGACACGCGGTGAACGGTACGATGTGGTCATCGCTGATCCACCCGCCTTCATCAAAAGCAAAAAAGATTTGGCGGCAGGCACGCGCGGTTATCGTAAGCTGGCAAAACTGGCGCTGGCGCTGGTTGCGCCCGGCGGATTTTTCTTCCTCGCGTCATGCAGCCACCATATGGAACTCGGCAATCTGGCGGAACAAATCGCTCACGGCTTGCATGATTCCGGCCGCGAGGGGCAGGTGCTGCAAACCATGTTCGCCGCCCCCGATCACCCCGTCCACCCCATGTTGCCCGAAAGCGCCTATCTGAAAGGCCAGCTGTTGCGGGTCACGAACTAGGGGTGGGCTTGAAAGCCGCCGATCACGCACTATCTATCCTCTATCGGCGTCTCCAACAAACCGGGAGGAAAGGCCATGCAAACATTACGTCAAGCCTCGGCGCGCGGCCATTTCAATCATGGCTGGTTGGACAGCTACCATTCATTTTCCTTCGCCGATTACCACGACCCGCACCACATGAACTACGGCGCGCTGCGCGTCATCAATGAAGATTATGTGCAACCGGAACAAGGCTTCGGCATGCACGGTCACCGCGATATGGAAATCGTTACTTATCTTTTATCCGGCGCGTTGGAACACAAAGACAGCATGGGCAACGGCTCCGTCATCCGCCCCGGCGATGTGCAACGCATGTCGGCAGGTACGGGGGTGCAGCACAGCGAATTCAACCCTTCCGCGACGGAATCTACGCATCTGCTGCAAATCTGGCTGCTTCCGGCGCAAAAAGGCATTGCGCCCGGCTATGAACAGAAAACATTCGGTACGGAAGAAAAACGTGGCCGTTTGCGCCTGATCGTCGCACCCGATGGCGCTGACGGCGCGGTCACGATCCATCAGGACGCCGCGCTTTATGCCGGACTGTTCGACGGCACGGAAACGGCGCTTTATCTGCCACGTCCTGGACGGAAAACCTACATCCACATCGCCCGAGGAATTTTGCGCGTCAACGGACAAGAGCTCAACGCCGGCGACGCCCTGAAAATCGATAACGAACCCCGCATCATCCTCGATCAGGGCAAACAAGCCGAAATTTTATTGTTTGATTTAGCCTGATAAAAAGATTCCGCCGTGCCTGCGAAAGCAGGAAACGGGTTTGTTTCTGGGCGTTAGCGGCCTTTTCGGAATATCCCGACCAGCTCAACATGGCGCGACCATAAAAATTGATCGACGATGCTCAGGCGCGTGAGGCGATAACCGCCTTGTGTCAATATTTTGCCGTCGCGGCAGAAGCTGACGTGGTCGCAACTGACGGCGGCGATCACCGGAACATTGCTGGCGGCCAGTTTCTGCGCCTGCGCCTTTGCGCCGTCGCGCGGCGGGTCGAAAATTACGGCCTGGAATGGCTCCAACTCTGCTGCCGCCATAGGTTCACGTCCCAGATCGCGGCTGATCACCTGCACATGTGACCGGGCACGCATGGCATCGCGCAGGCATTGCGCGGCCACGCCGTCGCCGTCAATGGCGGTCAGGCGGCGCGACGGCAGCGATAGAGCGAAAGTGCCGATGCCGCAAAACAAATCCGTGACCGGCGCACGCGTGCCCACGGCATCGGCCACGGCATCGATCAAGGCATTTTCCCCGGCCAGCGTCGCCTGGAGAAACCCGCCCGGCGGAAAGGCCACTGTGCCATGCCGGAAAACAATCTGCGCCGGTGCAAGCTGCACGATCAGTTCATCCGCGCTGCGATCCCATTTGCGCCAGCTCACCCGCACCAGCCCCAACGCATGGGCGCATGCCGCCAGAATTTCACGCGCGCGCCGATCCGGTTCCACCCCGCCGATAATGACCAGATCGCACCCGTTTTCCAGATAGGTCACGCGCAGATCACACCCCGGCGCATCGCCCAGATAATCCGTCATGCACGCCCGTAATCCGGGCAGCAAAGCCATAAGCTCCGGCCGCAAGACGGCGCACATGTCTAAATTGATCAGATCGTGGCTTCCGGCGCGATTGAATCCGATATGGATTGTCTTGCCTATGCGCTTGACGGCAAAAGTTGCGCGACGGCGACTTTGCGGCGGACTGATATGCGGGCCATCAATCTGTTCGGGAGTCAGACCGCTTTCGGCCAGAGTCGCTATCACAAACTGCTTCTTCCATGCCGCATAGGCCGTCATGGTGATATGCTGCACCTTGCACCCGCCACAGGCAGGAAAATGCGTGCAAACCGGCGCCGTGCGGTCAGGACTGGAGCGCACGATGTTTATCAGTGGCGTGGTGACGGGCTTTCCGGTCGGTTCCGGCGTGGCGATGGTCACGACATCACCCGCGATTGCGCCGGGCACGAAACAGGTCTGCCCGTTCACGCTGCCGATGCCGTCGCCATGCCGTCCGGTGGCGACGATGTCCAGTTCAAGCATGGTGGTCATCGGCGCGGCACTCATCCGGCGATGGCGCTGACCGCGGCACGCATCGTCGCCGGAATCTCGATCGGCTGGCGCGTCTCCACGTCGATCAAGACCATGATCGTCCGGCATTGTGCGATCAGATCCTGATTGCGAAACAATGCCGCGCCCAGATGCATGGATGTGCGCCCGAATTTGACCAGTCGGGTTCCAATCCGCACCTGCGCCGGATAATGCAACTCGCGGTAATAATCGAACGCAGCGTGCGCCAGAACGAACAGATGCGGCACGCGCGGCCATTCCGGAAAAACCTGTCGGTGCAAGGCAACGCGGGCATTCTCGAAATATTCGCCGGTTGCCAGATTATTGACATGCCCATTGATGTCCAGATCGCCGAAACGCACATGCTCCTCCTGCCACAACCGGTATTGCGCGGGATCGTGCAGGTTAACGTCGGCTTCGGCGGGCATGGCGGCTCTCACATTGTGCAACGGCTTATTTTTCTAGCATAATAGCAGCCAATATCGCAAAGCTCTGCCAGAGGAGCGCAACGGGGGGACAGAATGCGGGGTTATTTCGGTCTGGGTGTCGAGGGGATCAGTAAGTCCGGGAATCTGGGCAATCTGCTGCGCTCGACGCATGCCTTCGGCGGTAGTTTCTTTTTTACGATCGGCGCGGCGCTTGACCCCAAAGAACTGAACGCAACCGATACTTCGCACGCTGCCGGCCATATCCCGTTCTATAAATATGCAGGTCTGGACGATTTCACGTTGCCCAAGGATTGCAGTCTGGTCGGCGTCGAACTGATCGAAAATTCCGTCGATCTGCCGCGCTTCCGCCATCCGCAATGCGCCGCCTATGTGCTGGGGCCGGAATTGGGCAGTCTGTCGCCCGCGCTACTGGCGCGCTGTCAGCATGTGGTGAAAATCCCGATGAAGTTCTGCGTCAATGTCGGTGTCGCCGGAGCGCTGGTCATGTATGACCGCCTGCTCAGCACCGGCGGCTTCCCGCCGCGTCCGGAACGGGCAGGGGGCGATGCCACAGAGATTATACGCCGTCGGGGCTGACCCCGATTTGCAAACCAGCAAAGCATTTTGACAAGAACGCTCCGCTCTGCCATTTCTATGCCTGCGCGGGTGTAACTCAATGGTAGAGTGCCAGCCTTCCAAGCTGGCTACGCGGGTTCGATTCCCGTCACCCGCTCCATGCACCTGTTCACGCCCGCTGCGCCATTAGTTTGACGCGCCTGCGCGCGGGGCGGGTTCGATTCCCGTCACCCGCTCCATCCTGTCTCGGTCAGATTCACTGCGGTCGGGGGAATGCCCTTGAATCATCACTGTTTTTTCTGGTCTCCGGGCGGGGGCACCGGGGCAGGGCGGGGCGTGCGTTTTTTCTGGCTCTTGGTGCGGCAATAGGCTAAGAAGGCGTGTCCCCTGTCATTTTGACTAAGCTAGCGGCATTAGCCGGACGGGGGCTCATGTTCGGAGATTTTGAGTTCAACGATGAATCAACATGCGGCGTAGGAGTGTAGCTCAATTGGCAGAGCACCGGTCTCCAAAACCGGGGGCTGGGGGTTCGAGGCCCTCCACTCCTGCCATGGCGCAGATTGGTGTTATCGGACAACAGAAAGTGAAGATCGGGCTGATGCGGAAAATCATCGAATTCGGGCGCGAAGTGGAACGCGAGGTCAAAAAAGTCACTTGGCCGACACGCAAGGAAATCGGGGTCACGACCTTGATGATTTTTATCATGGCGGCGGTGGCTGCGGTGTTTTTCTTTTTCGTGGATTGGGGAGTCAGTCACATGATTCGTCTGATTCTTAATTTTAATTGATTTAGGCGCGGGAGTATAGGAAATGGCGCAGCGTTGGTATGTGGTGCATGTTCACTCCGGCTTTGAGAAAAAAGTCGCGCAGTCAATCCGCGAGCAGGCGGAAAAGAAAAATCTGGTGGATTTTTTCACCGAAATTCTCGTGCCCAGCGAAGAAGTGGTCGAGGTTCGGCGCGGCGCGAAGGTCAATACCGAGCGCAAGATTTACCCCGGTTATGTCCTGATCAAAATGGATCTGACCGACGAAAGCTGGCATCTGGTCAAAACCACGGCGAAAGTCACCGGCTTCCTTGGCGGCGGCGGCAAACCCGCGCCAATCTCTGAAACCGAGGCGCAACGCATCCTGAACCAGATTCAGGAAGGCATCGACCATCCCAAGCCTTCGGTGCATTTCGAGATCGGGGAACAAGTGCGTGTCACCGACGGACCCTTTGCCTCGTTCAACGGTACAGTCGAGGAAGTGGACGAAGGCAAATCGCGCCTCAAAGTCTCGGTCTCGATTTTCGGCCGTGCCACCCCGGTGGAACTGGAATATACCCAGGTCGAGAAGGGTTAAGCCTGGTCAGGCTAACCCCTTCGGCTGGAAAAGTTTAACAACACGGCCATCTGGATCGCGGACATCAGATGGCGGAATCTTTGTGCAGGGAACAGCCATGACTGCTTGTGCGGGGATGGTAATCTTTTCAATATGTTATAAAAACCACCAAAAGACGGGCGGCCGTTGGATATTAAGACGCCCCCCGCATGATTAAGTCTGGACATGGGCGTTTGAAACTGGCTATAACGCCTGCGTAATTGTTGTGGGAGGCTGGCTTCCGCGAAGCCCCGTTTAATCAGGGAGCGCGCCGCACCACGACACCGGACTTTTGCGTCAGCAAAAGGCTTGGTTGACGGGGCAGTCTTTCACAGTCTGCCAAAATCTGAATAAAGCGCGCAGCGACACAGGGCGGTGTGCGTCGACGTATTTGCAGCAAGGCGGGAATTTTTCCCGATCAAGAAAGAGGACAAAATGGCAAAAGAAATCATCGGCTATATCAAGTTGCAGGTTCCGGCCGGCGCGGCCAACCCGTCGCCCCCGATTGGCCCGGCGCTGGGTCAACGCGGTCTGAACATCATGGAGTTCTGTAAACAGTTTAACGCCAAGACACAGGGCATGGAAAAGAATATGCCGATCCCGGTGGTTATCACGGCTTTCTCGGATCGCACTTTCACGTTTGTGACGAAAACGCCGCCGAACACCTATTTTATCAAAAAGGCCGCGAAGATCGAGAAGGGGGCGAACACCCCCGGCACGCAAAATGTCGGCAAGATCACGATGGCGCAGGTGCGCGAAATTGCCAAAATCAAGATGCAAGACCTTAACGCCAACGACATCGAAGCCGCGAGCCAGATGATTATTGGTTCGGCGCGGTCAATGGGCATTCAGGTGGAGAAGTAAAATCATGGCACAACACGGCAAAAAATTTCGTAAAGTATTCCCGAATGTCGACCGCAGCAAATCCTATGCTCCCGCCGATGCGGTAAAGCTGGTGAAGCAGAATGCGGCGGCGACGCAGCGCAAATTTGACGAAACCGTCGAAATTTCGGTGAATTTGGGTATCGATACGAAGCAATCGGATCAAATGGTGCGCGGCATGGTCGCGTTGCCGGGCGGCACGGGAAAAACGATCCGCGTCGCGGTGTTCGCCAAGGGCGACAAGGCCGATGCGGCGACGAAGGCCGGTGCGGATATTGTCGGTGCCGACGATCTGGCGGAAAAAATCCTGGCCGGCTTTATGGCCTTTGATCGCGTTGTGGCTTCGCCCGATATGATGGGTGTGGTCGGCAAGCTCGGCAAGGTTCTTGGGCCGCGCGGCTTGATGCCGAACCCGAAACTCGGCACGGTCACGCCAAACGTCGCCGATGCGGTCAAGGCTGCGAAAAGCGGTTCGATTGAGTTCCGCGCCGAAAAGGCCGGCATTGTTCAGGCCGGGATCGGCAAGGCGAGTTTCAGCGAAGATATGCTGCTGAAAAACCTTCTCGCCTTTATGCAGGCGATCAACAAAGCACGTCCGTCGGGCGTGAAGGGCAATTATATCAACAAGGTCACGCTGTCCTCCACGATGGGGCCGGGCGTGAAGGTTGACTTTAACGCTGCGTTGAATATTGCGGCATAAAGCGTTCGGAAATGTGGAATAATGTCACTGTCCGCACACCGTAACGACGCGCCATCGACCAGGGTCAGGAATCGTGGCGGCGAAGACGAAAATCCAGTGGTTGACCGGATGGTCGATGCCGCGCGTATCTGGCTGCGGCAACGCGCACAGGTGCGGGGGCGGATTCCCGTGACCATGCTGTCGCCGGACGAGCATGCGGCGTTGAAGACGCGCATGCTTGCTGCGGCTGCCAATGAAATCGCGTACCATCCCGATCTCGACCGGATGATCGCCTATTTACAGGCGCTGGGTAAACTTGCGGCGACCAGGGAAATCAATTCTGCCGGAGATGCGACGTAGGTCAAGCCCCGGCATTTTATGCATGATGTTTTGATTGAAGGATATTGATTATGAGTATGAGACCCCTCCTGGTGCAGGCTGAATCCGTTTACAAAATTGTTCCCAATATGCGCGTGTCGTTCCTGGAGAATGCGACCATGCTGGCCAATCGGCGCGTCATTTTTGATTGGAACAAGGATCCGGTTCGCGCTGCCAGGTTTACGCAAACTTATCGTGCCATTGCTGACGGCATTTATAGAAAATTGACCGGGGCGGTGGCGGCGGCAGAGGCTACTTCTGAAAGCCGCAGGGAGCGCAAAGAACTGAAGGCGCTCTTTAAGGAGGCTTTGACTGAGATGGTCCAAAACATGGGTGAAAATGTTTTCTCCCCCGGTGTGCGGCGGCGCATAGTTCTTGCCGCGGGCGGGAGTCTTGCTCGGGAAATTGACCGCTGTCGTGAACTGGCGCAGGACTACGAAGCAGCCAAACCGACGCCGGGGTCACCGCGCAAAAGCCTTTACAGACTTGATATCATTTAAGACGCCGAAAGCCGGAAGCAAGATTATTCCCTATCATGTGCCTCAGGTCATTTCGCAGTGAAAGATATTAAGTATGGGGTTGAATTTAAAGATGGAACGCACTGCGTCCGGACACAAATTTGTGCCCGATGTGCGCGCATCATTCGCGGAGAATGCCGATGATGTTGCCCGCAAGCGCAACCCATTTTCTTCGTTGGATCAGACGGATCTCTCTATTGACTTTATGCAGACCTATCGCGCCGTGGCGGGTGCGATCTATGAAAAAATGACCGCGCAGCAAACATTGTACTCCTGCAACCTGGTGCAGCGGCAGTTAAAGGCGCTGTTTCATAAACAGCTGCAGGTAAAGGCAAAAGAAAGCGGGGCGGATCTTGCCAACCCTGAAGTGAGGCATAATTTAAGGGAAGCCGCAGCCAGGAATGTAAGCCGGGAAATCGGCATTTGCCGCCAATTGGCACGGGATTATAAGGCAAGAAGGTCGGCGTACCCACTGCCGCCGAGAAACTCCGGACGTGCTCAGCAAAAGCATGATGCCGGTCTTCCCTCTGCTATGGGGAGCTAGACATAGCGCATACTACTTTGATGATTCAGCATTATTTGCTTGCCTTCCGCTTCAGAAAAGAAAGGGATATTGAATATGGCCAACAAGAAACCTCAACCCGATGAAAGATTTAAACTTGATATGCGCAGGTCATTTGCTGAGAATGCCGTGACAATGGCGCTGCGACATTCTCCGTTTTTGATGATGTCTTCTTCAGCACAACATCCCGTATGGCTAAGCGAGGCTGCTCAACATGTGAGCGCTTTCGCAGCGCTGGCCAACGAGGTTTATGTCAAGCATTTGACCGGTTCTGAACCGAGTGTGGATTTTGGCAGTAAGAAACGGCTGGAAACACTGTATGAGGCGTATCTGACGACAAGGGCAGAAGAAAAAGGCGCGTCAATTTCTGATCCCGGCGTGCGCGGCGGTATATTATGTGATATAAGGGATATGGTTAATAGCGATACTATTCTCTGCCGTGACATGGCCACAGCCTATGAGGCAGCCAGGTCGAAGCCGGGACTGCTGCCTAAACGCCGTGGCCTTCACAACATTCCGGATTAAACTATAGACAAAACAGCCCGGAATATGTAGAAAGCGCCAACGGTTTTCCTGAAAAGGAAACCCTGACTTCTCTGGCGCGGTCTTGCCGTACCGGAGAAAAAACCTGTCCAAGACTGCGGGTGCCGTTCCTGGAACGGCTTAATCTCCCGCATAGACGGTGTTGAGACGGAATAACCGCGACGGCTTTGCCGCTGCGACTCCTTCAGCTCCCTCAAAACAGGATAGGAATAACGCGGTCTGGCTCGACGGGCTACCGCGTTGCAACCGACTGAACCCGCGGTGGGTTCGGTCATAGCGGAAGGAGTAGGACGCATGGATCGTTCCGTCAAACAAGCGGCGATCGATGGTCTGCGGACAACGCTGGAGCCACAATATTCGGTGATTGCCTATCGGCCCAAGGGTCTGACGGTCGCCGAAGATCGTGCGCTGCGGCAAAAAATGCACGCCGCCAACGCGGGAATGCAGGTGATCAAGAACACACTTGCCAAACGCGCTGTCGACGGCACCAGGTTCGCGGGATTGTCGGTTTACTTCAAAGGTCCGACGGCATTGGCATATTCTGCCGATCCGGTCGCGCCGGCGAAGGTACTCGCCGATTTTGCCAAGGCCAACCCGAAGCTTGAAATCGTCGGTGGCGTTCTGGGCGAGCTTACGCTCGATGCCCAGGCGGCGCAGGCGCTGGCGAAATTGCCGTCGCTCAATGAATTGCGGGCGCGGATCCTCGGCATGCTGCAAACCCCGGCAACCCGGATTGCTGTGGTGCTCAAGGAACCGGCAGGCAAATTGGCGCGCGTCGTGGCGGCCAAGAGCCGACAGGCTTAAGTCATCGTATCAACATCGTTTAAAAACACAGGAGAGAATATCATGTCGAAATTAGCAAAACTGGTTGATGATTTGTCGACCCTCACCGTCATCGAAGCAGCGGAACTGTCAAAGCTGCTGGAAGAAAAGTGGGGCGTCAGTGCGGCGGCTCCGGTTGCGGTCGCGGCGGCTGGCCCGGCGGCTGGCGGCGGTGCGGCAGCGGAAGAAAAGACCGAGTTCACGCTCGTGCTCAAGGCTGCTGGCGACAAGAAGATCGAAGTGATCAAGGAAGTCCGCGCCATCACCGGCCTGGGTCTCAAGGAAGCCAAGGATCTGGTCGAAGGCGCGCCGAAGACCGTCAAGGACGGCGTGTCCAAGGCCGATGCCGACAAGTTCAAGAAGCAGCTTGAAGCCGCCGGTGCGCAGGTTGAATTGAAGTAAGGCGCACGGCTTATTCCCAAAAGATGTCCCCGGCGATGCCGGGGCATTTTATCGGGGAGATGGCTTGAAAGAAGACAACCGGGTGAAGAAATTTCACCCGGTTTTTCTTTGCCCGAAGATCACAGAAAACTCATCCCGTGCGCCTGAGTGAATTTTTGTATAAAGCCCTGACCCATTTCCTTGCGCATGAAGTCCAAAGGCGTGGGCTGGAGCCGGTGCAAGGTTTCAGGCCACAGGCTGTTGCCGGTGGCATAATTAATCCAGTCTTTTTGGGTCGTGCAATCGATGAATACGTTCCTAGCCGCGTCAAAGGCTGAACCCGGCTCGGCGCTGCGTCCCGCTTTGGCGGCGTTCAGTTCATAATTGAGAATTTTTTCTCCGGCCAAAGCTCCGGCTTCACGCAGAATGAAATAGCCAATGTTGATGGCGCTTCCTTGCGGGCCAAGAAAATCTTTGGGGCCAATGGCGACAGCCTGCTCAACATGAATAATCTCGTGGCAAAGTGTGACGACAAGCGCACGGAATCTTTCTTCCGGCGACAAGGCCATGTGCGGCGCGGCGACGATGACGATGCCGCGATTCGCTTCATCATGATAACCACGCTGAATTTTAGAGGACAGCGGCGTGTCCTTGGCAAAGGCGGTTATTATCCCCGTGCGTTGATAAAATTCGGCGCGCCTTCTGCCGTAAAGGCTGGTGCTCATTTCATCAAGAAGGTATTGCGTTTCCTTGGTCTGGCGTATGAAATAATGGTTCTCGCCGGCGTCATCCATGTGCGGGAGTATCTCTCTGACGCAGTCCTGGAAGGCTCTCGTGATACGTCGAAACCGCGCTGCATCCATCCGCAGCGCCGCGTCGCGCGTGTCCTGCGTAGTTTCTGCCATGATCTGCATCCAAAACTTTAAGGGTTTTACAACTTAACGCTGTAATCCGGGATATGCCTAGCAAGTAAAGCACCCGATCTGGCCAATCCGGAGGAGAATCGTGGAAATTCGACCCGGGAGCCCGTTTTTACCAATTTGGACGGGGTGTTCTTTATGTTTATAGTCTCGGTTATGATTCACGCCGGTATTGACCGGCAGCGCGGCTGAGAATGCTTGAACATATTGACCGATTCATTGCCGCGATGGCCGAGGCCAAAAACCTTGATGACATTTTCGCGGCGCTGCGACGGCAACTGGAACGCTTCAATATCGAGCGCTTTGCTTACGAGCTGATATGGTCTGACCAGGGCGCGCGGCCGACATTTTATATCACCAGCTATCCGTCCGACTGGTCGCAACATTACATCGAAAAAAAATACAGCAGCCACGATATGGTCATTCGCCATTCCGCGCGCGAAGTGCGTCCCTTTATGTGGCAGGAAGTAAACCGCGACAAAAACCTGACGCCAACGCAGCGTCTGGTCTTTAACGAAGCGCGCGATGTCGGGTTGCGCTCCGGCTGCTCGGTGCCGATCCATGGGCCGGGCGCGGTCAAGGCCTATCTGTCGGTAGCCAGCGCCGTTCCGGATGAAGAATTCGCCAAAATCTTTGTGCGTTACCGCCACGAAATTCATCTGCTGGCCACCTACGCGCATGAACAGATCATTGCCTTCGGCCTGCATGATATGCCGCCGCTGGCGGTGAAGCTGACGCCGCGCGAAATTGAAGTTCTGAACTGGACGGCGGGCGGAAAGACTCGCTGGGAAATCGCGGAGATTCTCGGCATCTCGGAAGAGACGGTCAAAAACCACATCACGCATGCCTGCACGAAACTCGGCACGAACAGCAAAACCCATGCTGTAGCCATCGCGCTTATTCAAGGGCTGATCGCGCTCTAGCCGGAAATCATACAATCGAATGCATGATGCATAATATCCCCCGTTTGGGGGATACCATCGTATGTGGCGTTTCCAATATTTTTTAACCCGCAAGACTAGGTTGCGACAGACACGACAAGCGTGACGCAACAAGCGGGGAAGAGCAATGCTCGATATTGTTCAGGCCGGACAGGCAGGAAAGACCACATTGCTGTTTGCGATGCATCGTTTTCGCAAACGTGTGTTCAAGGACATGATGGGCTGGGACGTGCCGGTGATCAATGATGGCGAACTCGAAGTTGACGACTTCGATCTGCCGCACGCCCTCTATCTTCTGGCACTCAGTCCGGCGGGCGATGTCACCGGCAGCATGCGGCTGCTGCCCACGGATGGCCCGACCATGATCCGCAATGTCTGGCCTGAATCCTTACAGCATATCGCGTTGCCCAGCGATCCGAAAATCTGGGAGATCAGCCGCTTCGCCGTCGATTGCGGCGATGTCAAATCCGTGGGCAGTCTGGCGCGGGTCAATCCGGTGACGCAGGAACTGTTCTGCGGTCTGGTTGAACTCTGCCTGCTCTGCGGCGTGCAGAAAGTCGTCGCGCTGTACGATACGAAAATATCCCAAATTCATAAGTGGTTGAACTGCGCGCCCGAGGCGGCGACGCCGCCATTTCCTGTGCAAGGCGGCATGGCGCAGGTGGGAATATTCAGAACTGACCTGCCCGCGTTGGAACGGTTGCGCCGTGCCGCGGGCATGACACGCACGCTGATCACGGCGGCGCAACTTCCACCGTTATTTTTAACCCATAGATAAGGAGAAAGATATGAGCCGTCCATCACAGTCCGCCGAAACCGAAACCGCGCAACAGCTTTATACGCTGGAGGTCATGTGCCGCCATTTCGGCTGGCATGTTCCGGCCTGTTATATCAATGCGGCGCGCATGGAACTGCTCGACATGGCGGCCGGATCTCTTGCGCCGGAAAAAACTGTGTCTGAACGGCACCGTGCATGACGGTTCATACGCCCGTCATACTCGCCGAAAATCGTGGTCTGCGTCTGTTGCGGCGCGTGCGCCGTGATTTGCTTGGGGAATTTGTGCGGATGATGCGGCGGCATGGCGATTTCACCTGGATGGAACTTGGTGGCCATCGCGTGCTGATGTTGAACGATGCCACCGGCATCCAGCATGTGCTGCAGGATAATGCCGCATCCTACCGCAAATCGCATTTTAATCAGGTATTGCGCCCGCTGCTTGGCGACAGCATTTTTCTCAGCGAAGGCGCCACATGGCGCAAACAAAGGCATGAAGCCGCGCCGGTTTTCTCCAGCGGCAATTTTGCCGAGATGACTACGCAAATCGTCGGTGCGACCGAATCCATGCTCAATCGCTGGACACCGCACATCGCGCGTGACGAACCCCTCTGCCTGAATAACGAAACCATGACCTATACGCTGGATGTTGTGCTGCGCGCCTTGTTCCACGAAGCGCGGGAAGGGGTCGCGCCGGACATGCAAACGGCGCTGGTGACGTTGCTGCGCGAGGCCGAGCATCGCATCTGGTCGCCGCTCAACCTGCCGCAAAGTCTGACCTATAAAATCCCGAAATACCGCCGTGCCCGACAATTTCTTGACAATCTTGTCGGAGAGTTGGCTGAAGCGCGACGGTGCAACGCGGCCTATCCCGATGATTTGCTGTCGCGTCTGGTTGCCGGTTATGGCACGTCGACGCATGAGCAGGCGGCGCTGCATGACCAGATCAAATCATTCCTGCTGGCGGGACATGAAACCACCGCCAACGGCCTGGTCTGGACGTTCTGTCATCTCAGCCGTCATCCCGAAATCGCCCGCCGTGTGACGCAGGAAGTGGATCAGATTCTTGGCGACACGCTGCCGACATTCGAGTCCGTCAAAAACCTGAATTATACGCGCCAGGTTTTCGATGAAGTGCTGCGGCTCTATCCCCCGGTCTGGACGATGAGCCGCACGGCGGCGGCCGACGATATGATCCCGCTGGACAATGGCGACCGCATCGCGTTGCCCAGGGATACGGTGGTGATGATGTCAGGGTATGCCGTGCATCGCCGCGAGAAATACTGGGACAATCCCGAAGCCTTCGACCCCGACCGCTTCGCGCCGGAAGCGGTGGCAACACGCCCGAAATTTTCCTGGTTTCCGTTCGGCGGCGGGCCGCGCCTTTGCCTCGGCTTTCGCTTTGCCCAGATCGAAAGCATCGTCGCCATCGCCATGGTGGTGCAACGTTATCGTCTGTGTCTTGTGCCGGGGCAGAATATCGCGCCGATGCCCATCATCACTCTGCGTCCCAATGGCGCGGTACTTTTTAATATCCGGCCGCGCGGCAACAAAACCTGCCCAGTTAATTTCAGCGCTGCACAAAATGCTGTGCCGCGATGCCCCATGAATTTCTAATGCGCCGTTCTACCTTTTCAAGGTTAGGAAGTTTTTGACCATCCTCTGGGCGGCTTCATAGACCTGCGGGGATTCCCTGTAATAGGGAGAATCCACGCCAACATCGAGGTTGCGGATAAAGTTTTTGAGCGTTCCTGCAAATGGCAGTCTCTTGCCGACATCGTCGACGCCCGCCTGCCGCCATCTGAAAGCGAAAGTCTTGCGCGCTTGTTTAAACGCGTTACGAATATCATTGGCGCCGCGTATGGACGATGGATATTCTCCCACCACCTCTTTCCGCGCCTGCGCGTAACACTCCTGGATTATCTTCTGGGTTACCTGCACCATGAACTGATGCTCTGAGTCCGGGCAGAGCGTGATGGCGGTGTCATAAACGGCCTTATAGTTTTGCGCGCGGAGCATGTAAAAATTATTTGCACACGGTGCCGGTTCCTTGGACGGAGCCTGATCCTTGATGAATTGCTGAAGTGCCAGACGGGCTTCTTCCTGACGCGCGGTAAGACCATTGCGGTTTGCATCTCCCGCCGTATGCGACAGAACGTCTGGGCGGCGGTCAGTTGCTGACATAATATGGCTCCATGAAAATGATGCAGTTCAAGTGCTGCCGTTAACTCTACTGCATAAAGGTGAAAGTAAAAAACCCGAAATGCCGTCAATCTGTTCCGGCAGCAGTGGGTCAACTCGCCGCCTTCACCAGGTTTAAAAATTCCCGTAACCGCGGTGTCTGTGGCGTGTCCAATATAGCGGGCGTACCCTGTTCGATAATCCGCCCTTGATCGAAAAACAAGATTTGGTCGGCGGCGCGATGCGCGAAGCCCAGTTGATGCGTAATTAACATCACGCCGACACCCTGCGCCTTGATCTGTTCCAGACTGGTCATGACCTTCGCCACCTGCTCGACATCCAGCGCCGAAGTAATTTCATCGCAGAACAGGTAACGCGGCTTGAGCATCAAAGCGCGGGCGAGGGCGGCGCGCTGCTGCTGGCCACGGCTGGTCTCGTTCGGAAAACGGTCGATGAAATGCCGCATATCGAACCAGCCACAGAGTTGATCCAGCTGCGCCGCCGTCTCTCCGGGATCTTTTTTGCGTACCGGCAGCATGATGTTATCGCGCAGCGACAAATGCGGCCATAAAAACAACTGCTGAAACACGACCGTGGAAATCGGCCATGGCGGTGGCGGATTGCCCTGCGCGGGCGGCGGATAGCTATAGCTCAGTTCATCGACTGAGATTGTACCGCTCAGCGGTTCCTCCAGACCGGCCAGACATTTCAGCAACGTGGTCTTGCCCGCGCCGCTGGGGCCGAGCAGGGCGGTGATGGTTCCCGGCGCAAGACGCAGCGAAACATCATGGAAAATCTTCTTGCCGTCATAGCCAAAGCCAATTTGTGTCGCGTTGATCATGGCTCAACGCTCCGACAGATTGCGGGTGAAACGCCGCTGCAAATAGGCCGCGAGCAGGTTGATCGGCAAGCATACGCCAATAAAGAAGATCCCCAGCGCCGTGTAAATCTCGACCGGCTTGTAAATCGTCGCGTTGATCCGCTGGGCGACGCGGAAAATTTCCTCAACCGAGATCAGCGACGCGAACAAGGTCATGTGCAGCATCACCACCTGCTGCGTCAAAATCCCGGGCAGAAGCTGGCGGAACAGCAACGGCAACTGGATGTTCAACAAAATATCGCGCGTTGATAAACCGCACACGCGTCCCGCCGTAATATATTGCTGCGGAAAATCGCGGATCGCCACGCGCGTCATCTCCGCCATGGCGAAAACATTGACCAGCGCGAAGGTGAATGCCGAAGTATAAAATGGATCGATCACGACCTGGGTGCCGGTCAGGTCGCCGAGCAAGGACTGCGCCGGATAATGCAGCCAGAACAGCACCACCAGCGTCGGAACCGCCGCCAGAAAGAACGCGCCGCCATGCACGACTTTGCCCCAAATGGGATCATGCGACGCCGTCGCGCCGAGCGCGGTGCCGAGAAAGAGACCGGAGAGCCAGACGATCAGGCACAATTTGATCGTTACGAGAAGACCGTCCAGAAACCCGGTGTGATAGGTCACGATAATGTCAAAAACGCTCATTGTTCGATGACTTCAAGGAGGGGAATGACGGTTGGAGATATAGCGCGATAAAATCCACTTTGCCACTCCATCCTGTGATGGTGTGCCGAGGGAGTATTTGACACCCGGCACAGGGGCGGTGATTCGGGTGGTCACGCAGCTTGATCGTCTAACCATATGATTGTGTTGATTAATGACGCGCGACTCGCGCTGCATCCTCATAAGGTAAGAAATTCTTTAAATTCTGCTTGCACTTCGGGCAAGGATTGAGGATATTGGCCGCACTTAGATGAGCAGTTAACGCACAACATACCCCTCCGAGCGGTGTGGGCCGGCAACGGTTCGACGCCTGCGCGGTTTTTTGCTTTAAAAATACGGGGGTGTTTCGCGCTTGACAGCTCAGAAAAGTGGATATTTGGGGCGGCGTGGTTCGATTGTCCGGAGGCGGTGTTGTATGGCGCTGGTTTCGATGTCGGATCGATCATTGATAATTGCACATCGCCATTTCCCGGCGATGGTACGACTCGTAAGGAGTGCCGAATGGCAGCGCAGGCAAACGCAATCGCATTGAACAAATCCTTCACTGGCCGCAAGCGTGTGCGCCGCAGCTTCGGGCGGATCCCCGAAGTGGCGGAAATGCCCAATCTGATCGAGGTTCAGCGTCGCTCATATGATAATTTCCTGCAAATGAACGTGCCGCATGCCGAAAGGCAGCGCATGGGATTGCAAGAAGTCTTGCAATCTGTCTTCCCGATCAAGGATTTCTCTGAACGCGCCGTTCTGGACTTTGTGTCCTATGAACTCGAAGCGCCGAAATATGATGTTGAGGAATGCCAGCAACGCGGCATGAATTTCGCCGCCCCGCTCAAGGTGACGCTGCGCCTGACCGTATTTGACGTTGATGAAACCACCGGCCTGCGCTCGATCCGCGATATTAAAGAACAGGACGTCTATATGGGCGATATGCCGCTCATGACCGATAACGGGACGTTCGTGATCAACGGCACAGAACGCGTGATTGTCAGCCAGATGCATCGCAGCCCCGGCGTCTTCTTCGACCATGACAAGGGCAAGACCCACGCTTCGGGCAAATATCTGTTCTCGGCGCGGATCATTCCCTATCGAGGCTCGTGGCTGGATTTCGAGTTTGATGCCAAGGACATTCTTAATGTCCGCATCGACCGCCGCCGCAAATTGCCGGTGACGACATTGCTCTTCGCGCTGGACAGCGCCGAAACCGAAAAGCTGCGCGCCAAGCGCCAGAAGGACGGCAAGCCGCTGCAAGTCACCGAAGTGCAGGGGATGGGTAAGGAAGAAATCCTCAACGCTTTCTATGCCCAGATTGTCTATAAACGCGCCAAGAACGGTTGGACGACTAAATTTGATTTCGAGCAGTTGAAGGGCGTGAAACTGCTGCATCCGCTGGTCGATGCGCGCACCGGCAAGGTGGTGGCCGAAGCCGACACCAAGATGACGCCGCGTCTGGGCAAAAAGCTGCAGGATTCCGGGGTCAACGAAATTCTGGTCAAGTCCGAAGAACTGGTTGGCCGTTATCTGGCCGTCGATCAGATCGACGAAAAAACCGGGCAGGTTTTGTTTGAAGCCGGCGATGAATTGACCGCCGATTCCGTCGAAAAGTTCGAGAAGGGCGGCACCAAGGAATTGACCACCCTGGCCATTGATCACGTCAATGTTGGCCCCTATATCCGCAATACGCTGATGGCGGATAAGAACGCGGCGCGCGAAGAAGCGCTCATCGATGTTTACCGCGTCATGCGTCCGGGCGAGCCGCCGACCGTTGAATCGGCCGACGCCTTATTCCGTGGACTGTTTTTCGATCTGGAGCGGTATGACCTGTCGCCGGTCGGACGCGTGAAGATGAATTCGCGTCTTGGCTTCAAGACGGATGACCAGTTGCGCGTGCTGCGTAAGGAAGACATCATCAAGATCATCCGCATCCTCTGCGATCTCAAGGATGGTCGCAACGAAGTGGACGACATCGACCATCTGGGTAACCGCCGTGTCCGTTCGGTCGGAGAACTGATGGAAAATCAGTACCGGCTGGGATTACTGCGTATGGAACGCGCGATCCGCGAGCGTATGAGCTCGGTCGAAATCGACACGATCATGCCGCACGACCTGATCAACGCCAAGCCCGCCGCCGCTGCGGTGCGCGAGTTTTTCGGTTCGTCGCAGCTCAGCCAGTTCATGGATCAAACCAACCCGTTGTCGGAAATCACGCACAAGCGCCGCATGTCGGCGCTTGGCCCCGGCGGTCTGACGCGCGAACGCGCGGGCTTCGAAGTGCGCGACGTGCACCCGACGCATTATGGCCGCATCTGCCCGATTGAAACACCCGAAGGCCCGAATATCGGCCTGATCAACTCGTTGGCCACTTATGCCCGCGTGAATCAGTATGGCTTTATCGAAAGCCCGTATCGCCGCGTCAAGAACAGCAAGGTCACGTCTGAAGTCGTCTATCTGTCGGCGATGGAAGAGGGGCAGTACACGATCGCGCAGGCGAACGCCGAACTGGATAAGACCGGTAAATTCGTTGCCGAGTTGATCAGCGCGCGTAAAGCTGGCGATTACATCATGACGACGCCCGACACGCTGGACTTCATCGACGTGTCGCCGAAGCAGATCGTCTCGGTTGCCGCCGCGCTCATTCCGTTCCTTGAAAATGACGACGCCAACCGCGCCCTCATGGGATCGAACATGCAGCGTCAGGCTGTGCCGCTCATCCGCGCCGACGCGCCGTTGGTTGGCACCGGCATGGAAGCCGCAGTCGCCCGTGACTCCGGCGCCGTCATCATCGCCCGCCGCACCGGCGTGATCGATCAGGTCGACGCGACCCGCGTGGTCATTCGCGCGACAGAAGATACCGATCCGGCCGCGCCTGGCGTCGATATCTATAATCTCCGTAAATTCCAGCGTTCGAACCAGAACACCTGCATCACCCAACGGCCGCTGGTGCGGGTGGGGGATCAAGTGCGTAAAGGCGACATCATCGCCGATGGTCCTTCGACGCAGCTGGGCGAACTGGCACTGGGACGCAATGTGCTGGTCGCCTTCATGCCTTGGAACGGCTACAACTTTGAAGATTCGATCCTGATTTCCGAACGGATTGTGTCCGAAGACGTCTTCACCTCGATCCACATCGAAGAGTTCGAGGTCATGGCCCGCGATACCAAGCTGGGACAGGAAGAAATCACCCGCGACATTCCGAACGTCGGCGAAGAAGCGCTGAAGAGCCTCGACGAAGCAGGCATCGTCTATATCGGTGCCGAAGTTAATCCGGGCGACATTCTGGTCGGCAAGGTCACGCCGAAGGGCGAAAGTCCGATGACGCCGGAAGAAAAACTGCTGCGCGCCATTTTTGGTGAAAAGGCCGCCGACGTGCGCGATACTTCGCTGCGTCTGCCTCCGGGCGTGAGTGGCACGATCGTCGAAGTGCGCGTGTTCTCGCGGCGCGGCGTTGATAAGGACGAACGTGCGATGGCGATTGAACGCTCCGAAATCGAGCGTCTGGCCAAGGATCGCGACGACGAGCGCGTGATTATGGAACGCAGCTTCTTCGGGCGCCTGAAAGACCTGCTAATCGGGCAAAAAGCCGAATCCGGGCCCAAGAATTTCCCGACCGGCAAAGCGATTACCGAAGATATGCTGGCCGAATTCACCCATGGCCAATGGCGCCAGGTTGCGGTGAAGAATGACAGCGTGATGGAACAAGTTGAACGCGCCGGTAAAGTGTTCGACGATTCAATCAGTGCACTGAAAAAGCGCTTCGAGGACAAGGTTGCCAAGCTGCAACGCGGCGACGAACTGCCTCCGGGCGTCATGAAGATGGTCAAGGTTTTCGTGGCGGTGAAGCGCAAGCTGCAACCCGGCGACAAAATGGCCGGTCGCCACGGCAACAAGGGTGTCATCAGCCGCATTCTGCCGGCCGAAGATATGCCCTATCTGGAAGACGGTTCGCCGGTCGATATCGTGTTGAATCCGCTGGGCGTGCCCAGCCGCATGAATGTCGGTCAGATTCTTGAAACGCATCTGGGCTGGGCGTCCTCCAATCTGGGGCGTCAGATCGGGCAGGCGCTGGAGGCGCTTGAGCAAAGCGGCGCGCGTAAACAGGCGGTTGCGGATCTACGTGCGCGACTGAAGAGCATCTATGGCGAAGAGCATTACAAGCATGACATCGTCGATCTGGATGACGATCAGCTGATCGAAATGGCGCGTAACCTCAGCGGGGGCGTTCCCTTCGCCACGCCGGTGTTCGATGGCGCGCGCGAAGATGACATCGTCCGCATGCTCGGCATGGCGGGAGTCAGCAGCTCGGGACAAATGACCCTGGTCGACGGCCGTACGGGTGAACCCTTCGACCGCAAGGTTACGGTGGGCTATATTTACATGCTCAAACTGCACCATCTGGTCGACGACAAGATTCATGCGCGTTCCATCGGGCCTTACTCGCTGGTGACGCAGCAACCCTTGGGCGGCAAGGCGCAATTCGGGGGGCAGCGCTTCGGCGAAATGGAAGTCTGGGCGCTCGAAGCCTATGGCGCGGCTTATACGTTGCAGGAAATGCTCACCGTCAAGTCGGACGACGTTTCCGGTCGTACCAAGGTGTACGAAGCCATCGTGCGCGGCGAGGATAATTTCGAAGCCGGGATTCCGGAATCGTTCAACGTCCTGGTCAAGGAACTGCGTTCGCTCGGCCTCAATGTCGAGCTGGGACAGAAGCCGCTGGTGGAAACCGGTAATGACAATGAACAACCGGCGGCGCTGCCACCGGCCGCTAATGGTTAGCCACAACGAGGGGGGACGACATGAAGCAGGAATGGCATAATGCAGGGGCTGGTGCATGCAAGCACCTGCCTGTAACGCCGCATGAAGAAGAAGCGATGAGAGCGCTTGCGCAAAAGATTGCTATGCAGGCGTCCGTTGCTCCGCAGGAGCCGTCCGGCTCTGCGCCCAAGGGGCCGCGCCAAGGCATGAATTTGAAATAAGGCCATTTCCATAATGAATAAGTTCAAGAATCCCTCGGTGGCCGGGCTTTGGCCTTATGCGGCCAAAGCGGTGTGTGCCGAAACAGATACCTTCGCTCCGTCGCGGCATGAAATGCTGGCGCGGCGGACGATGGTAAAGCGTGTTGTGGGGCATTAATCGGCCCGTTTTCGTTTTTTTAGTGAGCTTCCGCATCCGGAGAACGACCAATGAATGACTTGATGAATATCTTCAATCAGCAGAGTGCCCCGGCGAGTTTCGATCAGATTCGCATCTCGATTGCGTCGCCGGAGCGCATCCGTTCCTGGTCCTACGGCGAAATCAAGAAACCGGAAACGATCAATTACCGCACGTTCAAACCGGAACGCGATGGCCTATTCTGCGCGCGCATCTTCGGGCCGATCAAGGACTATGAATGCTTGTGCGGCAAGTACAAGCGCATGAAATATCGCGGCATCATCTGCGAAAAGTGCGGCGTCGAAGTGACGTTGCAAAAGGTGCGCCGCGAACGCATGGGGCATATCGAACTGGCGGCGCCCGTCGCGCATATCTGGTTCCTCAAGTCGTTGCCGAGCCGCATTGGTCTGCTGCTTGATATGACACTCAAAGAAATCGAAAAAGTTTTGTATTTCGAAGGCTACATCGTCCTCGAACCCGGCTTGACCCCGCTCAAAATGCGGCAGGTTCTGTCCGAAGAAGAATATCTGACGGCGCAGGAAGAATATGGCGAAGACGCCTTTGGTGCCCAGATCGGCGCCGAAGCGGTCAAAACCATGTTGCAGGCCATCGACCTGCATGAGGAAAAGGCCAAACTTCGTGAAGAAATGCGCGAAACCACGTCGGACGCGCGCCGCAAGAAAATCGTCAAGCGCCTGAAGCTGATCGAAGCCTTCGCCGAATCCGGCGCGCGCCCGGAATGGATGATTTTGGACGTTGTCCCGGTCATCCCGCCCGAATTGCGCCCGCTGGTTCCGCTGGATGGCGGTCGTTTTGCCACGTCGGATCTCAACGATCTGTATCGTCGCGTCATCAACCGCAACAATCGTCTGAAGCGCCTGATCGAATTGCGCGCCCCCGACATCATTGTGCGTAACGAAAAGCGCATGTTGCAGGAATCGGTGGATGCGTTGTTTGACAATGGCCGTCGTGGCCGTGTCATCACCGGAGCGAACAAGCGCCCGTTGAAGTCGCTCAGCGACATGCTGAAAGGCAAACAAGGCCGCTTCCGTCAGAATCTGCTTGGCAAACGCGTGGATTACTCCGGTCGTTCGGTCATCGTCGTCGGCCCGGAACTCAAACTGCATCAGTGCGGTCTGCCGAAGAAAATGGCGCTGGAGCTGTTCAAGCCGTTCATTTATGCGAAGCTTGAACTGTACGCGATGGCCTCGACGATCAAGGCGGCCAAGCGCATGGTGGAAAAGGAACGCCCCGAAGTCTGGGACATTCTGGAAGAAGTCATCCGCGAGCATCCCGTTTTGCTGAACCGCGCCCCGACTTTGCACCGCCTGGGCATTCAGGCGTTCGAGCCGGTACTCGTGGAAGGCAAAGCGATCCAGTTGCATCCGCTGGTCTGCACGGCCTTCAACGCCGACTTCGACGGCGACCAAATGGCCGTCCACGTTCCGTTGTCGCTGGAAGCGCAGCTTGAAGCTCGCGTCCTGATGATGTCGACCAACAACATCCTCAGCCCCGCGAACGGCAAGCCGATTATCGTTCCGTCGCAGGATATCGTGCTGGGCATCTATTACATCACCCTGCAACGTAACGGCGAGAATGGCGAGGGCAAGGCTTTTGCCGATATCGGTGAAATCCAGCAAGCGCTGGAATCCAAGGCGATCACGCTGCACACCTGCATCAAGGCGCGTTATCGCGGCGTCGATGCCGAGGGTCGTCCGGTGGTGAGCCGCGTGGACACCACGGCGGGACGTATGCTGCTGTCGGAAATTCTGCCGCGGCATCCGAAGATTCCGTTTGATATGATCAATCGGGTTCTGACCAAGAAAGACGTCACCAACGTCATCGACGCGGTGTACCGTCACTGCGGCCAGAAGGAGACGGTGATTTTCGCCGATCGCCTGATGGGGCTGGGCTACCGCCACGCGTGTAAAGCCGGCATTTCGTTCGGTAAGGATGATCTCGTCATCCCCGCCGCGAAGGGCAAGCTGATCAAACAGGCGCAGGATCAGGTCAAGGAATATGAGCAGCAGTATCAGGACGGTCTGATCACCAAGGGCGAAAAGTACAACAAGGTGGTTGACGTCTGGTCATCCTGCACGGAATCGGTTGCCGATGCGATGATGAAGGGCATTACCGATACCGGCCAGGGTCAGATCAACAGCGTCTATATGATGGCGCACTCGGGCGCGCGCGGTTCGGCGGCGCAGATCAAGCAGTTGGCGGGGATGCGCGGACTGATGGCGAAGCCGTCGGGCGAGATCATCGAAACGCCGATTATCTCGAACTTCAAGGAAGGTTTGACCGTTCTTGAATATTTCAACTCGACTCACGGCGCACGCAAAGGTCTGGCAGATACAGCGCTTAAAACCGCCAACTCTGGTTACCTGACCCGTCGTCTGGTCGATGTGGCACAGGATGCGATCATTATTGAAAATGATTGCGGTACGACCGAAGGCTTGAAGATACGAGCCGTCATTGACGGCGGCGAAATCATCGCCCCGCTGTCGGAACGCATTCTGGGACGTACGGCTTCGGTCGACATCGTGGATATTAATGGCAAGCCCATTGTGTTCGCGGGTGAACTGATCGAAGAAGTGCATCTGGATCAAATCGACCGTGCCGGCATTGATACCGTCGCCGTGCGCTCGGTGCTGACCTGCAAAACCCTGACCGGGGTTTGTGCCAAGTGCTATGGCCGCGATCTGGCACGCGGCACGCCGGTGAATATCGGCGAAGCCGTCGGCGTCATCGCGGCGCAGTCCATCGGTGAACCCGGCACGCAGCTGACGATGCGGACGTTCCACATCGGTGGCGCGGCGCAACGCGGCGCGGAAGTAAGCTCGGTCGAAGCGGCGTTTGATGCGAAACTGGTCATCAAGAACCGTAACGTGGTCATGAACAGCGAAGGCCGTCCTATCGTCATGGGACGCAATTGCGAACTGGTTCTGCTGGACGACCTCAGCCGCGAAAAGGCACGGCATCGCGTCCCCTATGGTACGAAGCTGCTGGTCGACGAAAACGCCAAGGTCAAGAAAGGCCAAAAGCTGGCGGAGTGGGATCCCTATACCCTGCCGATTATCACGGAGCGTCAAGGCAAGGCACACTATGCTGATTTGATCGAAGGTGTCTCGATCCGCGAAGTCGTGGACGAAGCGACCGGCATTGCCTCCAAGAAGGTCATCGACTTCCGGCAGCAGCCGCGTGGCGCCGAATTGCGTCCGCGTATCGTGTTGCACGATGACAAGGGCAATGTGATCAAGCTGACGAACGGTATGGAAGCGCGTTACTTCCTGCCTGTTGATGCCATCTTGAACATCGACAACGACACGCCGGTCAAGGCCGGCGACGTGCTGGCGCGTATCCCGCGCGAAGGCTCGAAGACGCGCGACATCACCGGCGGTCTGCCCCGCGTGGCGGAACTGTTCGAAGCGCGCCGTCCGAAGGACTTCGCAATCATCGCCGATGTCGATGGCCGCGTGGAATTCGGCAAGGACTATAAGGCCAAACGGCGCATCGTCATTCGTCCGGAAGATGAAACTCTGCCGCCGCGCGAATACCTGATCCCGAAGGGCAAGCATGTTTCGGTCCAGGAAGGCGATATGGTCCAGCGCGGCGATCTGCTGATCGACGGCAGCCCCGTGCCGCATGATATTCTGGGCGCGTTGGGGGTGGCGGCTCTGGCCGAATACCTCATCAATGAAATCCAGGAAGTTTATCGTCTGCAGGGCGTGAAAATTAACGACAAGCATATCGAAGTTATCGTCCGGCAAATGCTGCAAAAGGTAGAAATCACCGAAACCGGCGATACCACCTTCCTGGCAGGCGAACAGGTCGACCGTTTCGAGTTTGACGAAATCAACGCCAAGGCGGTGACCGAGAGCTTGATCCCGGCAAAGGGCGTTCCAGTGCTGCAAGGCATCACCAAGGCCAGCCTGCAAACCCGGTCGTTCATTTCGGCGGCCTCGTTCCAGGAAACCACCCGCGTCCTCACCGAGGCGTCTGTGGCGGGGCGGAGCGATACACTTGAAGGCTTGAAGGAAAACGTCATCGTCGGTCGTCTGATCCCGGCGGGAACGGGCAGCGTCGTCAACCGGCTGCGGCGTATCGCCGCCGCCCGCGACAGCGAGGCTGAAAAGCTCGACCGGCAGAAGGCTGAGGCGCAGGCTTTGGCCAGCCAACAGCAAAAAGACGTCGCCTGAGCATTGTTTTAGGCACAGAACAGGGCGGAAAACTCAGGTTTTCCGCCCTTTTTCTTTGTCTTTGGGCACGAAACTATTACGGCATCTGGATTTGACATGGCCTGATTGTTAATATCGACCGCGCAAATACGGTTATTCAATCAATTTGTCTGAAAGGAATGTTTTTGTGCTTTCCCGGGGAGAATTTGTCGCGGCATCACTCGAACAGCATACGCGTCGCGGCGGCCTGGATAAAATCGTCAGCACGCTGGATACAAGGAAGTTGGGAGAAAAGCATTTCAATTTTGCGCGCGAACATATGCTGGCCACGATTGAGGCGGCAAAAGAAAAAATATTGTGGGAGTTCAGGGACAGCGCTGATCACAATCCCCACACGTCCTTAAAAAATCGTCGGCTGGATTTGTACCTGATTTACATGAGTGTCGTGAAACAGGATCTTGCCGATTATATACCCGCCATACAACGTGTATCCATTCTACCGGACTCCGCCGTCTTTCATGACAGACACATTCCTATGCGTCTTCGCGCGCAGCATCTGGAGTTCAGGCATGTGCAGCGTTCTGCGCAGCCGCTTGAATATCATAATCCTCCTTTTCGGTTCGGCACGGCTTTTTCTTTGCTGCTGTCAAAGACTCTGGAAGAGCAAATACCCGCAGATTCTCAGGGTGAGATTCCCATTGCCATTCCACAACCGAACGGCATGTTTCTGGGATCGGCGCGTCGTGTTGACCCGGTGAATTACACACACATCACCAGTCTCTATGTGATCCACGATGAAAAAGAGAAAAAAAGCCGGAAATCGATGATCGCGTCTGAATGGACCCCCAGCGTGGAAATTACCGCGAAAACCTATGTTCACGGCAGAGACCTGTTTTATAATCAACGCCTGTTGCACCAGGAACTGATCGGGTTTTATGAGAATCCACAAAAAGCACACGCCATATGCCGGTTTATTGATGCCTATGCGGTCGGGCAAACGGACATTTTGTCGCCACCTGAAGTCAATGATCTTGATACGGTTCTGGGCAGTTTAAAACGCATCACGCAAAGCAAGGTATGGGAAGAGGGGCTCGCCCCTCCGACCCCCCCGTCATCCCACAAACGCCCTGCGGGACAGCCGAACAATCCAGGTTCTCCGCGTTTGTGACCATAGCTTCTGTTCTGCGCCAATTCCCGGTATATTTGCCCCGGCAACGACCCCGGCACACAACGCATGCTTCGTACCGACATCAACGTGACCCATTGGCTGCTGGCGCGCCTGCCGGAACGGTTGCGCCCTTATGCGCTGCTGGCGCGCTGGGATCGCCCGATAGGCATCTGGCTGCTGCTGCTGCCCTGCTGGTGGGGCTTAACGCTGGCGGCGCCGGGATGGCCTGACATACGTTTCATGCTGCTCTGTGCCATCGGTGCCGTCGCCATGCGCGGTGCAGGCTGCACGCTCAACGACATCATCGACCGCAATCTGGATGCCCAGGTCGAACGTACACGTCACCGTCCGTTGCCCAGCGGTATGCTCACGGTGCGGCAGGCCACGTTTTTTCTGTTGCTGCAACTGGCGGCAGGCTGCGTCGTGCTGATGCAGTTTCCGCTCCAGGCGATCCTCTGGGGCATCGCGGCGTTGCTTCCGGTGGCGATTTACCCATTCATGAAACGCTTTATCTGGTGGCCGCAACTCTTTCTGGGAGTTACCTTTAATTGGGGTGTGTTGCTGGGGTGGGTTACCGTACGCGGCCAGACGGATTTTGCGGCTCTGGCGCTCTATGCCGGTGCGGTGCTGTGGACGGTGGTCTATGATACGATCTACGCGCATCAGGACGCGACGGACGATGCTGCCGTAGGCATCAAATCGACGGCGCGGTTGTTTGCCGGTAACTCCCGCCGGATTCTGGCGGGATTTGCGGCGGCGGCGGCGGTATGCTTCCTGCTGGCGGGCTCTACGGCGCAGCTCGGTGGCGGATTTTATCTTGGCTGGGGGCTGAGTTGTCTGCATCTGATTGGGCAATTGCGTCGCTGGCGCCCTGACGATGCGGCGGATTGTCTGGTCAAATTCCGCAGCAACCGCGATTATGCGCTCCTGCTGCTTGCCGCGTTTCTTTTGGGGAAGTTGTTTTAATGAACAGGGATGTTACGGACTTCATCAAACAAAACACGGTCTGGACGGCGCTGTCGCTTGTGCCGGAAATCAAAATGCACCTCGCGCCGGAAATCACGCCGGTCTGGTACGCGCATGAAGGCTGGCTGAATGCCACGAATGTCGAGCCGCCCTACTGGGCCTTTGCCTGGGCGGGAGGGCAGGGGTTAACGCGCTATATTCTCGACAATCCGACATTGTTCCGCGACAAAAATGTGATCGACTTTGGCGCGGGCGGCGGTATGGCGGCCATTGCCGCGGCGCGTGCCGGCGCCAAAACCGCCACCGCCGTTGATATTGATCCGATGGCGACGGCGGCGTCGCTGCTCAATGCGACTGAGAATGGCGTGAAAATTGACGCGCTCTGCCGGGACATCACGGACGCTCCGGCGCAGGCGGATTGTCTTGTTGCGGGCGATATTTGTTATACCGAAACGATGAGCGCAATACTTCTGGGGTGGCTGCGGCAACAGGCCGCACGCGGCATCACGGTCTATCTGGGTGATCCGGGGCGCGCTTTTTTTCCGTCGGAGGGCTACGAAATCTGCGCCGAATATACGGTCCCGGTCGCGCATGAACTCGAAGGCTGCACCACCCGCGTGACGCGGGTGGTGCGTTTATCATCTTGATGATCGGGATGCCGTCCGGCGTTACTCTTGCGGCGGCGCGTCCGGGGCGCGATATTCTTTCAACCGCGTGGTTCGCAGCGCCCGCACGCCATGGTCTTCCATCAGCCGTTTCCAGGATTTGAATTCCTCTTCGGACAGATGATACCGGGCGCAGGCCTCTTCCTCGGTCAGCAATCCGTTCCGTACCCCGGCAATCACCTGCGCCTTGCGGCGCATCACCCAGCGTTTGGTGTCGGGTGACGGCAATTTGTCAAGTTCACGCTGGCGGTCTGAAATGCGGACAATCCGGACTTCATCACCTTGCGTATTATACGATGCGTGCGATTGCGACATGAACGTCTCCTCAAATATACCGTGCTTGAAATTATGTTCAGACTAACGTGACCCGCTTAAAAAAGACCTAATCCAAACTTGAAGATCATTTAACGCGCGCTGTACAATTCTGGACAATGATGTGCAACGCCAACAACAAACACCGCAATTTAATTCAAATTGCGTGCAAGTGATCCTTGTGTCAACCCGGAGTCAGAGGCTTTACCGCGCCGATTTTAGATTGCTGGGTAGCGCAACTCCTGGCGATTCTGCAAGCATTGTTGATCCGTGTCGCAGTGGGAGACCCCGCGACCACGTTGCCCCAATCCGGCGTCGCATTGTCACCGATAAGGCTGCCAAGAGCGGTCGCGGCGGCGCGCCGCTGTGCTGCTGAAAATGTCGGTGTTGGTAATGTCATTGTATCGTCTCCGTCATCAAAGATCGTGCTAGCCCGGACGTTGTGCGTACGGGCCCTGCATTATCGATTTCTGCGACCACCAGATCGCTGCCGGCACGTAAAGCCTTCACGGCAAGATCCCCGATGGCAAAGCGCTGGCGCGACGGAACTCGGCTGGCGTCATAGATTGTCAGAATGCGCCCGACGAGATCAAAGCTGTGTGGCGGCTTGCTCATGACATTGGCTAAGACCACGACATGGCCGCCTTCGCCGATAAAGCAGGCCGTTTCTTCGGGTGGTGTGCGGGACGCTATTTTCGGTGCGCGGAGCATCACTATGCCATCGCCTGTCTGATAAAAATTACCTAAAATATGCGCCATGATCCCACAGCAAGACCAACACAGGATTAATTTCCGGGCGCTCCCGAAAAAAATCATCCCTGTTATGGTCAATTGAATCTGAATCGGCGCAAGATTCTGCACAGATATTTTGTCGCGGCGTCAGAAAATGGCCGGGCACGATGACGGTGCTGCGTTTGGGGGCGGAAAGTATGGTTGGGGCGGAAGGATTCGAACCCTCGGATGTCTGGACCAAAACCAGATGCCTTACCGCTTGGCGACGCCCCAGCGCTTATCCGGAAATGATTCTTTAACCAATCCCGGCGAAACAACGCAAGGCGCGCAAGCTAACCCGGCTTTATCCCGCGCGCAAGCCCTTCATCGCCCAGCATAATGGTCACAATTACGCTAATATTAAGTTTTGCGTGGCAGAGTAACCTTTACCCGAGCATAAAAAAATGTTGCGCGTGATGAAGGAAGCTATGCCGAAACCGGAGAGCCTGATAGACAAGACTTTTGCCGAAGGCATCGCCTTGACTGTCGAGGCGCGGAATTACATCGCCTATCATGAACAGGCGGATCGCCGCACGCTCGACCTGAACGGATGCCTGCATGTCGGCTATCAGCATACGCGCGTCTCGGCGCGGTTGATTCAGGTGATGACCTGGCTGCTGGCGATGAAGGCTTATCTGGGCGGCGAAATCACTGCGGAACAGTTTGTCTCGCCTCAGTTTGCTATGGCGGTCAGCGCCGAATGCTCCGATCCAAGCGGCCCTGAATTGGAACAATTACCGCCAGGATTACGCAGTCTGCTGGAGCGCAGCTACCAACTCTATCTCCGGGTGCAGCGTCTGGATGATATGGTGCGCCAGCGCATGACCGATCAGGAAAAAGACAAAGGTTCATTCAGCCTCAGATTGACCTGAAGTTGGGGCTTCTTTCACAAAATCAGCACCACGGAAACCGCGCCGTCCGCGTTTTGGCGGCGGCGCTGTCACATCACCTGTCGTGATCCGTCGGAATTACTTCTTTTTCTTCGCGGAAGCGCCGGTGGTGGTCAGTTTGATTTTCGGCTCAGTCGAAGCAGCGGTGTCAACATTCGCCGCATCCTGCTTCTCGCTGCCAAGGCCGGAGAAACGCTTGTTGAACTTTGCCAGCTGACCACCGCGGTCGAGCAAGCGATGCTGCCCCGTCCATGCCGGATGCGTCTTGGGGTCGATGTCCAGCCGCATGGTGTCGCCCGCCTTGCCCCAGGTGCTGCGGGTCTTGAATTCCGTGCCGTCGGTCATAACGACGGTAATTTCATGATATTCCGGGTGGGTGGCTTCTTTCATGATCCGAACCTTAAATTTGCTATGAGCGGCCTTCTTAGGCAAAAGCGCCACAGTTTGCAAGAATTACTAACAACTTCTTTATAGTTTCGCCCGGTTGTGTTAATGTGCTTTAACGAAAATGAAGTTTCGTTAACCATAATAACCAGGACGGGCGACTATGGCATCACATTATAAACTTGCGGTTGTAACCGGCGGTTTGTTCGGGTGCGCCGTCGCCGTCAGGGTAAGCCAGAATGGCTTCGCGAACCAGAATAACCGTCCGCTGCCGCTGCGTACCGCAAAAATCGCCCGTCTGTCGACGGCGCACGCTTTGGGCACGGCCACCTGGCCGGAGGGGCTGGCACTTCATACCGCCGTCCTGATGGACGTCGTGCGCGGCGAAACGCTGGTTAAGGTCACATACCCCAAGGCTTGCTAAGGGCGTCTGTGGGCGCGTGCCCTGGCGCATGCTGTGCGCCATGTTTTTGCTGTATGAAAAATCCCCCATCCGAAATACGCCATCCTTTGATTGACTCACCCCCCTGTTTTTGGCTAAAACCCCTGCATCCCAAGACTTTCGGGTTTTGTGGGTTGCCGCTTCTGTCGCGTTAAGGGCAGGAGCGGGAATCTCGGCCAGTCCGCGTGATCGCGCACTGGCTCGTTTGCGTTTGGTCGTGTGCCGCGAGGGACGTGCCCGGCGTTTGAGGGAGTTGTTTTCTGTTCCGTGTGGATTGAAAAATGGTGCCTGAGAATTTTTCAATCCATGCGGTGGCGCGTTGAGAGCCCGCGCACCGATGTGCGCGAAGCCAAGCGTCCTGTAAGGGACGCGCCCGGCGTTTGAGGGAGTTGTATAGGGTGTTCGAGAACCTGACCGGAAAACTGGGCGATATTTTCACGCGCCTTGGCAAACGCGCCAGCATCAACGAGGCTGACGTCGCCGAAGTCATGCGCGAAATCCGTATCGCGATGCTGGAGGCCGATGTCGCCCTGCCGGTGGTCAAGGAGTTTACTGCCAAGGTGATGCAACGCGCGGTGGGGCAGGATGTCCTGCGCTCCATCACGCCGGGGCAGATGGTTCTCAAAATCGTCAATGATTGCTTGCAAGAACTGCTGGGCACGGAAACCGTGCCGCTTGACCTCAACGCCACGCCGCCGGTTTCGCTGCTGCTGGTTGGGTTGCAGGGCGCGGGCAAAACCACAACCGCCGCAAAGCTGGCGCTCCATCTGCGCGATAAGGAACATAAAAAGGTTCTTCTGGCCTCGCTCGATACGCGCCGTCCCGCGGCGCAGGAGCAATTGGCCGTGCTGGGACAGCAGATTGGCGTTGCTTCGCTGCCGGTCGTGGCGGGACAAGATCCGAAAGCCATCGCCCTGCGTGCGGTCGATACCGCACGCCGCGAAGGCTTTGATGTGGTGATCCATGATACGGCGGGACGTCTGGCCATTGATGCGGAACTGATGGCCGAAGTCGCCGCGATCCGTCAGGCAGTGACGCCGCAGGATGTGCTGCTGGTCGCCGACGCAATGACCGGGCAAGACGCCGTTAACGTCGCGAAGAATTTCCATGATCAGGTCGGCATCACCGGCATCATCCTCACGCGCATGGACGGCGACGCTCGCGGCGGCGCGGCGCTGTCGCTACGTTCGGTCACGGGACAGCCGATTAAGTTTTTCGGCACAGGCGAGAAAACTGACGCGCTGGAAGTCTTCCACCCTGACCGGTTGGCGCGGCGCATCCTTGATCTCGGCGACGTCGTGTCGCTGGTTGAAAAAGCGGTCGAGAATTTCGACGAGGCCGCAGCGGCAAAAATCGCCGCGAAGATGCAGGAAGGCAAGTTCGACTTCAACGACCTTGCGGATCAGTTTAAACAAATGCGCCGTATGGGCGGAATGAGCGGCATGATGAATCTGCTGCCCGGCGTCGGCAAGATTAAAGAACAAATGAAATCCGCCAATATCGATGACAAGGTGATCAAGCGTCAGGAAGCGATCATTCAGTCCATGACCAAAACGGAACGCGCCGATGTCGGCGTTTTGAACGCCGGCCGCCGCCGCCGCATCGCGGCGGGCGCAGGCGTGGACGTTGCCGAGGTCAATCGGCTGGTCAAACAATATCTGCAAATGCGCGACATGATGAAGCAGATGAAGAAAATGGGGCAGAAGGGCTTTATGCGTAATCTGCCGCAGATGTTAGGAAAAATTCGCGGTTAACCGTTTGATTGCGCCGCAGGGGCCGGCGTCGCGATCATCAATTTGTGCCCAGGAAACTGTTAAGGAGAAACTCAATGCCACTCGTTATGCGTATGACCCGTCACGGCGCGAAAAGAGCACCGTTTTACCAGATCGTTATTGCGGACAGCCGCGCGCCGCGCGACGGCCGCTTTATTGAAAAGGTCGGAACCTATAATCCGGCGTTGGCGAACGACAATCCCGAGCGCGTGAAGCTGAATGCCGAGCGCGTGAAATACTGGATCAGCAAAGGCGCGCAGCCCAGCGACCGCGTTGCCCGCTTTTTGTTCGCGGCCAAGCTCGGTCCCAAGGTGGAATATCGTGAAGCGCCGAAGAAATCCGCGCCGAAAGCCAAGGCGCAGGAACGCATGAAGGCCGCTGCCGAAGCCGCCAAGGCTGCCGCCGAAGCTGCTGCTGCACCTGCTGCCACTCCTGCACCAGAGGCTGCGCAGGCCTGAGACCAGCGCATAGGGTAATACCGGATGACAGAGGATCGGAAAATTTGTGTCGGCAAGATCATGGGCGCGCATGGCCTGCGCGGCCTCGTGCGCTTGCGGAGCTTTACCGAAAATCCCGCTGCCATCGCCCAGTACGCCCTGACGGATCAGAATGGGCGCACCCGGCATGTGACGTTGCGAACGCCGATGGGCGAGGAGTTTATCGCCGAACTCGACGGTGTGAATGACCGTGTGGCGGCAGAGTCGGCCAAAGGGCTGCAGCTGTTCATGAATCGTGACGAGCTTCCTGCTACCGGAGTGCGAGAATATTACCTTGCCGATCTGGTCGGCTTGCGCGTCGATGATGCAACGGGTCAGCCTTGCGGCACGGTGCACGCGCTGCATAATTTTGGTGCCGGGAGCATTCTGGAGATCAAGCTGCCCGATGGCCGCACGGCGATGTTGCCGTTCCGCGACGCTTTCGTGCCCACGGTCGATGTGGCGCAGGGGCGTGTGGTGATTGTGCCGCCGCCGGACTGGTTGGACACGCCCACGGCTGAAAATAAAAAACAGGCCGGGAAGGGGAAAGCGCCATGATGCCTGCGGCAAACTCCCCATGGCGCGTTACGGTCATGACTCTGTTCCCGGACATGTTCCCCGGCCCGGTCGGGCAGAGTCTGGTTGGCAAGGCGTTGGCCGAAAGACGCTGGACACTCGACTGCGTCAATATCCGTGATGTTGCGACCGACAATCATCACAGCGTCGATGACACGCCTTATGGCGGTGGCGCCGGCATGGTGATGCGCCCCGACATCGTCGCGGCGGCGCTGCAGGTTGCGGAGGCGCGTCACGGCCGTGCCGCACGGCGGATTTATCTGTCGCCCCGTGGACGCTTGCTGGATCAGGCACTGGTCAAAGAATTGGCCGCCGCTGAATCCGTGCTGCTGCTGTGCGGTCGTTATGAAGGATTGGACGAGCGCGTGATTGAGTCCGAAGCTCTGGAGGAAGTCAGCCTTGGTGATTTCGTGTTGGCGGGTGGAGAAATTGCCGCCCTGGCGCTGATCGAATCCTGCGTCCGGCTGTTGCCGGGCGTTCTGGGCAACGCGGCGACGGTGGTCGAGGAAAGTTTCGTGCAAGGGCTGCTTGAATACCCGCATTACACTCGGCCGCAGCTTTGGGACGGTCGTGCCGTTCCGGATGTCTTGCTGTCGGGACATCATGAAAAAATTCGTGGCTGGCGTCGCGCCGAGGCCGAACGCCTGACGCGGCAGCGCCGCCCCGATTTATGGCAACGTTATCAAACCCAACTATTACCCTATCAACATTCACACGTCACAAAGGAGAAGGCACAATGAATCTGTTACAAAAAATCGAGCAACAGCAAGTGGACAAGCTTGCTGTAACGGCGAAATTGCCAGAGTTCAGCGTTGGCGATTTGCTGAAGGTCAACGTCAAGGTCGTCGAAGGCACGCGCGAGCGTATCCAGACCTATGAAGGCGTCTGCATCGCCCGCCGCAATGCGGGAATCAATTCATCCTTCACGGTTCGCAAGATTTCGTACGGCGAAGGTGTGGAACGCGTGTTCCCGCTTTACAGCCCGCGCATCGAATCCGTCGAACGCGTCCGCAAGGGCGATGTACGCCGCGCCAAGCTGTATTATCTGCGTGACCGCCGCGGCAAATCGGCGCGCATTGCCGAACGCACGACCGGTCATGGCATGGGCGGAGCAGCGACGTCTGAAACGGCGGCGTCCGAAACGACCGGGGCGTAACCCGTTCATGACGACTCCGCACACGCTGTACGACAAAATCTGGGACAGCCACATCGTGCGACAGCAGGATGACGGAACCGCCATCCTGTATATCGACCGGCACCTGGTGCATGAAGTCACCAGCCCGCAGGCCTTCGAAGGCCTGCGGCTGGCGGGGCGCAAGGTGCGTCGTGCCGATGCGACTTTGGCCGTCGTCGACCATAACGTCCCGACCGACAGCACGCGGCAGCAGCAAATCCGTGATCCCGAAGCGCGGCTACAGGTTGAAACGCTGGGGCGCAATGTCCGCGACTTCGGCATCACCTATTTCGACATCAACGATACGCGGCAAGGCATTGTGCATATCGTGGGACCGGAACAGGGATTCACGCAACCCGGCATGACCATCGTTTGTGGCGACAGCCATACATCGACGCATGGCGCGTTCGGGGCGCTGGCCTTCGGCATCGGCACCTCGGACGTCGAACATGTGCTGGCGACGCAAACCTTGCTGTTCAAACGCGCAAAAAATATGCGCGTGGCAGTGGAAGGTGCGCTACCCCCCGGCGTGACGGCGAAAGACCTGGTTCTCGCCATCATCGGCAAAATCGGCACGGCGGGCGGTACGGGGCATGTCATCGAATATACGGGCGCGGCGATCCGGAATCTCAGCATGGAAGGCCGTATGACGGTCTGCAACATGTCGATTGAGGCCGGGGCGCGGGCAGGATTGATCGCTCCCGACGCCACCACCTACGCCTATATCAAGGGACGACCCTATGCGCCAAAAGGCGCGGATTTTGATCGCGCCGTTGCCTATTGGGAAACTTTGCCCAGTGATCAGGGCGCAAAATTCGACAAGGAAGTCACGTTGGATGTGCGTGACATCGCGCCCTATGTAACCTGGGGCACGTCACCTGAAGATGTCGCGCCGATCACCGGCGCGGTTCCCGATCCGGCTGCGGCGCCGGACGCTGCCAAACGCGCGGCGATGCAACGCGCGCTGGAATATATGGGGCTGACTCCCGGCACGAAACTGACAGACATTGCCGTCGATAAGGTTTTCATCGGCTCCTGCACCAATGGCCGCATTGAAGATTTGCGCGCCGCCGCCGTTGTGGCCAAGGGGCGCAAAGTTGCCGCCGGTGTGCAGGCGATGATCGTTCCCGGCTCCGGGCTGGTCAAGCGGCAGGCAGAAGAAGAAGGTCTGGATCAGGTTTTCAAGGCGGCTGGTTTCGATTGGCGCGAACCCGGCTGTTCCATGTGTCTGGCGATGAACGAAGACCGGCTGCTCCCCGGCGAGCGCTGCGCCGCGACATCCAATCGCAATTTCGAAGGTCGTCAGGGACGCGGCGGACGCACGCATTTACTTAGCCCCGCGATGGCGGCGGCGGCGGCAGTGACAGGCCGCCTGACGGATGTTCGCACGTTAACGAAATAAGGAGCCGCCATGGGACGCTATGTGCAGGAAACAATGATGACCGGCGAAGACCTGGTCTATGAAGCCGACCTGTCATGGGTCGTGTTTCTGAAACCCGCCTTGCTGACCGCCGTCCTTTGTTTGATCGCGGCACTGGGGATCGGAGACGGTGCGTTCCTCATGTGGATGCTGGGGCTGGGCGCGGCGTTGCTCGGCATCGGCGGCGCGGTGATCCGGCGCATGACGACCGAAGTCGCCGTCACCAACCGCCGTATCATCCTTAAAACCGGTTTGATCAAGCGTGAAACGATGGAACAGTTTCTGGAGAAGATCGACAGCATCGCGGTGGATCAGGGGGTCATCGACCGGCTGGCCAATTCCGGCACGATCACCGTGCGCGGCAGCGGTCAAAGCTCGTCGCCGGTCTCGGACATCGATCATCCGCTGCAATTCCGCAAAATGGTCAATGAACAGATCGAACGTATCAAGACGAAAGCCTGAGCATGCAACCCTTCACCACACGCACCGCCGTCGCCGCGCCCCTGCCGATGAGCAATGTCGATACCGACATGATCATTCCCAAGCAATTCCTGAAAACCATCGAACGTACCGGTCTTGGAAAATTTCTGTTCAACGATATGCGCTTCACGCCCGAAGGCGCGGAACGCTCGGATTTTGTGCTGAACAAACCCGCCTACCGGCGGGCGGAAATTCTGATCGCGGGCGCTAATTTCGGCTGCGGGTCGAGCCGCGAGCACGCGCCTTGGGCGCTGCTGGATTTCGGCGTCCGTTGCGTCATCGCGCCAAGTTTTGCCGATATTTTCCATGGTAATTGCTTCAAAAACGGCATCCTTCCGGTCGTCTTGCCGCAGGATCAGGTGGATCGGCTCATGGCGCTGGCCGAACAAGGCAAAAAAATCACCGTCGATCTCACGCGTCAATGCGTCACGGCTGCGGCGGAAAATATCAGTTTTACTTTCACCATTGATCCATTCCGCCGCGATTGCCTGCTCAACGGTCTGGACGATATCGGTCTGACGTTGCAACACGCCGCCGCCATCGACGCCTATGAGGCGCGGCAACGCACGGAGCGACCTTGGTTGTAACGCCCACCGTCATACCGGCGCAAGCCGGTATCCATCACCCTATCTTTAAGTAAGCCAGATATTGGCTCTATAACGAGACATCCCATGATCCAAAATCTTCTCTTCCTTCCCGGCGACGGTATCGGCACCGAAGTTTTGCGCGAAGCGCGGCGCGTGCTGGAATGGTTTGGCGCCAGGTGCGACCTGAAACTGCACATCACCGAAATGCCCATCGGTGGCGCGTCTTATGACGCGCACGGCGTGCCGTTGACCGCTACGACCATCGCGGCGGCCAAAACTGCCGATGCGGTTTTCCTGGGTGCTGTCGGCGGGCCGAAATGGGCAGGGGTCGCGCATGACAAGCGTCCTGAAGCGGGCTTGCTCGGCATCCGTAAAGCGTTTGATTTATTTGCCAATCTGCGCCCGGCGGTGATTTTCGATGCGCTGCTCGATGCCTCCAGCCTGAAGCCTGAAATCGTGCGCGGCCTCGACATCATGATCGTGCGTGAACTGGTCGGCGGCGTCTATTTCGGCCAACCGCGCGGCATCGAAGTTTTGGCCGACGGCCAGAAGCGCGGCTATAATACGCAGACCTACAGCACCCATGAAATCCAGCGCGTCGCCCGCGTGGCGTTTGAACTGGCGCGCGCCCGCCGTAAAAATCTCTGCTCGGTGGATAAAGCGAATGTGATGGAAAGCAGCATCGTCTGGCGCGAAACCGTCATCGCGCTGCATCAGGCGGAATATAGCGATGTGACGCTCAGCCATATGTATGTCGATAATTGCGCCATGCAGCTCTGCCGCGCTCCGAAACAGTTCGATGTCATTCTGACTGACAATCTGTTCGGAGATATTCTGTCCGACGAAGCCTCCATGCTTACCGGCTCCATCGGTATGTTGCCGTCGGCTTCGCTGGGCGCGGAGATCAATGGCAAACGCGCGGCGCTTTATGAACCCATCCACGGCTCTGCCCCGGACATTGCGGGGAAGGGGATCGCCAATCCGCTCGCCGCCATTCTCTGCGTTGAAATGTGGCTGCGCTCTTCGCTGCAAGACCAGGCCGCCGCCGATATGTTGGCGAAGGCTGTGGCGCAAGTGCTGCAAACAGGCGCGCGCACGGCGGATATCGCCGCCCCCGGCCAAAAATCCCTGACCACCCAACAAATGGGCGATGCGGTGCTTCATGTTCTCGGGAGTTTGAAACCATAATGTTCCCTCAATCCCGCATTCGTAATTTCTCCATCATCGCGCATATCGATCATGGCAAATCGACTCTGGCCGACCGCCTGATCGAACGCTGCGGCGCGGTGGAATTGCGCGATATGAAAGCGCAATTGCTTGACAACATGGACATCGAACGCGAGCGCGGCATCACCATCAAGGCGCAGACCGTACGGCTGAATTATAAAGCTAAAGACGGCTTGGATTATGTCCTCAATCTCATGGACACACCCGGTCATGTTGACTTCGCCTATGAGGTCAGTCGCTCTCTGGCCGCGTGCGAAGGCTCCATTCTGGTCGTCGATGCCTCACAGGGCGTCGAGGCGCAAACGCTGGCCAATGTTTATCAGGCCATCGACAATCATCATGAAATTGTTCCGGTGCTGAACAAGGTTGATCTTCCCGCAGCGGAACCCGACCGGGTGCGGCGCCAGATCGAGGATGTCATCGGCATCGACGCCAGTGACGCCGTCCTCGCCTCGGCCAAAACCGGCCTGGGCATCGACGACGTTCTGGAAGCCATCGTCACCCGTCTCCCGCCGCCCAAGGGCGACCGCGATGCGCCGCTTAAAGCGTTGCTGGTGGACAGTTGGTATGACGCCTATCTCGGCGTCGTTGTGCTGGTGCGCGTGTTCGAAGGCGTCCTCCGTAAAGGCGCAAAATTGCGCTTTATGATGACCGGCGCAACCCGCGATCTGGAGCAGGTCGGTATCTTCACGCCGAAAAAGGTGCAAATCGACGAACTCGGCCCCGGCGAAATGGGCTTCATCACCGCGGGTATCAAGCAGATCAGTGATACCAAGGTCGGTGATACGATTACCGAGGAAAAACGCCTCGCCCTCGTGCCGCTTTCCGGCTTCAAACCTTCGGTTCCGGTCGTGTTCTGCGGTCTATTCCCGGCGGATGCGGCGGAATTTGAGCATCTGCGCGAAAGCCTCGGCAAGTTGGCGCTGAACGACGCGAGCTTTCAGTTTGAACCGGAAAGCTCCGCCGCGCTCGGCTTCGGCTTCCGCTGTGGCTTTCTCGGCCTGCTGCATCTGGAAATTATTCAGGAGCGGCTGGAACGTGAATTCAATCTCGACCTCATCACCACCGCGCCCTCGGTGATTTATAAAGTCCACCTGACCGACGGCACGATGAAAGAATTGCATAATCCGGTTGATATGCCCGACCCGGTACGCATCGACCATACCGAAGAACCATGGATCAAGGCGACGATCTTCACGCCCGATGAATATCTCGGCAACATTCTCGCGCTCTGCAACGACCGGCGTGGCGCCCAGGTGGACTTAACCTATGTCGGTTCCCGCGCCATGCTGGTCTATCGCCTGCCGCTTAATGAAGTGGTGTTCGATTTTTATGATCGCCTGAAATCAATCAGCCGCGGCTACGCCAGTTTCGATTACGCGGTGGAAGAGTACCGCGACGGCGATCTGGTCAATATGTCTATTCTTGTTAATGGCGACCCGGTCGATGCGCTGGGTATTGTCGTCCATCGCAGCGCGGCGGAGAAACGCGGCCGCATGTTGTGCGAACGGCTTAAGGAACTGATCCCGCAGCAGCTCTTTAAAATCGCGGTGCAGGCCGCCATCGGCGGCAAAGTCATCGCGCGCGAAACCATTTCCGCGTTGCGTAAAGACGTTACCGCAAAATGCTACGGCGGCGATATCAGCCGCAAACGCAAATTATTGGACAAGCAAAAAGAAGGCAAAAAGCGCATGCGCCAGTTTGGCGAGGTCGAAATCCCCCAATCGGCCTTCATCGCCGCCTTGAAAATGGACGACAGGAAGTAAAAAACTCAGAGATTCCCTGTCGTTAAAGCCTTGGTTAAGAGGCTGCCTGAAAGTAATGCGGCCATTTTCATGACGCCAAAGAGACATTATATTTGGACGTCACTATTTGAAAAGAAATGCTTGCCCTTATCGAAAAACTCGCCTCCGGCAAAGTGGATTTGACGCCGTCCGAATTACAGGTCGCGGCACGCTATTTTGGTTTTATGGCGCAAAATCTTGACCTGCCGTCGATCCAGAATATATGGCAACAATTGCCGGAAGATGCCCGGACTCCTCTGATTCCGGATGCCGTAAACAAAAGCGCGGCGCGAGGGCGCGCGGATGCCACGCGATTTTTTCTGGATCAGGCCGCCCGCGTCCCTGATGCGGAAAAATGTTTCAATAATATCTTCAAGCCAGCCCGCGAGAAATATCCCTATTTTGAACACACGATGATGTGGGATGCGGTGGATTCCGGGAATATTGAAACGCTCGAAATTATCTTGCAGGAGGCGCAGGAAAGAAAAGGCGTTGACTACGCGACCAAGATGATTGATGTCGGGTTTTCCCATGTGCGCCACGCCCCGGTTTTCCAATGGTTGTGGCGGCAGGCGGAGGAGAAAAACTTTACTGAAGATGCTCTCGTTAAAATATTCCATGGATGCATATCTGGGTCAATTTCCGGATTTGCTCAGCCGGAATTTTTCCACGACGTTCTGGCCGGGCTTTACAAGCTGGGTGGTCCCAAGGAAGTCGCCCATGCGGCAGCATCGGCGTTTCTTACTGGCCAGGAGGAAGGCTATTGGCCGGCGAGCGAGCCCGATTTGCTGGCGATTGTGCGCGCGTTGCCCAAGATTGGTGGCCATGATCTGGTGCGTTCCGTTGTCCGGGAATACGACTACGCTTTACTCAAGCGCGCTATCAAGCTGCCGTCCAGGATGATATTTGTGGAGCTTTATACGCTTTGCGAAGACATGAATGACAAACCGTTCCTCGATAAAGCGCTTAACGAGATGACGGCCGAATTATTCATTTTCATGAAGGACTACAATCAAACAGTATGCGATGTCGTCAATGGGCATAAGCGGTTTAAGGACTGCTCTCCTAAATTACTGGTCGATCTTGCGGTGATGACGTGGGAAGCCAAGGCCAGGAGAGGGCGTTTCGAAGTTTCCCATGATACGCAGGAGTTAACCTCCACGGATCCGAACAGACCAAGCGATGTTCCGATAACCTCCTGGGAAGAAAATATGGTGCTTCACGCCACCCCTTGGGACTTCACCTTGATGGCAGTGCTGCACCAGCATTTGGGGCGTCCAAACCTCTATACAAAACTTTTCCCTAAGTTGCCCAATATCGCGCAGCATAATCCAAGATTGTTTAGAAATTTTATAAGAAACATAGCGCGCGGAAATGGCTTTGATAAAGCGGGAGATGCATGCGCGCACGCGTTTGTTGCCTTGGCGGATCGCGCGCGCACGGCAGAAGGCGAGGATGCGTGGGAAGTTCATATTAATTGCCAGAATGCGTTACGCAAAATCATGCGATACACAAAACGCATTGGGCAGTTTGATAAAATTGTGACGCGCGCTGCCGAGAATGATTTTGGCCTTCTGCGTAAACTTGAATATTTCCACGCCAGCGATATTTCTGGCGCAATCTATGACGCGATGGATCCGGTTCTGCGGCAGAATGCGGCCAAAGGATCTTACATCCCCTGGTTCCAGTTATGGGAAAAGAAAATCCCTAAATCAAAATTTTGGCGAGAATTTTCGCGGCGCGATGCGCGGTGGGTCAAAATGACCGGGAAACAACCGCCTTCATTCCGTCTGGCCACCTATTCACCTTATCGTTTTAAGCCGCAATTATATGAATCCTTGCTGCCTGCGATGCAACATGCGCAGGAAATAGAGGGTACGGGCAGCGCGGAAACACATGCCTATAAACTTTCTGTCCTGTTTTCGACCCGGAATGAAGTTGACCATTTTCTGAACAAATGGGCTACGGAATGGGGGAAAGACAACCGTTACGTTGTGCATGATGCCTGTTTGTTCCAGATTCCGAAGGGCGACTGGAATGCTGCCTACTGGAAGGGCAAGGTCATGAAATTCGGGCCTAAGGCATACCCGTTTTTGGCACGAGCCCCGGAAATCGAGCAGATTGTCGGCGCTGATCCCAAGATGGAAACACTTCGCGAACTTGCCGCCGTGATGCTTAAAATGGGCTATAAGCGCGGTGACGAAGATCCTGCTCTTGCGGCGCTGGCAAATCGGTATGGTGTGGCCGAAGATGTGTTTAATGATACGCTCGACGAATGGAAGACATATAAAAAGAATAAGGACTTTCTGCCGGATATCACCATTGATGGCGCGGATGTCGGCGCTCCCGGAGTCTTGTTCAGGCGCTTGGCTCCGGATGATCCGCTTGGTTTCTTTCTCGGTCATATGTCGAATTGTTGTCAATTCGTCGATGGCAATGGCGCGCCCTGCGTACGTTATGGCATGAGTTCGCCTTACAGTGGATTCTATGTTTGGGTTGACGAAGCCAAGAACACTTTAATCGGCCAGAGCTGGGCATGGATCGATGCTAAAGACAATCTCGTCTTCGATTCATTTGAACGCGCCGATCCTACAGGCGATAAGATTTTCTTGCCGTTCCTTGAACAGTTTGCCGTCGATGTGCGTAATAAAAAATATACCTTTATTGAAGGCTTGACGGCGCGGTCAATTCAAGAAGTGCGTCTGGGAACCAGTGGACAAACCCCGCTGCTCGAACTCACCAAGGTTGCGGATCCGCAAAGGCCGGTTGGTTATATGTGGCAGTACGATGATGGCACTCCCGCGCTTGATTCAGCGGAGCAATATGCCATCAAGCCAAAGGATTATCGCGCGCTGACGTCGGCGCCGGTACGAACCATGGCGTCTCTGCCGCGCCCGAGTCAGGATAGGACACGCCCGAACTAGCGCCATCTGCGCTTCATGCCGCCTTGCGCTGCACAATCTTTTTTAATTGCATGCTGCGTCGTCCTGATGCGATATTTTTTAAGAGAAAAATCACAAGGAAGCATCCTATGAGCAATCTTATCGACATCACCGGCATCGACAAACCCTATCTGCTGATGAAGCTGTTCAACGCAGCAGCATTTTATATTCGAAAGCCCGTCGCTGACTGGAAACCTAACGGCATCACCACACAGGAGGCCAGACTGCTGTTGCTTAAGGGGGGAACGGATGTCCGTGAAGTCATCGGACGTAACTTGCATGTTTCACTTGGAGGCAACACCTTGAATCCGGCGCGCTATGATAAAGCTAACGGAGAAGGCGCGGCGCAAGCAGTTGTCGAAGCTATCCGTGCCGATATGCAGCCCTTGGCCGCCTTCCGTCCGGCCTTTTCCGGAAAGGATGCGGCCAACGTGCGCCGGACCTCACCGAACCGCTAAGGATTGCGCTGCCGCCAGGCCTTCGCGATAGCCGGGAAAATTTAACCTGACGCCCAGTTCCCGTTTCATCTTCGCGTTGTCGACAATCTTGCTGTCGGCAAAGGTGATGGCCTTGTCCGACTCCGGCGCGGCGGGAATCTCCATGTTCAATAATTGCGCCGCATGGGCGATGACGTCGCTCTGCCGCGCGGGACAATCGTCGGCGAGATTATAAATGCCTCCCGGTATGGGTTTGTGCATCGACGCGGACAAAGCCTGTGCGATATCCGCGACATGAATGCGGTTGATGACATGATCAGGCATCAACCGCCGTGGCATCTTGCCGGCGCGCAGATCGGCCACAATATTCCGCCCCGGCCCATAAATGGCGGCGAGGCGGAAAATATGCATCGGGACGCCGCATTTTTGCTGCAGCTCCAGCCATTGCCGCTCGATGTGATAGCGTGCCATGGTCCGTGCGTTGGTGGGGGAGCAAGGGGTGGTTTCATCCACCCGCGCGCCCTGATGATCGCCATAAACCCCGGTGGTGGAAAGATACCCGACCCATTTCAGATTGGGCATCACATCGACCAGATCCCCGCTATGCAGGTCATAAACCGGATCGCCCAGATCGTCCGGCGGCACGCTGTGCAGGACATAGGGAAAATCGGCCAGGGCAGCGACGCCGACGCCCAGCGGCATTTCGCGGCTGAAAGGGTAAACGGTAAAGCCCAAATGCCGTAAATCGGCGACTTTTCCCGGTTGCCGGGTTGTCCCGGCGACCTCCCACCCCAAACTTCGCAGCTGTCCTGCCAGCGCCAATGCGCTATAACCGAACCCGAAAATGAATAATCGTGCCATAGCCATGACCATAGTTTCCCAAACGCAGCGATGCAAGCTGCCCGCATTGTTGCTTATATTCTTGCTGGCGGGGCTGCCGGTGGCGCAGGCGGCGGAAGGCCGGGATGCCTGTCTTGCCAAAGCTGAAACCGACCCTGATCAGGCTCTGGCGCAGGCCAATGTCCGGCTGCGCCTGGCGCCGCAAGACCAATCCGCGATGCAGTGCCGGGCGTTGGCGCTGTTCAATAGTGCCGAATTTCTGGCCGCCGCGATGCAGTTCAGCCGCCTGGCGCGCGCGGTGGCGCAAGACAAAACTGCGGCGGTGCATTACGGCAAAGCGGCCTGGGCTTATGTACGCGCGCAACAGAGCGGCGCCGCTGCACAGGAGTTTATCAATGCCATTGAACGTGACCCCGGCAATATGCAGTACCGGCAGGATTACGCCATGGCGCTTATGGATGGCGAGCATTACTGGGACGCGGTCAGGGAACTCAACCATGTTGTGCGGCGCAATTCGCGGGCAGTGGCCGCCCTGGCGCTACGCGCCGATTGCTGGCTGCGGCTGGGGCAAAGGTCGCGTGCCCGTGCCGATGCCATCCGCGCGCTGGAAATTCACCCGGATGAAAAACTGGCGCGGGCAATTCTGGATAAAATAAAGCTGCAATCCAGCGATGCAGAGGATGCGCCATGATGTCGCCGTCGTCCGGGCATCTGGTCACGCGCTTTGCCCCCAGCCCGACGGGGCGGCTGCATCTCGGCCATGCCTATGCGGCACTGTTCGCCGCCCGCAAGGCGCGCGAGTCCGGCGGCCGCTTCCTGCTGCGGATCGAGGATATCGATGCCACGCGCTGTCGTGAAGAATTTATCGCGGGAATTTATGAAGATCTAACCTGGCTCAGTCTGACCTGGGAACATCCGGTACGACGGCAATCGGAATATTTCGCCGATTATCGCACCGCGCTCGACCGCTTGCGCGCGCGGAATTTCCTGTATCCGTGTTTCTGCAGTCGCAAGGAAATCCAGACCGAAGTTGCCGCCGCAGGCCATGCCCCGCATCAGCACATGCTCGGACCCGAAGGCACGGTCTACCCTGGAACCTGCCGCAACCTGTCAGCAGCCGAACGCGATGCGCGCATGACGTCCGAGGGACAATATTGCTGGCGTCTCGATATCGCCCGCGCTGCGGCGTCGGTCGGGGAACTGGTCTGGCACGATCATGATCAGGGGCGGATCGTCGCGCGCCCGACGGACTATGGCGATGTTGTTCTGGCGCGCAAGGATACGCCGACTTCCTATCACCTCGCCGTGACGGTTGACGATGCCTTGCAAGGCGTCACCTGTGTTACGCGCGGCATGGATCTGTTCCGCGCCACCGACATCCACCGCCTGTTACAGGCGTTGTTGAATTTGCCGGTACCGGCCTATCATCATCACAAATTGCTGACCGACCCGCAGGGAAAGCGCTATGCCAAGCGTGACCAGGCCGTGACGTTGCAGGCGTTACGCGAACAAGGTAAACGTTCGCAAGAGGTCACGGCAATGACCGGGATTGCTCTTTCCCCATAAAAACGGCATAATAATGTGATTGCGGCGCGTTAAACCCTTGTTATAACGCAACTTTTTAACACTTTGTTTGCGTTTGGCGGAGAAACTGGCGACTAAGCTGCAACAGTTCTGCATAAAGGGCGCATGATGCTCGATGCCTTGATGGAGAGAATGCGTCACGCGCGTGAAAACCGCGACAAGGCGCGGCGTGATCAGGATCGGAAGAGCAGGGCGCAGAAGGCCGAAGAGCAGCGCACCGAAGCGATGGCGCAGGAACGGGATCGTCGTGTCCATGCGATCCGCATCATTACCGGTGAAGTGAAATATCGCTACGCGATTCTCGATACAATCCGTGCGACCGGCTATTACGAAGCGATAGGGCACGATCTAATCGATCCGGAAGAGGCGACGCGCCGCGCCATAGATAATTTGCAGAACGAGGCGTTTCGCATCGGCGCCGATGCCGTCATCCACGCGCAATACCATGTGCTGCGTTATTCGATCCAGCGGCGGCAGTTGATGTTCACGCCGGTCTATGAAACCCACGTCTTCGGCACGGCCATCAAGGTTCTCGGCCCGCCCGGTGACTGGGAAAGAAAAGACGATACGTCAAGCTGACCTTTCTGGCTCAGGCTGCTTGACGCAGCTAATGCCGCTCCACCATCATCTTCTTGATTTCGCCAATCGCCTTGGCCGGGTTCAATCCCTTGGGGCATGTCTTGGTGCAATTCATAATGGTGTGGCAGCGATAAAGCCGGAACGGATCTTCCAGATTGTCCAACCGCTCGCCGGTCATTTCATCACGGCTGTCGACGATCCAGCGATAGGCCTGTAACAAAATCGCCGGGCCGAGATAGCGATCACCGTTCCACCAGTAGCTTGGGCACGATGTTGAGCAGCAGAAGCATAGAATGCACTCGTAAAGACCGTCCAGCTTCGCGCGCTCTTCCGGGGATTGCAGTCTCTCGCGATCCGGCGGTGCGGGAGTCTGGCTTTGCAGCCACGGCTTGATCGACGCATATTGCGCGTAAACATGGTTGAGGTCGGGCACAAGATCCTTGACCACCGGCATGTGGGGCAAGGGGTAAATCTTCACGTCGCCGGACACATCGTCAATATTCTTCAAGCAGGCAAGCGTGTTGGTGCCGTCGATATTCATCGCGCAGGAGCCACAAATTCCTTCGCGGCATGACCGGCGGAAGGTCAACGTGCTGTCGATGTCATTTTTGATGTGGATCAGAGCATCCAGCACCATCGGCCCGCATTTGCTGCGGTCGATGGTATAGGTGTCCACGCGCGGATTGGCGCCGTCGTCGGGCGACCAGCGGTAAATCTTGAACGTCGTTGTCCGTCCGGCGCCTGCCGGTGCCGGATGCACCGTCCCCTTGGTAACTTTGGAATTTGCAGGCAGGGTAAATTCAGCCATTGCAGTCCCCTTGATAGTGAAATGTTGTGTCTCCGGCAGCAGGCTTTGTGCGGTAGATACAATAGCAAGAAAAAGAATTGTCATTCCCGCGCAGGCGGGAATCCAGTTCCACGCCGCGTCTGCGGCGTAAAGATGCATATGGATCCACGCTGCCGCGTGTAAAGGGCTGGATCCCCGCCTGCGCGGGGATGACGATTGCGCTATGTACCAAGTGTTGCATACAGATCATTCCATTCGGGATTGAATTTTTCGACAAGACGCATTTTCCACTGCCGTTCCCATTTCTTGATTTGTTTCTCACGCAGGATTGCTTCTGTCACATCGTCAAAAATCTCGTAATAAACCAGCTTGTCGATTCCATATCTTTTGGTGAACCCTTTGTTCATCTTCTGTTTGTGCTGCCACACCCTTTGTTCCAGGTAACAGGTTATCCCGGTGTAAAGCGTTCCATTGCGCCTGTTGGTCAAGATGTAGACATAAGATTTCTTCTCGTTCATTCCACCCCTGTCGTCATCCCCGCGCAGGCGGGGATCCAGTCCTGCGCCGCGTCTGCGGCGCAACAAGTTCTGGTCTGCGTTGTTTAATGTGTAGTGACAATGGCGTCGTATTTGTTGCAATGAAAATAGCCCGGTTTTCCATGCTTAATACACTCTTGCCTTCGGTGGTACAGGCTTCACCTCGTCGGTCAAGGCATAAAGATGCACGGGGCGGTAATCGATTTTGGTCTTGCCCTTGTCGTCAAGCCACGCCACCGAATGTTTCATCCAGTTGATGTCGTCGCGGTGCGGAAAATCCTCGCGGGCATGCGCGCCGCGGCTTTCCTGCCGGTTCAAGGCGCAATCGATGGCGACAACAGCTTGCGCCAGTAAATTGTCGAGTTCCAGGGTCTCAACGAGATCCGAATTCCATATCAGCGACCGGTCGGAAACACGCACATTGTCGCGCTTGGCATAGGCGGCATGCACCAGTCTCTGTCCTTCGGCCAGAACCTCGCCGGTGCGGAACACGGCGCAGTTATCCTGCATCGCTTTCTGCATTTCCAGCCGCAGATCGGCGGTGCTGATGTCTCCGGCGGCATGGCGCGTGCGGTCAAAGCGCGCCAAAGCGGCATCGGCGGAATTTTTGGGGAGATCACGTTGCCGCGTCTCCGGCTTGATCAATTCGCGTGCCCGGATCGCCGCCGCGCGTCCGAATACCACCAGGTCGAGGAGGGAGTTGGAGCCCAGACGGTTTGCGCCATGCACGGAAACGCAGGCGGCTTCGCCAATCGCCATCAATCCCGGCACGACCGCGTCGGGGTCATCCCGGGTCGGGCGCACGACCTCCGCCTTATAATTCGTGGGGATGCCGCCCATATTGTAATGCACGGTCGGCAGAACGGGGATCGGCGCTTTCGTGACATCGACGCCCGCGAACACGCGCGCCGTCTCGGCAATGCCGGGCAGGCGTTCATGAACGATCTTGGGGTCGAGATGCTCAAGATGCAGGTGGATATGATCCTTGAGCGTGCCGCACCCGCGTCCTTCGCGGATTTCAATGGTCATCGACCGGCTGACCACGTCGCGGCTGGCAAGATCCTTGGCGCTCGGCGCATAACGCTCCATGAAACGCTCGCCGTTGCTGTTGGTCAGGTATCCGCCTTCGCCGCGCGCTCCTTCGGTAATGAGACAGCCGGCGCCGTAAACTCCGGTCGGATGGAATTGAATGAACTCCATATCCTGCAACGGCAATCCGGCGCGCAGCACCATCGCATTGCCGTCGCCGGTGCAGGTGTGCGCTGATGTTGCCGAGAAATAGGCGCGGCCATAACCGCCGGTGGCCAGAACGACAATCTGCGCCCGAAACCGGTGAATTGTGCCGTCGTCAAGATTCCACGCCATCACGCCGCGACAGACGCCGTCATCGTCCATGATCAGGTCAAGCGCGATATATTCGATGAAGAACTCTGCATCATGCTTCAACGACTGTTGATACAGCGTATGCAAAATCGCATGTCCCGTCCGGTCGGCGGCGGCACAGGTGCGATAGGCGATGCCCTCGCCATAATTCGTGGTCATGCCGCCGAAGGCGCGCTGATAAATCTTGCCCTCTGCGGTACGGCTGAACGGCACGCCGTAATGTTCCAGCTCGATGACCGCCGGAATCGCCTCGCGGCACATATATTCAATGGCGTCCTGATCACCGAGCCAGTCCGACCCTTTGATCGTGTCATACATGTGAAAGCGCCAGTCATCCTCGCCCATATTGGCCAGCGCGGCGGAAATCCCGCCCTGCGCCGCGACCGTATGGCTGCGGGTCGGAAACACCTTGGTAAGACAGGCGGTTTTCAGTCCTTTTTCCGCCATGCCGAAAGTTGCCCGTAATCCTGCGCCGCCCGCGCCGACGACGACGACATCATAAGTATGGTCGATGATCTGATAAGCCGCGCTCATGCCCTTAACTCCCGAACGCGATCTTGCCGACCGCGAAGATGCCGATGCCCGCCAGCAGGACGGACACGAATTTCACTGAAATAATCCCAAAAGTCCGGCCGCAGGGGCAGTGGATATAATCCTCGATCACCGTCTGCAACCCGTTGGCCGTATGATGGAACCCGACCACAAGTAACAGGCACATCAGCGTTGCGTTGATGGGGTGCCGCAGCCAGGCCACCGTGGGGTCATAGGCGCCGCCCTGCATACAGAATAGCAGTTTAACGACAAACCATCCGCACAGGAAAACGAGCGCCAGCGCGGTCAACCGCATGCCCCACCAATGCGCCGTGCCGCTCCGGGCTGAACCATGGCCGCGTACGACGCCCAGCGGCGCGCGCAAGCAAGTTTTGTCCTTCATGATTCCCATCCCAGAATAAAGAACCACAGACCGGCGGTCATGAGCGTGGAAACCGCCAGCGCAATCCAGCCCGACAGATTAACTTGCGCCAAGGACATGCCGCGCCCGGTATCCCAGAGCAAATGGCGTATGCCGGCACACAGATGATAGGCAAAAGCCCAACTCCATCCCATCAGGAACAGTTTGCCGACCGGCGATGTGAAGCAGGTCATCATGGCTTGATAGACTTCCTGTCCTTGACTGAGCCCCACCAGCCAGACGACCAGCACAGGCAAAGCCGCCGCCAGTCCGACCCCGGTTATCCGGTGCAGAATCGACATGACGCTGGTGATCTGCGGTTTATAAACCTGCAAATGGGGAGACAGAGGCCGCGCAGCGCGTGGCGCGCTGGGGGGAGGGGCGCTGCTGGACATGGGAAACTCGTACGGATTGATATTTTGAGCAGGCGGCAAGATAGCCCTTTGTCGCGCCGCAGGCAATAAGTAAAAGATATCAAGGGTATGGCTTTATGCAAATCTTCTTGCTAACCTGAATTCCCGTTGTATTTCCGTTATTCCCGCGCATTTGAACGCCGGGCAGGCAGTCATGAGAGTCGCGTATGTTGTTCGGCATTGCCGATGATGTGCGGGTATGGAGGGTTTAATAATGACGCGCAAGGCACGTTTCTGGGGATCGATCACCGCCCTCATCACGCCGTTCAAGGACGGCAAGGTTGATGCCCGCACTTTTCAGGAATTTGTGGCCTGGCAAATCGCCGAGGGTACGCACGGCGTCGTTCCCTGTGGCACGACGGGCGAGTCCCCGACCCTCAGCCATGAAGAACACCACCATGTTGTCGAACTCTGCGTCGCGGTGGCCAAAGGAAAAATCCTGGTCATGGCCGGATGTGGATCAAACGCCACGTCAGAGGCCATTGCCCTGACCCAGCATGCGGAGCGGTGCGGCGCGGATGCCGCGTTGCATGTCACGCCTTATTACAACAAGCCGACACAGGCGGGACTCTACGCCCATTTCAAGGCGATCCATGATCATACGAGCCTGCCGATCGTCATCTATAACATCCCGGGGCGCAGCGTGGTGAATATTAGCGTCGAAACCATGGCGCAGCTGGCCGAATTGCCGCGTATCATCGGGGTCAAGGACGCGACCAACGATCTCGCCCGCCCGATCAAGACCCGCCAGACTTGCGGCAAGGATTTTCTCCAGTTCTCGGGCGAAGATGGTACGGCGTTGGCGTTTCTGGCGCATGGCGGTCACGGCTGCATCTCGGTAACGTCCAACGTCACTCCGGCACTTTGCGCGCAAATGCAGGAGGCCTGGCACAAGGGTGACGTGAAAACCGCGCAGGAAATCCATGACCGGTTGATGCCGCTGCATGATGCGCTGTTCGTGGAAACTTCGCCCACGCCCGTCAAATATGCGGTGGCGCGTCTTGGCCGCTGCCGCCCCGATCTGCGTCTCCCGCTGGTTCCCGTTACCAAGCCGACCGAGCAGGCGCTCAATGACGCGATGGCCGCGGCAGGCTTGAGCGCGGCGTCGCAGCAACGCGCCGGTTAGGCAAGGTCGCACCTCCATGGGCGCGGCTTTCCCGCCAGAAGGGCGGATGATGGGAGCAGGGGCTCTAGCAGAAAATAATTAGCGCGGATTTCTCGATGAGACCTGTCTCTGAACCGTCGCGCGCCAGTCCTTGGGAACCGGCCGATTGGGAAACAGCGGATGCAGTAACAATCTGTGCAACTTCTGCTCCTCCGGCTCGCGGAAAGTTTCCAGGCCGATAATCATGCCCTGATGCCCACCTTCTGGCATAGCGCAGTAAGTGCCGAATAAACCATCCCACCAGGGCAGAACGATACTGAAATTGCTGTTGGTCTCTTTCGGCAGCGCGGAATGATGGGCGCGATGCATCGCCGGAGTTACCATAAAGCGGTGCATAAATTTCTCGATGCCCTCCGGCAGCGTGATGTTGCCGTGACTGAATTTCGAGACCAGACCTGCGTAAAACTGAAACACAAGAACCGCTTCGGGCGGCATGCCAACGGCCGCCGCGACGCCCATATGCACGAAGAAATAAATCACATCGTCAAACGGATGCGACCGCGTGGCGGTGGTGACGTCCAGATCGGTATCGGAGTGATGCACGCGGTGCAACCGCCACATCCACGGCACATAATGCAGCGCATAGTGGATCACGTAACTGCAAAAATCCAGGATCAGAAAAGTTGCCACCCAACCCACTATTACGGGTGCCTGTAGCACATGCAGCATGCCGATCTGGTAATGCTGTGAAGCCAGTGCGGCTCCAGCGATGGAGATCGGCAGGACAAACCGAAAGAATAATTTCTTGATGACAATGAACGCCAGATTGTGGGGCCAGCGCTGCCACCGTGGCGTCAAAAGCGGGCGACAGGGACGCAAATATTCCCACAAGGCGATGAGGCCGATTGCCGCAAAGGGCACAAGACTGCCAATTAAAATAAGCATGTAATGGTCTGCTCAGTGAATATCGTCTAAATTATATGGCGACACTGCCCCAATGCGCGGCACATAAACGCATCAATTGGCCAATGTCACCGTCCCAAAAATCCGCTTTTCCTGTGCCCTGCAAAAAACGGTCATCCGTAAACAAAATAAAACGCCTATCTTGGCGGTTCGGCCACCGTTTGCGTCGGCGTCCGCCACCCGGACGGGATGGGCAGCACCGGCAAAAAGGGCAGCATCAGCATGCGATCAAGCCGCTGGTCAAATGGGGTGCGGTAAGTCTCGATGCCGATGATCATCGCTTCATGCCCCGCTACCGGCTGCGCGCGATAGGTTCCGAACATCCGATCCCACCAGGGGAAAACGGCGCTGAAATTGCTGTCGGTCTCGACGTGCCAGGCCGAATGATGCACCCGGTGCAAGTCCGGCGTCACGATCAGCCAGCGCAGCACCGCGTCCACGCGCGATGGTATACGGATATTGCTGTGGCAAAACTTTCCGACCAGTCCGGAATAGGCCTGAAAGCCCAGAATGGCTTCGGCGGGCATGCCGCACAGAACAACAGCCAGCAATTGCGGCACGACGCCAAGCGCCAGATCGAAAGGATGCGTGCGTATCGCCGTGGTGACATCGAAATCCGTATCCGAATGGTGCATGCGATGCATGCGCCACAGCAGGGGAACGTGATGCGTCGCGTAGTGATAAAGGTAATAGACAAAATCCAGGACGACGAAGGTCAGCAGATAGGACAGCCAGAGGGGGCAGTTGAGCCAGTTGATCAGCCCCCAACCTTCCGCCGACATCCAAAGCGCCGTGCCGGGCAGAGAGACGGGGAGCAGAAAGCGGAACATAATTTTATTCGCCAGCGTAATTCCGATATTGTTCGGCCAGCGCCGCAGGCGCGGCGTCTGCAACACGCGGCGTGGCCACAGCCATTCACAAAAAACAAAACCGCCAAGTACTGCCAGCGGCGTCAAAATGCCAAGAATAATTTCCATCGTATCACTATGCCGAAAAAATGTTACGCAATGCCTAAAACATCGTTCATGCTATAAAAACCGGGCTTTTTTCCATGCAGCCACGCAGCGGCGGCCAGGGCGCCGCGGGCGAAAATAGCCCGGTCGGTGACGCTGTGCTGAATACGCAGCACTTCGCCCTGACCTGCAAAAATCACTTCATGCTCGCCGACGATCGAACCCAGCCGTTGTCCGGCATAAACGGGACGCGCATCGGGGTCGCCCGCGTTGACGGCATTGCCCAAAGCCTTCGCCGTGCCGGAGGGGGCATCTTTCTTATGCCGGTGATGCAGGTCGTTGATGCCGACATCGTATCCGTGCCCACGCAGCAACTGTGCCGCCAGCGTCGTCACCTGCCGCGCGACCGTAAGCGACAGGCTGGTATTCGGCGCCTGCAGCAAGGGAATTTTCTTCGCCGCCGCCGCAAGCGTGGCCTGCTGTTCGGCGTTCAGTCCGGTGGTGCCGCTGACCAGGGGCTTGCCAAATCTGGCCGCATGCGTGGCGAACACGGCGGCAGCGTCCGGTGTGGTGAATTCAATTGCGACGTCGCACGCGGCAAGAACCGCATCAAGATCATGACTGACCAGGCAATCCTGCGGCAAGACGACGCCTGCGCGCTGCTGCCGCCAATACAGCGTTGCCAGATGAATATCAGCACACTGCGCCGCCTCGGCCACCAGCAATTGCCCCATCCGTCCGCCGAACCCGAGAATGCCGATACGTAAGGTCATGATTGTTCGTCCTCATACGCCGCGCGGGCGCTTGCCATGATTACGGTCATTTCAGGTAATTTTTAATCAGCAATTCGGCAATCTGCACCGCGTTCAACGCCGCGCCTTTACGCAGGTTGTCGCTCACGATCCACATATTCAGCCCGTTCTCGACCGTCATATCCTCACGGATGCGGCTGACAAAGGTCGCATCCTCACCCGCGCATTCAACGGGGGTCACGAATCCTTCCTCATTCCGGTGATCGACGACGCTGACTCCCGGCGCTTTTTTCAAAGCCGCGCGCGCTTCCGCCGCGCTGATCGGGCGAGAGAACTGCACATTGACCGCTTCGCTATGCGCGATGAAAACCGGCACGCGAACGCAGGTGGCGGTGACCTTGATGGCGGGGTCGAGGATTTTTTTGGTTTCGACCACCATCTTCCATTCTTCTTTGGTGCCGCCATCGTCCATAAAGGCATCAATCTGCGGAATAACGTTAAAGGCGATCTGTTTGGTGAACACTTCTTTCTTCAGCGCATCATTGACGAAAACCGCCCGCGTCTGGGAAAAAAGCTCATCCATCGCTTCCTTGCCGGCGCCGGAAACGGATTGATAGGTGCTGACAACCACGCGGGTAATCCCGGCCAGATCGTGCAGGGGCTTTAAAGCCACGACCATCTGGATCGTCGAACAATTGGGGTTGGCGATGATGTTGCGCTTGTGGAACCCGGCCAAAGCTTGCGGATTGACCTCCGGCACGACCAGAGGCACATCGGGATCCATGCGGAACTGTGAAGTATTGTCGATGACGACGCAGCCCGCCGCTGCGGCGCGCGGCGCGAACGCTTCCGACACCTTGGCTCCTGCCGAGGACAGGCAAATATCCGTGCCCTTGAAATCATACTTCTCAAGATCCTGAACCTTCAGCACCTTGTCGGCGCCGAAACTGACCTCGCCGCCCGCCGAACGGCTGGACGCCAGAGCGACAACATCGCTGACCGGGAAATTGCGGTCATACAGGGTCTGCAACATCTCGCGCCCGACCGCGCCGGTCGCGCCAACGACGGCAACTTTGAATTTTCTTGTCATTGATATTCCAACCCTTTGCATAGACCAACGGCATTGCCGATGGGCATCATAATAGGAAACAACCAACAAAAACAACCGTCATGCCGTTATCAAACAAGCACGTGATGTCAAGGCTCGACGTGTCCTGATGAAAGCGCGGCGACTTAATGAATTCGGCAAAATTCTTCGCGATCAGGCCGTCAAGGCACGACGGCGAAGTTTTCTTGTGCCGCTTGTGGGTTTGGCAGGGCTGCCGTGATTATCAATGAGGTTGCCCGCCCACACCAGCCCACGAAAGCCGGCGATGGCGGAACCTATACCCATCGCCGCTGCCGCAATGGGTTCTCCTGCTTTAACGTCAGAATACCACAGGGCAATTCCGGTCAGCCCAACAACCGCGCTGGCTGCCATGACAAAATTCTGGATTATTTCGACCCTGCTCACGGGAGCGCGACTGATGGTTGTGCGCAGTTTGGGTGATTTTTTGCTCATGCGATGCCGTCAATGCCGTTGTGTTTATGTCGTGGGGTTTTTTAGTACGCGCCCTTGCGGAACAGCAGCACGGGCACGGTTTTGAATAAGATAGCGATGTCGTGCCACAGGGTCCAGTTGCTGACATACCAGCGATCCAGCTCGACGCGGCGCTCAAACGATAATTCGTTGCGCCCGCTCACCTGCCACAGGCCGGTGATGCCGGGGCGCACCTGTTGATACAGCGCCACATCCGCGCCATACAACTCGGCCTGATTTTCCATCATCGGCCGCGGCCCGACCAGGCTCATATCACCCTTCAGCACGTTCCACAGCTGCGGCAATTCGTCGATGCTGGTCTTGCGGATGAAGGCGCCGATTTTGGTGATGCGCGGATCGTTCCGCAGCTTCTGGTCGCGCTGCCATTCTTCGGCGGCTTCGGGGTTGGTCACGAGATATTGATCCAAAACCTGCTTGGCGTTGGCGATCATCGACCGGAATTTCAGACAACCAAACAGCTTGCCGTCAACGCCGATGCGGGCATCGGAATAAAACGCCGCTCCGCCGTCGCGCCGCACCAGCAAGGCCACGGCAATGAACAGGGGCGCGAGCGTCACCAGGGCCGCTCCCGCCACCACAATGTCAAACGCGCGCTTGACGCAGCGGGGGAAGACTTCTTCCAACCGGTTGCAGCGCGTCAGCAGCATGACATCGTGATTAAAGAAATATTGCGCTTCCATGCCCAGCAACGGCACGCCGCGCAGAGGAGGGATGATCGCGAAGGGCACGCGCTCACGGGTCAGGTTGGTCAGCAAGTCGGCATTGTTCTGCAATTCGATACCGTCCAGGGCGATCAGAACGAAATCGGCGTTGTGCCAGTTGCACAGGCGCGTCCATGATCCTTGCGCGTCCTGCAACTGCTCCGCCAGATCGCGCACCTGACCGGTGATCCGGTACCCCAACTGCGCTTCCGAAGCCAACGCCGCCTTGGCGTCATGCGCGGTTGCGCCGGAGCCGATCACCAGCGTGCGAATGTCCCAGCTTCCATCACGGCGCAAGGTCTTGCGCACGATGCTCCGCAAGCTGATGATCGCCACGGCGGCGAACAACCAGCTGCTGACCAGCCACAGACGGGATAAATCCTGCTTGGTGGCGAATTGCAGAAAACTGTCGAGCAGAATGCATAGCCCCGCTCCGGCGACAACATTCTGAATCTCCATCCAGAAAGGCAGACGCGTGCGATAATGGCCGCGCTGGTTAAACCACAACAGCAGCACGACGCCGAGTGCACTGAAATGCCCTAAATGGACAATCTGGTCGCCTTGAAACAAGGCTGCGGCGTCCCGCTCCAACAAAACCTGGTTGGCGAACAGGGTTGTTACCCATGAAACTGCAGCTCCGGCCATCAAGGCAACGGTGTCGCTCAGGATAAAAAATTGTAAAGGCCAGCGCGTGTTGCGCAGCGGCAAGGGCGCCTTGAGCGGCGCCAGTTTAAAGAAATGGTTGGCGGCGTCATTCGCCGGAGGCGTCTGATTGGCGTGTTCGTAGCGGGTGTTGATTTTGCTCTTTTGGACAATCGGAGGCGTCATGTAATCTCCGTAAAATAAAGTAGACAGTAAAACTTGATTCCCAATTCCTTACGTCATACGAAATCAATCAAGTAAGAAACAACTGCCGTAGCTGAGTTCTTAACATCTGAATATAGTTTCAGCCACATAAATATTACTTTCGACGGTTGGATATTATCTGTCGACTCGAAAAATATCAAGCAATAATAATAGATTAATTGAATAACGCTCCCTATTATAGTTAATGTGCCCCGCTATTGCCGCGCGCGCGTGAAGGCTAAGGTTAACCGCGGGAGCTAAGTTACAGAGAAGCTGAACTTTACGCTGCGCGTCCACGGAGATTTCTGCTAAGAACTGGTTCCTGATCTTGAGAGTGCCGCGCCGTACATTATGGTTTTCGCTGCGGCCTGACGCGATGATGAACAGGCTTTGACAGCACCCCATGCCGTTTTTAACCATCAGCCCCGTTTTTCTTGCACTCCGGTTTCTGGCGTTTCTCTTCATGGCTGTGATGATCGCATCCTCTCCTGCGCGGGCGGCGCTGCCCGATGGCGTCGTGCCGAACGGTATGGCCATCCAGGTCAAGCAGGAGCGCGTGACGCAGGAGCAGATGCACGCCATCGCCGCGCTCGGCTTCACCTACATCCGCACCGGCATCTGGTGGGACAATGTCGAATTCCCCGAACGGGGCGACTGGCATTGGGATGCGCCGCTGCGGCGTTGGGCGCCGGATCCGTCCTTGCCCGACCCGTGGCAGACCTCGTTCGACACGCTGGTGGCACAGGCGCGTCGGGCAGGGTTGAAGGTTCTGGTCACGCTCTATAACGGTAACCGGCTTTATACCGGCGATCCGGTTCCGGTCGCCGACACGCATGGCAAAACGCATCATCTATTGCCGGGGCCGCGCACGCCTGAGGCTATCGCGGGCTTTGCCGCCTTTGCCGCCGCGACGGCGCGGCATTATGCCGACCTCTATGGCGCGGAGAATTTTATCTGGTCGCTGTTCAATGAACCGAATATGGACACAAATTTCCCGCCGAAATTTTCACCTGAAGATTATGGCGATGTGTTGCAGCAAAGTTGTCAGGCGATCAAAGCGGCTGTTCCCGGCGCGCCGGTGATCGGCCCCGACATCACGGTCATCCAGGGTAAAGGCGACGGCGAGATTGATTATAATTTCATCCAGAGCATGCTCAGACACGTCAATGTCATGACCTGCATCGACGGGTTCAGCCTGCATCCTTATCGCCCGATGCCGCCCGACAGCGTCGCCGCAGATTATTACGGGATCCGGGCAATCCTGAAACCATATATGCAGGCTGCGGGGCGTGAAGTCCCGACCATGGTGGATGAATGGGGCTATACGATGCGCGGCAAGCCGCTGCGCCATAAATATCCGGGCGCAAGCCCCGACCGGGAACAGGAACAGGCGGCACAAGCCACGCGCATGTTCATCGTCAATCTGGCCGAGGGTGTGCCGCTGGCGGTCTGGTATCAGTGGCAGGATGACGGGAACAATCCGGACGAAGGCGAAGATGGCTTCGGCCTCATCAATCTGGATGGAACCCCAAAGGCGAGCTATGCGGCTGTGAAAACCATGATCGCGACATTGCGCGGCATGTCTTTTAAGCGCCGGTTGACGCCGCCATCATGCCGCGCCACGGATGCCCAGCTTTTCCTGTTCCGTCCGGCCGCATCACGGGCTCCCGGCGTGCTGGTGGCGTGGTCCGATCAACCGGGGACGCAATTACGGCTGACCGCTGGAAAAGATAAATCGGTCTTCGCGCTGAATGCCTTGCCGCGCTATATTTCGCTTAAGGCTGGCGCCGAATCCGGCCTGGTCTGCTCCACGGCACGTCACAACCGATGACGGGTTTTCTGGAAAAAATGTTGCGCCTTGCCGCCAATGTTGGATTGCGCGGCGCCTCGCTGATCGCGAAATTTGGCCTGATGATCTACATCACCCGCTATATCGGGTTGGAAGCTGTGGGGATTTTTGGCCTGTTGCAGGCGGCGAATGTCATCGGCACAAAAATTATCGGCGGCGGTTTGTATTTCGTCGCCAACCGCGAAATGGTGGACACACCGCCGTTGCGCCAGGCGACGATTATCCGTGACCAGCAAGCGGCCTATATCGTCGGTTATGGCGTGGTGATCATTCTGGCCTTCTTGCTCTGGCCATTTATTCCCGAGTCCTACCGTCATTATACGCTCTATTCCGTGATTTTGCTGATCACAGGGCATCAGGTTCTTGAGCTGGGGAATATCCTGATCGCGCAGCATCGTCAGATCCACGCGAACGTCATCATCGGCATCACCAACGGGCTGTGGGCTTTCGTCCTGATCCCCATCGGATTGCTTGATCCAACGTGGCGCACGCTGGATCACGTCATTCTGGGGTGGCTTCTGGGCACATTGGTGTCGTTTCTGCTGGCGCTGTGGTTCCTGGCCAAACTGCCTTTCCCCCGGATCGCCGCGCAAAGGCCGAACTGGGCCTGGGTTCGGCAAGCTCTGATGCGTGGGCTGCCGCTCTATATCGCCGGCCTGGCACAGAATGGCAGCATCTATGTCGATCGCTATGTCGTCGGTTGGCTGACGGGGCTGGAGCTGGCGGGCGTTTTCGTGATGTTCTGGTCATTTGCCTATGCGGTGCAGGTTCTGGTGCAAACCGGGTTGCTCTATAGCGAGTTTCCGCGACTGATCGCGGATTATAAAACCGGCGACGAGGCCGGTTTCTGGCGCCGCTTTCGCGGCATGTCCCTGCGTATGGCGTTGGCAGGGGCGGGGGCATGTCTGCTGGCGGCGCTTTTGATTGCGCCGGTGATTGACTACGTCAACCGTCCTCTGGCGTCGGAATATATCGGGATCTTTGGTTTGATGCTGCTTGGGTTCTGGATCAAGTTTCAAGCGGATGTCAGCCAGTACACGCTCTATGCCCGGCATCAGGATCGCATGCTGACGCTGGCCTTTGTGCTGAATCTGGTGGTGGCGAGCGTCAGTAATTTGCTGCTGGTCTGGAGCTTTGGCATCTATGGCGCGGCCTGGTCATTGATCGTCACCGCGCTGTTCCAGACGATCCTGCAAGGAGCCATGCTCTGGCGGCAGCGCCACCAGCGCGCCGCACCCGCCGATATCGACGTTCCGGAATTACGTACCTAAACGCTGGGCTTAAAGATAATCACGCGTCGTACAAATCGCTCAACGCGTCGGCCTGCATCTGTTCGCTGTATGCCGTGTTGATGATTTGGTTGATCGGCTTGAAATCGTCCAGCCGCCGGTTTTGTGCCAGTTGCAGGAAGGTATCGACGGCCACTTTGGGCGAGGACACGGTGGGACTGACCGGCAGGCTGACGATGGCCGGACAATCGCGGCAAACCATAAGCATATCCAGCGCTGCGGCTTCCAGAACCGACAAGGGACAAGACTCCCACGCTGCGGTATGGAAATAAATGTCGCAGGCGGCCATGCGGCGCAGCGCCTCATCCTGCTCTAACCAACCTGAAACGCTCACGCCCGCCGCGCGCAATTTATCTTCCCAAGTCGGATCGCCGCCGCCCAGCCAAATGAAATCCGCCTCAAGGCGGCGTTCCTTGGCCATGATGACGGTATCCAGAAAGAATGCGGGATCCTTCTGCGGCGAGATGCGCCCGACCATCACGATCTTCAGTTTCTTGCCGGGGCGATAATTTTCGCGCTGTTCCTTGATCGCGGCGCTTAAATGCGGCGCGTTGGGCAAAATCATTGTATCTTGCGTGAAGGCCAGCAGTTCGGCGAGATCGAGTTCGCGTGGGCTGGTTGCCGCAATCATATAGCTGCGGGTCGAAAGAATATGTTCGGCCAGGCGATAGATGATTTTTTGAGTCTTGCTAATATCGCAGCGTTCGAAGGCGAAGCAGTGCGGCGTGTAGATCACCTTGCGACGCGGCAGCAGCGCGAGGCGACCATAACCGCCCGCAAACGAGGAATGCAGATGCACCAGATCAGGCATAATTTTTTTATAAACAGCGCGGATTCTTTTTATGGCCGGAAAAAATTCACGCGGCAGTTCCTCAAGCCCGGCCAGGTTCTGCAACCATGTCATTTTGTCGTGCGTGCCGTCGCGCTTGGCCGCCAATAAATAGTGCTGATGATCGGGAGCGCTTTGCACATAGCCCCGCAGAGCCGTGGCCACGCCGCCGCCCAACGATTCCGTCACATGTAAAATTTTCTTCATCGCGCGTGACTTCTATGCATAAGGTTCCAAAAACTGTTGGGTAACAATACGATATACTGCGTCATGAAACTAATATTTCCGCTTATTTGCAATCATAAAATTACGGGCAGGGGCCGCAGCGGCCAACTCTTTTAATCCGCTATGCCCTTATGGCATGCTGCAGCACCTGATTCGCAATGGTTAATGTCTCTATGCCCCATAGCCCTACCCAACCCGGACGACGGTTATTTCTGCGCTATTTGCTTGGCGGCGCAGGCGTCAGTTTTGTGGTTTCGGTTCCGGCGCTGCTGTGGGCGGCGGATAAGCCCCCGCCGCGCAAAGGTAAAAGATATCCCCTAAAGGATAAGGCCGCCGCCGCGCCGCCGTCACGCCTGCTAATGATTGATCCCGGCCATGGCGGCCACGATCCCGGCGCGGTGGGACGCGGCGGAACCTATGAAAAGGACATCACGCTCGATATCGGACGGCGTCTGGCGCAGCATATCGCGGGGCAGCCCCGGCTGACCGCACGTATGACGCGGGAACGGGACGAATTTCTGCCGCTTGGCGAGCGTGTTGCCCGAGGGCGGGCGGCGAAGGCCGATTTATTTATTTCTCTCCACGCCGACAGCGCGCCAAATCAGACGGCACGCGGCCTGTCGGCCTATACGCTGTCCGACCGTGCGACCGACGATTTCGCGCGCCAACTGGCGCAGCAGGAAAATCTGGTTGATAAAATCGGCGGCGTCAATTTGGCGCAGGCTGATCAGGAAGTCGCCGCGATTTTGATGGATTTTTCGACGCGGCAGGCGCGCGATACGGCGCAGCGCACCAAGGTCAATCTGGTGCGCGGCGTGGGCCGCGAATGGCGGCTGTTGGACAATCCGCTGCGCGCCGCAAATTTTGCCGTCCTGCGCGCGCCCGACGTGCCTTCGATCCTGATCGAAACCGGGTTTCTGTCGAATATCCAGGATGAAGCCATCTTGCGTCAGCCCATGCAGCGCGAAAAAATCGCGCGGTTGCTGGCACGGGAACTCACTGGAATATTAACTGCGTCTGCGGGCTAAGAGTCAGATGTGCTGTGCGGCTGGCGACGGTTTGAACGCCGGAGGTCTGTGTCTTAAAACTCAACCACTGGCTTCAGCAAATAGGCTTCTTCTTCCGCCGTACTGGGGCGTCCCAGAGCCTTGTTGCGCTCCGGAAAGCGTTCAAAGCGCTGAATGGCCTGATAATGATGTTCGGCGCGGTCAAGCCAATCAGGATTTTTGGTGCGTTCGCGGATATAGAACAACGACAAACGCTGATCGCTCAGATTCTCGGAATGAGCGAAAGGCAGATAGAAACAAAGTTTATACCCGACATCGATCCGGTCATCAAAATGCCTGATGATTGCGGTGCGCGCGAGGTCAAGCGCTGTCGCATCGGTGGCAAAGGCTTGCGCCGTGTTGCGAAACATGGCGCGCGGAAATTGATCCAGGATCAGCATCAGCCCCAGCATGCCGGTGGGATTTTCTTCCCAGCCGCTCAAGGCTCCGGCGATCGCGCTCTGGTGCAGGGGTAAAAAGCGGTCGCGAATTTCCTTATCGCGCCCGACATCCGGTTTGAACCAGGCGTCAGCACCGACTTCACGATACCAATAGTCAAGAATGTCCTCGGGCAGGGGAGACGTCATCAGGGGCAACCGGTGAAGGAAAGACAAAACTACGCCTCAACCTAGCGCAGTCTGGTTACCGAATGATTACCCTTAAGAATCTGTTCACCATTGCGCCGATTCCGGCCACAAATAAGGGCTTAACACGTCTTTTAATGCAGCTTGCGCCACACGCGCTTCTTGGCCGCATACATAAAGCCAGCAAAAATGATCAGGAAGATCATTACCTTCATGCCGGTCTGTTTACGGACCTCAAGTTTCGGCTCTGCTGCCCAGGTCAGGAACGTGGTGACATCCTGCGCCATCTGGCTGACAGTCGCTTTGGTTCCGTCGGCATAGGTCACCGCGCCCTCGGTCAGAGGCGCAGACATAGCAATTTGGTGCCCGGGGAAATAGGGGTTGTAGTTCATTCCGGCCATCATCTTGACATCCGCCGGCGCGGCTTCATACCCCGACAACAGCGAATAAATATAGTTCATGCCGCCATGCCGCGCTTTGACAATCAACGATAAATCAGGCGGCAAGGCGCCATTATTGGCGGCGCGCGCCGCATTCTCATTGGCGAAGGGGCCGACGAAACGGTCGGCGGGCACGGCGGGGCGCATTTTAATTTCGCCCTGATCGTCCGGCTCCGCCGGAGTTTGATAACTTGACGCAATGGCCTTGACCTGATCCGCCGTAAAGCCGATCTCGGTCAGGTTGCGATAAGAAAGCAGCCGCAGACTATGGCATGCGGAGCAGACTTCCTTATAAACCTGAAAGCCGCGTTGTACGGCGGCGCGGTCAAAGGTTCCGGTCAGCCCCTCATGTTGCCATCCGGTTTCCGGCTTGTGCGGCTTGCGCATGTCGCCCCCTCCGGCATGCGCCGCCTGTGCGAGCGCCAGTCCAAGAAATGCCACCGGCAGAGCGTGTAAAATCTTTTTCATGGTTTCTAACCTCTATGCCGCCGTATTGCCGCGCACACTGGCCGCGATACTGTCGGGCAAGGGCAGGGTTTTCTCAAATTTCGGCAGGAAATACAAAGCGACGAAATGGGCAAAGTAGTAAGTCAACCCTAACGCGCCGAGCACTTTAAGCTCAATATTCAGCCCGGGCAGAACTCCGTCCGCAGGCTGCGACCCGATATAGCCCAGCATGACGCAATCAGCGAGGAACACCCAGAACATCTTTCTGTAGATGGGGCGGAACACGGCGCTGCGTACCGGAGAGCGGTCAATCCAGGGCAGCACGAACAGGATCAGAATGGCGCCGAACATGGCAATCGCGCCGCCGAGTTTTGCGGGGATAAGCACAATGCCGGTAAAGGGAATGACCAGATCAAGGGTCACCGACCGCAACATGGCATAGAAGGGCAGGAAGTACCATTCCGGCACAATCTCCAGCGGCGTCACCATCGGATTGGCTGGAATATAATTTTCCGCATCGCCCAGAGCATTGGGCGCGTAAAACACGATGGCAGCATAAAACGTCAGAAAGACGGTCAGCCCAAACGTATCCTTGGTGGTGTAATAGGGGTGGAACGTAATTGTGTCCTGCGGCCCCTTCGGATCAATGCCGGTCGGATTGTTGGAACCACAGACATGCAGCGCCGCGACATGGAGCAAGACAACCCCGACAATCACGAAAGGCAGCAGGTAATGCAACGCGAAAAAGCGGTTCAAGGTCGGATTATCGACGGAAAACCCGCCCCACAGCCAGGTGACGATTGTGTCGCCGATCAAGGGAATGGCCGAGAAAATTTGCGTGATGACGGTCGCGCCCCAGAAGCTCATCTGTCCCCAGGGCAGTACATAGCCCATAAAGGCCGTCGCCATCATCAGCAGGAAGATCACGACGCCAAGAATCCACAACAACTCGCGCGGTTGCTTGTATGATCCGTAATACAGCCCACGGAAAATATGGATATAGACGGCAATGAAGAACATCGACGCGCCGTTCATATGCATATAGCGCAGCAGCCAGCCCCAATTGACATCGCGCATGATTCTTTCAACCGAGTCAAAGGCAAGGGCGGTCGAAGGCGTATATTGCATGGCCAGCATGACACCGGTCACGATCATGATGACCAGCATGAACAGCGCGATGGCGCCGAAATTCCACCAGTAATTGAAATTGCGCGGTGTCGGGAACGCACCATATTCCCTTTGCATCATGGTGAAAACCGGCAAACGCTGGTCGACCCATTCGACGACGGGATTGGTGAAAGGAACGCGATCTTTATCGTGCGACATCGGACAGAACTCCAGAAAGTGCGTACCGGTCAACCGACCTTGAGGCGGTGGTCGTCAAGGAAAACATAAGGGGGAACTTCCAGATTGCGTGGCGCCGGACCCTTGCGGATGCGTCCCGCCGTATCATATTCCGAGCCGTGGCAGGAACAGAACCAGCCGCCATATTCGCCGTGCATTTCGGTGGGCTTTTGTCCCTGCGGGGTGCAGCCCAGATGGGTGCACACGCCGACCATGACCAGCCATTCCGGCATGGCTTTGCCGCCGAAGGCAGAATTTTTAACGCGATCCTCGTCCGATACCGGGTCGCGCAGCGTCCCGACATCCACGGCACGCGCCGCTTCGATTTCTTCTTTGGTGCGGCGGCGGATGAACAAGGGCTTGCCGCGCCATTTCACCGTAATCGATTGGCCTTCCTTGACCGCGCTCAAATCGACCTCAATTGACGCGAGCGCCAGAGCGTCCGCCGCCGGATTCATGCTGTTGATCAGCGGCCAGGCGGTGACCGCGCCGCCCACCACGCCCATCGCCGCGCTGGTCAGGATGATGAAATCGCGTCGCGTCGCGTCGGTTTCGCTATAGGGAACGATGGCATGAGGATCGGCAGGTTTTGACATTGCAAAGGCCCTGGAAATTGACGTGAGAATTAACGCAAGAATCGATGGCGGAATTCATAAATCATGCGGAATCACCCACACCCGGCGGACGATTCAATGGTGCGGCCAGTGTTTTGCGTTGTTTTTATTGCCGCGTCAAGGGGTTATGGCGTTTTTTCACCATGTGTTGCGGGAAAACGCCCATTTTTTACTTTCGCTTTATCCCGGCTATGTTGGAAAAATAATAACATCGAAGTCCGGCAAACGGCGGGGGCATGTATGGGCGCATATACAAAACAAAAATTTCTTTCTGATATTGAGAATCCGGCCTTTGTACGACGCGCATTGCAGAAACTGAAGGGCGCGCTGTTCTTTGACAAGGAATCGGAAAGACTGGTTCCGGACACTGAACTGGCTCAAAAACTCCTTGGAGTCGCAGGTTCATCCACAGATCCGGCGCATCGCCAGGCGGCTCTGGAAGTTTTCGAGAGCATGATCTTTGTCAAACCCACTTTGGCCACGATCCCTGATCTGGCTCGGCAGGTTGCGCGCATTTCTGTCACAGATGCCGATACTTCTGTGCGATCAACGGCGCATGATGAACTCGCCCGCGTTCTGGAAAACAATACCGAGGCCACCAGCCCGGCGACAGAGGCGGCCATGAATGTGCTTAAACCCTATGCCACCGATCCGGACATCCGGGTCCGTTTCGATGCCTTGCATACACTTCGGTTGTTTGTCGGCAGAAGTCCCGGCTATGCACAAGAAGTTTTGACGCTGGCGGATGATGCTGCGACCAGCCTTAATGGCCATGTCCGTCGGGCCGGGCAAGCGGTGCGCGCGGAGGTTCTGGAAAAAAAACCTGATTTGTCGTCCGCTTCCCTGGCGGGGGATCTGGCGCGGGCTGCCGTAGCTGATCCCAACGACATCGCGCGCGATTGGGCAAGGGAAGCGCTTGAGGTTCTTCTTAACCGGAAACCGGAGTTTGGCTCCGAAGCCTTGAATGAAATTAAAAGAGTGATTTTCGACCCGATGGCGCCACGCCATCAGGATTACGAAATGCGTCGGGATGAGCAAAAGACACTTGCCGTTATTGTGCAGGCAAGTCCTGCTCTCAAAGATCACGTCGGCGCACTTGTAAATGACGGTTTGAAGGATCACGCCGTAGAAGTACGCTACGCCGCACAGGAAGCCTTGCAGCCAAGGGAATCTTCTGTGCGTGCCACTTGTCCGGCACGGTATCGAAGAGGTCTGGGATGCTGATACGGCATCGTGCATACGTCTTGTCGTTAAGCGCGAACGCCTTGTGGGCTGTGTCATGAGTAACCCCCGCCATCACCTGCCATGATGCCCCAACTCCGCCTCGCGTTGTATCAGCCCGATCAGCCCCAGAATACCGGCGCGCTCATCCGGCTTTGCGCCTGTTTCGGGATGGGGCTGGATATCATTGAGCCGTGCGGCTTCGTTCTGGACGATGCCCGATTGCGCCGCGTGGCGATGGATTACGGGCAACTGACGCAGCCCACACGCCACCGGGACTGGGACAGTTTTCTGACGCAAGCAGCACCCCGCCGCCTTATTCTTCTGACCACACGCGCAGATATGCCTTATACGCAGTGCGCCTATCGCCCCGACGACATCCTGTTGCTGGGGCAGGAAAGCTCCGGCGTGCCGGAAGCGGTGCATAACGCTGCCACGTTGCGCGTTGTCATTCCGCTTGCTCCGGTCGCCCGCTCTTTTAACATCGGCATGGCCGCGGCTATTGTCGCCGCCGAAGCAATCCGGCAATTAAGCGTTGTGCAGGGATGATGTTGCAGTTTTTACGTGAAGCTGGTTTATAACCGTACAGCTATGATCCATCAACTGCACCCGACCGCCACCCCATCTCAACAGGCCGAAGCCAGCGCCTGGTTCGCGGCGCTGCGCGACCGGATTTGCGCTGCTTTTGAAAGTCTGGAAAATCAGGCGCAGGGCACAGGCCGCGACCAACCGCCGGGGTATTTCGTCCGCACCGATTGGCAACGTCCCGACCCGTCCGGCGATGGCGGCGGCGGCACGATGGCGGTGATGCGTGGCCGCGTGTTTGAAAAAGTCGGCGTCAATGTCTCGACAGTCCACGGGGTTTTTTCCGAAGAATTTCGCCGCCAGATTCCGGGCGCCGGCGGCGATGGCAGATTCTGGGCCAGCGGTATCAGCCTGGTGGCGCACATGCGCTCGCCTCTGGTTCCGGCGGTGCATATGAATACGCGCATGATCGTGACGGAAAATTCCTGGTTCGGCGGCGGAACCGACCTCACGCCGATGTTTCCCGACAGCGCGGTAGCGCAGGCCGATGGCACGCAGTTCCACGCCGTCCTCAAAGCGGCCTGCGACCGCCACGACTCGACATATTATCCGCGCTTTAGAAAATGGTGCGACGACTATTTCTTCCTGCCGCACCGGAACGAGCCGCGCGGTCTGGGCGGAATTTTCTATGATAATATTAATACCGGAAGTTTCACGGCAGACATGGCCTTCACCCGCGATGTCGGCGAAGCCTTTCTGGCCGCCTATCCGCCGTTGGTCGCCGCACATATGAACGAAAGCTGGACTCCGGAGCAGCGCGCGGCGCAACTGGCGCGGCGCGGGCGCTATGTGGAATTTAACCTGCTCTATGATCGCGGCACGACCTTTGGTCTGAAAACCGGCGGCAATACCGAAGCCATCCTGATGTCTATGCCGCCTGCGGTGACGTGGGCTTAGAAGGTGGGCGGGGTGCGAAGCCGCGCTGCGGCGGCGCTGTGCCATAGTCCGCGACGACAGCCTCGGCCTGATGAATCATTGCGCGCAGGTTCCGATCCAGCCTGTCGCCGAACCTGTTCAATATTTCCCTGAATTTTTGATAAGGGTGCGGCGCCAGAAAATCTGCGGCATGCGACGTGGCGCAGATATAGGCGCAGCCGTCGTCATAGCCGAACTTTTCCCCGCTGTTGAACAGAGTCATGGCGCGTGCCGCATGTTTTTGCGGATTAAATCCGGGGATCTCGCGCCGTCGGTTGCCGATCTTGCCGTCGCCATCGGCGTAAAAAGCAAAAATGCGCGGCGGCGCGCCATCGCTTTTCTGTTCTTTCATGAAACGAATGCGGAATTTTTGTCCCTTATGCTGCCCCCGGGGATAGTGATACTCAAATTCATCAAGCAGCAGCAATTGAAACGGAACCAGTTCCGGCTGGCGCGATTTGTCCCAGATTTTTTCGGCATCCGCATGGCGGATCAGCTGCGGCAGCGTTTCCTGCCGATAGGCTGGCCCCAGAATTTCTTTCAAAACCTGCGCCGCTTTCATAACATTGTCAGGGGTGAAAAAACGGGCGCGGTTTTCCTGCGCGCGCTTATGATCATACGGCGCTTCGCTATGGCGCTCCCATTGCGGCGCGCTGTCAAAGCGGAAACTGCATTTTTGTGCGCCGAGCGGGGACTGACGCGCGGCACGGTGGTTAAGCCGGGTCGCGCGTTCCAGAGAGAAGTAATTTTGCAGATAGACGTGTTCGCTGCATTTTGGGCATGTCGGCTTGATCTGCCATTTGTTGCCGTTCGTGCCTTCAAGACCGACCAAAGTCGCAATATCAACAAACTGGCCGTAATGCGCTTTCTGTGCCTCAATCCGCGCCGCTTCAACCCGGTTTCCTTTCTTGAGCGCCGTCGCCAAACCGGCATCCAGTTTCGTCCGGTCACTTGCCGCCTTTTGTCGCGCAAAATCCCGCTGCTGCGGCGTATAATCCGCAAGCTCCGGGTTGCTGCCATAGATAACCTTGACGTGACGCATACCCGAGTTAATGGGGTGGTTTTACTTTCGTCAAGGAATCCGGTTGGTTAATTTTTCTGCATAGCAGCGTCAATGTGTTGATAACAGTGCTGTCATGTCCGTAGGTCGCCCATGTGCCATGAAACTTAAGCAGTTAAGCAGCTGTACGGTTCAGAAATGGGTAGTCCGTATAGCCTCGTGCGCCTTGTCCATAAAACGTCTCTGGATTCGGAATGTTGAGCGACGCATTCTGCCTGAACCGTTCCGGCAAGTCAGGATTGGCAATGAATGCCTTGCCGAATGCGACGGCATCGGCTTCGCCCGTCGCCAGCAACTGTTCTGCCGTCTCTCTTGTCATGCCTTCATTGGCGATATAGATGCCGCCAAAGGCTTTTCTCAGTTGTGGCCCGATACGGTCTGCGCCTAAGTGCTCCCGCACGCAAAGAAAGGCAATCTTGCGCCGATCAAGTTCACGGGCGACATAACTGAACGTCGCCAGAGGGTTTGAATCCCCCACAGCATGTGCATCGCCGCGCGGCGCCAGATGCATCCCCACACGCCCGGCGCCCCAAACATCCGTAACGGCATCCACGACTTCAAGCATCAGCCGGGCACGATTCTCGATACTGCCGCCATAGGCGTCGGTTCTCTGGTTGGTGCGATCCTGCAAGAATTGATCGAGTAAATAGCCGTTAGCGCCATGAATTTCGACGCCGTCAAATCCGGCGTCCCGCGCATTGATTGCGCCCTGGCGATAGGCCGCAATAACGCCCGGAATTTCCGTCAGCTCTAGCGCGCGCGGCACGGGGTAGGGCGTGTCTTTGTCGAGCAACCTGACATGGCCTTCGGCGGCTATGGCGCTCGGCGCAACCGGCTGTGCGTCATCAAGATAGAAAGGATGTGAAATCCGTCCAACATGCCAAAGCTGTAAAAGCATCCTGCCGCCGGCCTTATGCACCGTCTGCGTCACATGTTTCCATCCTGCGATTTGCTCCGGCGACCATATGCCCGGCGTATCGGGATAACCGACGCCCATGGGCGTTACGCTGGTTGCTTCGGAAAAAATAATCCCGGCCGCGGCGCGTTGTGCATAATATTCGGCCATCAGGTCATTCGGCGCACGTCCCACATTGGCGCGGCAACGTGTCAGGGGCGCCATGAAAATACGGTTAGGCAATAAAGCAATCGCGCCAAGCTGCAGGGGGTCGAAGAGAGTCGGCATAGTCTACGCATCCGTTCTGACGTGAGGTCATGAGGTTACTCGAATTTTGCTTGCACACCAAGTCATGCGTGTGCATTGCCGCTATCCGCGCAATACGCCGCCCGTCGCCTTGGCTACGGCGGTAATAATCGCCTGGGACAATTGGTCGAGTTGTGCGTCGGTCAGCGTCGCCTCGCGCGGTTGCAAGGTAACCGATAAGGCCAGAGATTTTTTCCCTGCCCCCAGATTGGCTCCGGCATAAACGTCGAACACCGCGACATCGGTGATTAAATTCTTGTCCACTTGCCGAATGCACTTGCCGATTTTGTCCGCCGTTACGGTCGCATCAACGACGAAAGCAAAGTCCCGCGCCAGCGGTTGCAGCGCCGCGAGCGCCAAGGCCGGACGCGCCGTGCCGGCGGATTTGGGCAGAGGAATATTGTCCAGCCACACTTCACATCCTGCCATCGGCTGGGCGCCGTCAATGGTCGTCAGCAGGCGCGGATGCATTTCCCCAAAGCTGGCCAGAACATTCGGCCCCTGGCGCAACACACCGGAACGCCCCGGATGATAATAACCCGGCGCGTCGGTGGTAATTTGCAACGCCCCGACATTGACGCCGCATGCCGCCAGAACGGCCAGCGCGTCGGCCTTGGCGTCGAAGGCGTCAACCGGGCGGCCGCTGCCTTCTTTACCCCAGTGCCGGGGCGCGTGTCCCGCACGGATCACGGCGGCGCAGTGCTTCTGGTCGCCCGATCCTGAGCCAAGATAAACCGGCCCGACCTCGAACACCCCGATATCCGGATAGCCATGGTCGGCGTTGCGCTTCGCCGCCAGCATAAGGTTACCGAGCGTCGAAGGCCGCATCATATCGAGTTCGGATGAAATCGGATTCCGCAGCCGCAAATTTTCGTCAACCGGCGCGAACATCGCCGCCAAAGTCGATGGCATGAATGACCAGGTCACGCATTCCAGCAACCCTTGTGCCGCCAGCGCGCGCCGCGCAATGCCGCCGCGCCGCTGTTGTGGCGCCAAAGCGCCGCCGGCAACCGCAGCCGTGCGGAGCAGGGGCGCGACCGGAATTTTATCAAAACCGACGATACGCACAATTTCTTCGACCAGATCGGCCTCGCCCTGAATATCCGGACGCCAACTGGGGACAACAGCATAAATTTTGCCATCCGCTTCGCGCAGCACGAACCCAAGCCCTGTCAAAATTCGCTTCTGCTCTGCCACCGGAACATCGAGACCGACCAGGGTTTTGCAGCGCTCAGGCCGCAACCCATATTCCCGCGTCGTGGCCAAAGCCGCTCCGGCGATGACCAATGCGCTGACTTCTGTCTGCGGGGTGCCGCAGAATTCCATGATCAAACGTGTCGCCAGCTCCGCGCCGAGCTGGGTGAAGGCCGGATCAACGCCGCGTTCAAAACGATAACGCGCATCGGACACAATCTGTAATTGCCGTCCGGTGCGGGCAATGTGTGCCGGGTCGAAATACGCGGATTCCAGAAATACATCCACCGTATCGGCACTGCAGCCCGTGGTGCTGCCCCCCATAATGCCGCCCAGCGCCAGTGCGCCGCTGTCATCGGCAATCACGATGGCCTTGTCGGGCAGGGCATAGGTCTTGTCGTTCAGCGCCGCCATTTCTGTACCCGGCGTCGCGTAACGCACGGACAAATTGCCCTTGATTTTTCGTGCGTCAAAAACATGCAAAGGACGCGCCGCGCCATAACTGATGTAATTGGTGATATCCACCAAAGCCGAAATGGGACGCAGTCCGATGGCGCGCAAGATGCTCTGAAACCAGGCGGGGCTTGGGCCATTCTTGACATTGCGGATCACGCGCCCGACAAAATGCGGACAGGCGTTTTTATCGGCAGCCGGAAAATCCAGCGTCACAGTGATCGGACTTTTGAATGTCCCCGCGACCGGCGCGACATTTTTTTCCTTCAGAGTTCCCAATCCTGCCGCTGCCAGATCGCGCGCAATGCCGCGCACCCCGGCGCAGTCAGGCCGGTTGGGCGTCAGCTTGATTTCAATCACCGGATCAAGATCTGCGTAGGCGGCGTAGGATTTCCCCAACGGCGCATCGGCGGGCAATTCGATAATGCCGTCAACAGTTTCCGGCAATTGCAATTCTGCCTCGGAACACATCATCCCGTTGGATTCCGCGCCGCGGATCGCGCTTTTCTTCAGTGTTATGGCGCTGCCGGGGATATAGGTTCCCACGGGCGCAAACACGCCGACCATCCCGCTGCGCGCGTTGGGCGCGCCGCACACGACGTTCAGCTTCTCTTTGCCGTTATCCACGACGCAAACTTTCAGCCGGTCGGCATTGGGATGCTTCTCCGCACTGACAATCTTCGCGATGATAAAGGGCGTAAGACTCTGCGCGGGATCACGCACGCTCTCGACTTCCAGCCCGATAGAGGTCAGCTTGGCGGTGATTTCGGCCAATGTCGCGCCGGTATCGAGATGATCTTTAAGCCAGCCGAGCGTGAATTTCATGGCGTCGATCCGTTCAGAGTGAAAGCGACTTCGTGGTGCGGATGATGTTGTCGAGCAAAGCGTGCGGCAGATCCGGATGCGCCTGATGCGCTTCGGTAACGGCGCGGCGCAGGGCGTCGCGCGCAAGCATGAATTGCGAATGCTTTTTCGGAATGGTGTTTGACTCGACTATTGCGGGGAACTTTTTTTGGGCTTTTTTCATAACGTATTCTCCATATTGATTGTTAGACTATTGCTGACTTCCCAACGCTCCCAGCGTCAGGTGGGGTACGTCCAGAGGCAGAAAACCGTAATGCTTCAACCAGCGTAAATCACATTCAAAGAAAGTGCGGAGATCGGGAATGCCATATTTCAACATCGCCAGCCGGTCGATCCCCATACCGAAAGCGAAGCCTTGATAAACGTCCGGGTCGATGTTGCAGTTCCGCAGCACCTGGGGATGCACCATGCCGCACCCGAGAATTTCCAGCCAGTCGCCGTAATTGCCCAGCTTCAGCGCGCCGCCGTCACGTTTGCAGCCGATGTCCATTTCCGCGCCCGGCTCGACAAAGGGGAAATAGGACGGACGAAACCGCGCCGGCAAATCCGGAATGCCGAAAAAGGTGCGCAGAAAATCCATCAGGCAGCCTTTCAGTTGCGCCATTGTCGTGGCCGTATCGATGACCAGGCCTTCGACCTGGTGAAACATCGGCGTGTGCGTCATGTCGTAATCGCAGCGATAAACCCGCCCCGGCGCGATCACGCGAATGGGCGGTTTCCGGCTTAACATCGTCCGCGCCTGCACCGGCGAGGTATGTGTCCGCAAAATCAACGGATCGTTGCCGGTATGCGGCAGATAAAACGTATCCTGCATCTGCCGTGCCGGATGATCCGGCGGGATATTCATTTTGGTGAAATTCAGATCGTCGCTTTCGATATCCGGGCCTTCGGCGACGGTGAAGCCCATTTCCGCGAAAATGGTGACGATTTCTTCGATGGTCTGGCTGATCGGATGAATGCGGCCATCGGCCTGCGGGCGTGCCGCCAGCGTCACATCGACGCGTTCATGCTCTAAACGCGCGGTCATTGTGGCCTCGGCCAGAATGGCTTTGCGCGCCTCAAGCAAGGCTGCGATCTTATCCTTGATCTGGTTGAGTTCCGCGCCGCGCGCCTTACGCAAATCGGGAGCGAGTGCGCCCAATTGCTTCATCTGCTCGGTCAGGTGGCCCTTTTTCCCCAGAGCCGCCACGCGTAATTCTTCCAGTTGCTCAAGATTGGCGGCGGCGGCGATCTGCGCCGCCGTTTCCCGCACCCATTGCGCGTCATTGTCCTGCGGATTATTCAAAGCTGCTTCGGCCATTTGACCCCTCGGAACTTGCGCCCCCTGCATCAGCAAGAACAACGCAAGTCTATCACGCTGCTTTTTTCAGCGCCGCCTGCGCCTGTTCGACGATTGCCTTGAATGCGGCGGGTTCCGTCGCGGCAAGTTCGGACAGCTGCTTGCGGTCAATCTCGATGCCCGCCAGCTTCACGCCGTTGATGAAGGAGGAGTAATTCAACCCGAATTCCCGCACTCCGGCATTGATGCGCTGAATCCACAAAGCGCGGAAGTCGCGCTTGCGGTTGCGCCGGTCGCGATAGGCGTAACGCAGCGCCTTTTCGACTTTCTCAATCGCGACACAGAAATTCGTGCCGCCGCGGCCGCGATAACCCTTCGCGAGCTTGATGACTTTCTTGTGACGGGCGTGTGATGTGACGCCCCGTTTGACGCGTGCCATGGTGATTGCTCCTTATGAATTGCGCAGATAATGCGCGATAATATTGTCGCCGTCGGCCTTGAATAAAATCATGCCGGCGCGGGCTTCACGCTTCATCTTTTGCGGTTTGTTGCGGAGCATGTGGCGCTTGTTGGCGGCGCCGCACTTCACCTTACCCTTGGCGGTGACGCGAAAACGCTTCTTCGCCCCGGAATGGGTTTTGATCTTGGGCATGTTTCTGTCCTTTCGATAGATGGGCGGTCAGGCAATGCCCTGCGACAACTTGCAATCCAAGTCTCACAATCGCCTGAAACGCGCCGATTAAGTCCGGAAGTTATAGGGAAATCACCGCCGCGCCGCAAGGTTATAAAATCCCGGCGTACCCCATGATCGGCATCGTACCGGCGCAAACCACCATCCGGCACCGGAAACATCAATAAAAACAAGGCTGTGAGCGGCGATGATACATTAAAAACGCGACATAACGCTATGTAATTTCTATAATTTCCACCCATGATGGATGACAGCAATTCCGCCCGATAGATCCACCCATTGTGCCCGTGCCAGCCCCGCCGCCGTCATCCGCCGCGCCAAAGCGGGTTGATCCGGAAACTGCCGGATGCTTTCGGCCAGATATTGGTAAGACGCCCGGTCATGCGCCACGACCTCGCCCAGCCAGGGAAGGACGGAAAAGGAATAGCGGTCATAAATATTCTTCAGTGGCGCGGCGACGCCGGGGCTGAATTCCAGACAGAAAAACTTCCCGCCCGGTTTCAGCACGCGGACAATTTCGCGCAAGGCGGTGTCAATCCGCGTGACATTCCGCAACCCAAAGGAAATGCACAGTTTGTCGAACTGGCAATCGGCAAAGGGCAGCGCGGCGGCGTCGCCCGTCGTCCAGGTAAAAACGTCCAGCAACCCGCGATCCAGCATCCGGTCATGCCCGCGTTGCAGCATCGCGGCGTTATAATCACAGACCGTGATCTTGCTCTGCCCCTTGCTGCGCTGATGTAAACGCAGGGCAATGTCGCCCGTGCCGCCCGCGAGATCGAGAATATTTTCCCCCGCCCGGGGGGCGATCATCGCGACAAATTGATTTTTCCAAAGCCGATGCACGCCAAGGGACATCAGGTCGTTCATCAAATCATAATTCCCGGCCACGCTTTGAAAAACATCACGCACCCGCGCGGTTTTCTCTCCGGCGCGTACGCGTGCAAAGCCGAACCATTCGGCTTCGGGATCGGATGACGCGCGCGCCTTGGGACGTGGCATGGTGCGGATGACCCTATCTTGGTTAAAAAGCGTGTCAGGAGCGGCAATTTGCCAAGCATATCCTGTTTCGCTAGATTGCTCCTGCGATTTTTATAGAGCAAGGGTGTCTATTATGACAGCTGGTGTTGAAACAACAGTCCCGGAAACTTTTGCAAGTTATAGCGCCCGGCCAATATCCGCCGAGATTGTGTATTTCATGGCGCAGCCGATGGTCGTGCCTGAACTGGCCGATCATGGGTATTCCGCGCTGGTGCTGGAGCGTCTTGAAAGAATGACAGACCATGGGCGTGCGCCGATATTATCCGCGCCGGGAGCCGTTCAAAGTCTGCTGCGTCACGGGCACGGAGAAAAACTGGTCGCCTTGATCGGCGACACGACGTGGGAACACCAGACAAGAATTTTGTCCGCGCCCGGTGTGGTCTATGCGCTCGCGTTGAATGGACATGCTGACGAAGTTATGAATCTGATCGGCAAGCTTTTGCCGGAACAGAAGGCATCGGTTCTGGCCGCGCCTGATTCCTTGCTGGGTGTGTGTGTGTGTCATCCGGATGAAAAAGTTCGTTCGGCGCGTGCCGCCAGGATCATGGACTGGATCGACATTATGCCCGAGGCAGCGCAGGAAAAGGTGCTCGCGGCACGGTACAATGCCAGTATGCTGGCCTTTAAAGGCGTGGCACAGCGGCTTGTCGCACGCATCGGCACGTTGGATTTCTCGAAGCAAGAAAAAATATTGGCCGATGGCGAGAATGTGAATGGTCTCGCCGCTAACGGGCAAAAAGAAGAAGTCACGCGCCTGCAAAGCGGAATTAAAGAATGGCGCGCCGCACGAATGGTCACACCGACATAAAGCCGCTATAAAGATTTGATGCCCGAACTTCCCGAAGTCGAAACGACCTGCCGTGGATTGCAACATGCGCTTGCCGGAGCGCGGATTTTGCGCGTGGAGCAGCGTCGCGCCGACTTGCGTTTTCCCATGCCAAAAAATCTCGCGCAAAAAATATCGGGACGCACAATCATGCGTGTCCGGCGGCGCGCCAAATATATTGTGATCGAACTCGATGACGGCAACGCGCTGCTGCTGCATCTCGGCATGTCGGGGCGGTTGGTGGTCGGCACGCCGGAGGGGAAGCCGGAAAAACATGATCACGTCATCCTGCATTGCGATGGGGATCGTACCCTGCGCTTCAACGACCCGCGCCGTTTCGGCATGCTCGATCTGCTGGCGGTCGCGGCGCTTGAACGGCATCCACTCCTGAAGAATCTTGGCGTTGAACCTCTCGATTTGCCCAATGAAAATAAGCATTGTAACGAATGCGAAACAGTTTCGTGTGAAACAAGGCAAACCGCTGAAATCGTCGGGATTTTGACTCCTGATTATCTGGCCAGAAAGCTCAAAAACAAGAAAACCACGATGAAGGCCGCGCTGCTGGATCAGCGCATTATTGCCGGTCTGGGCAATATCTATGTGTGCGAGGCGCTGTATCATGCCGGGATCGCGCCGGAGCGGAGGGCAGGGAGCCTGAAGCCTGCCGCCATTACGGCCTTGATTCCAGCAATTCGGAAAGTTTTGTCGGCAGCTCTGAAGGCGGGCGGCAGCAGTTTGCGCGATTATGTGCAGAGCGATGGGGCGTTGGGATTTTTCCAGAACCAATTTGCCGTTTATGATCGTGAAAATAAAAAATGTCCCGACTGTACTTGCGGCAAAGCGGCGATCAAACGTATCGCCCAGAGCGGGCGCTCGACCTTCTACTGTCCGGTAAAGCAGAAATAGGGTATATTGCACCTCAGAGCTTCGCAGCCACAGGGATCGCGTCCGCAAAAGAATGGAAAAATTATGCCTGAAGGCCCGACGGGCTGAGCGCTTACTTCCCACGCACGATGACGCCGGAATGGGTCATGTGGGGCTGGCCATAGCACAATGGAGCGCCGTCCAAGTCGGTGACCGTGCCGCCCGCCGCATGGACGATGGCTTCGCCCGCCGCATTGTCCCATTCCATCGTTGTGCCGAAGCGCGGATAAAGATCAGCACGCCCCATCGCGAGATAGCCGTATTTAATCGCGCCGCTGAACATCAGTTGCTCGGCAATGGTATAAGGTTGCAGGAAGGCATGGAGTTTCGCGCCGGTACGCGTGCGACGGCTGGTGATCAGGGTTATGCCTGCTGCAGGCGGCGTCCGGGTCTGGATGGCGTGCGCGGTGCCATTGCGCCGATACCAGGCTCCGGCGGGTTCATTCCAGAATAATTCATCAAGCGCAGGCGCGTAAATGACGCCGAAGACCGGGCGCGTCTGCGCCACAAGGCTGATATTCACCGAGAAATCATCCACCCCGGCGATGAAACTTTTTGTGCCGTCCAAAGGATCGACCAGCCAGAAGGGCCGAGAAGGGTCGACCACTTTTCCCACCGCGCTTTCTTCGGCAATGACCGGAATCTCGGGTGTCAGCGCGCGCAGCCCCGCCAGAATTACCGCTTCGGCGTCGCGGTCGGCATTGGTTTGCGGGCTGCCGTCAGGTTTGGTGACGACCCGCAGGCCGCGCTCCCGTGCCGTCAGGATCGCTGCGCCGGCCTGTACGGCCAGCGCTGTTATCGGGGCGATCCATGCGGCGTAGGGCGCCGTCACCTCAACTGATTTTCTTCAGGCCGCGTTCGATGCGGCTGACCAGCGATTCATCGCCGCCGAGTTCATCGGAGGCATGTTCAATCTGATCCATCGCATAGGCCAGCGAGGTGGCGATATCCTTGCCCTGATTACGAACTTCGGAGCGCATGGTTTCGCCTTTTTGCAGCAAGGCATCCATGGCGAAGGAGATTGCCGCCAGTTCGCCGCGCGCCTGTTGCGCCACGCGAGCGAGATTCTGCGCCTGATCCTGCCAGCCTTCGCTGGCGCCGTGCACCATGTTGACCGCTTGTTGCGTGCCGGATTGCAGCCGGTCGATATGCTGCTGCAAATTCGCGCCCAGTTTCTGCAACTGCGTTGCCACCTGATCGGTGCTGGACTGCGCCGCCATGCGGCTGTTTTCCAGCTTGTGCTGCAAGGAATCGACCTGATCGATGCTTTGCGCAATTGTGCCGGCCAGCGTGTCGCGGGTTTTGAGCACCATGTCGCCCGCATGCGCCATATGTTGCAACTGATTGTCCAGGGTGGTGCCGAAACCGAGCAGAAGCTGCGCGGTATCCTCGGCCAACGCGCGCAGATGCGCGGTCTTTTCCTCGACCGTTGCCGTGCCGTTTTGCGCGGTGAGGGCGAAGCGGCCGATGAGCCGGTCGATTTCCTGAATCGCCGCGCCGGTCGCCTGTTGCAGGTCGGTGGATTTGCGTTCCAGCATGACCGAGGTGCGATTGATGCCCTTGTCGATGGCTTCGAGGTTGCCTTCCAGTGCAGCGCGCATTTCGTTGAGTTGTGCCCGGTAATGGTCGGTCGAAACCACCAGTTGCAGTTCCGTCTTCTTGGCGGATTCGGAAAGGGCGCGTACCTGCTGTCCCATCGCGTCGCTGTGGAGCGTGAGCGTTTTGGTCGAGCTCTGGGCGCGGTCGTCCAGGAAGGCGATCTGGCCAACCAATTGTTCGTGCGCCGCGCTGGCGCTGGCGCGCAGGCTGGCCATCTGTTCGCTGGCGGCGATCAATTGTGCCAACGCGGTCATCGACTGCTCGGTCAGCTTCTGCTGCTCGGTCGTGATGATGTCGCGGCCTTCGTGCAGGTGATGCAGTTGCAGCCCGAACTGACGCGTGAAGGTTTGCAGCGTGTTGTCGGCATCCTCGGCCGCGCGCTGCAACGATTGGGTGTTGTGCGTCAGTGTGGCCTGGTTCGTGCGCGTGACTTCGATGAAATGCGCCACGCTTTCGTCGATGGCGTCCGAAGCGACCGCCGCATGTTCGCGCAGCGTCGTGCCCGCTGCCGCCAGGCGTTGGCTGGCCTGATCCACTGTTTGCGGCAATTGGGCGCACTGATTCTGGATATGCGTGGTGGCTTCCAGCAGGTCGTTGGCGTGCACGCCAATCTGTGCCGCCACGTCGTGCGCCGATTTTGCCGCCGTGGTGCTGTAATCGTTCAGGCGTTGCAGCTCTTCGCGCAGATGGATGACGACACCCTGCATCTGACCCGCGATCTGGCGGCTCAGGCTTTGCGTCTGGTCTTCGCCTTGCACCATGCTTTCCAACAGCGCGCGCAGTTGCTGCGTTGCCTTGGCGGTTTGTTCCGCCATGACGACGGCATGCTGTTCGATCTTGGCGCTGGTGTGGTCGAGTGTGCTCTGCTCGTCGCGGAGCGCGCTGCCCAGGCTTTGCAGACGGGCGTTGAGGCGCAGCGCCGTTTCGTCGAGGCGCCCGGCCTGATCCATGAGGGTGCGTGCCGCGCCTTCGGTTGCAACGCTGAAATGTCCCGCGCTCTTGTCGAGCGAAGACATGGTTTCCGAGGTTTGTGCGCGTAGCCAGCCGCAAGCGCTTTCGATCTGCGCCAAAATCTTTTGCAGATTTTCGCTCATGCGCGCCGCTTCGATGCCGTATTGTTCGCCCAGCGACTGCGCGTGTTCCTTGAGCGTGTCGCGCAGATGGACGTGGTTCTGGCCAACCTGCGACAGTAGTCCCTGAACCTGCCGTTGCATCGCCTCGTTGCCGGAGGTGATGTTGACGAGGAAGTTCTGCATCTGGTCTTGCACGACCGCGCCGCCGCGGCTGAGTTCCGCGATGGCGTCGTTGACCTGCGTGTTGAGCTTGGCTGCGCCGCCGTCGAGCTGGCCGATGACGACCGCCATATTTTCGCCGATCCGCGCCGCGTCCAGCTGCGTCTGTTCGCGCAACTGCTTGGCATGCTCGGTGAGGGCGGTGGTGACCGCCATGACGGAGCGGATTTGCTGCTCCGACTGCTGACTCTGCGCCAGAATGGTTTGCGCCTGTTCGGCAAAATTGGTGCCGGCCGCGCGCATGCTGCCCATGGTGGTTTGCGCGCCGGAGCTGAAATTCTCCAGCGAAGACTGCGCCGTCTGGGCCACGTCGGCCAGGCGCGTGACGGCCTGATCCGCCGCCGCCGCCGAAGCGTGGTGCGCCGCCGCGAGGCGGTCGAACAGGGTGACAAGTTCGTCACGCTGCGTGGTTGAGGTGAGGGTGATGCTGTGCTGCTGCTCCGCCACCTGTTGACCGATATCCGCGAGGGTCGCCAGCTGATCCTGAATGCTGGCGGCAAAAGTGGCCAGCGAATGTTCGGTCGTGCGGTGCAGCTGTTGCAGTTCGACGACGCGTTCGTTGAGCGGCGCGGCGCTGTTTCCGGCAAGCGTGTCGAAGCGGCTGTGCGCTTCTTCGGCGCTGACAACGGCGGCGGCGACGTTTTGTTGCAGCATTTCGCTGGTCTGCTTCAACTGGCCGACATTGAACTGCAATTTGATGAGCAGTTCGCGGCTGGACTGCTCCATGGCCACCGTGGAGGCGGCGCTGGCGTCGGTAACGAGCGCGATGTTTTCCGCGATCTTCTGTGCCGCTTCGCTGTGCTGTGTGGTGATTTCGGTGAAGCGACTGCCTTGCGTGGCCAGTGCTTCGCCGGCGAAGTTCAGGGTTTGCACCGCGACTTCGGCTTCTGCGGTCAGCTTCTGCTGGCGGTATTGCAGGTTCTGGTCGATTTCGTCAAAGCGCGCCATGTGACGGGCGATGGTTTCCTGCAACAGGGTCACGCTCTGGTTGCTGTTGGCGCTCATTTCCTGCAACTGCGTGGAAATGTTGCTGTTGGCGCTTTCGATCCGCAGAGCGGCGGCGTCAAGCGATGTGAGATGCTTGTCGAAATTTGCGCCAAAGGAGCCAAGAGACTGTTCGGAACCTTCCTGGACACGGCGGAGTTCGTCGAGACGCGACACGAGGTGCGCGGTGCTGCTGTCGGTAAAGGCACCGAAGCGGCTTTGCGCCTGCTCGGCGCTGACCAGCGCCTGCGCCACTTTCTCCTGCAGCGCGACATCGGTTTCCTGCAAGCGGAGGATTTGCTCCTGCAGCTGTGCCATCAAGCGCTGACTGTTCTGTTCGACGACCGAGGTGGTTTCGGTGCTGGCCGTGCCCAGTTTGGTGATGTTCGCCGCCAGGGAGTCCGCCTGCGTCTGATGCTGTTCTGCCAGTGCGTCGAGTTTCTGGGTTTCCACGCTGATGGCCGCGCCCGTGCGTTGCAGGGTGGCAACGGCGGTTTCGGCCACGGCTTCCAGCTGTTCCTGCCGCTGCTGCATGTTGAGATCGACGGTGGCGAGTTGCACCATGTTCTCGGCGACATAATCGTGGAAGCGCGCGCTGACCTGGGCGCTCTCTTCGCTGATCTGCTGCAACTGCGTGATGATCTTGGCGTTGGCGCCGGAAATCTGTCCGGCCACCGATTGCAGTTGATCGTTGCTCTGGCCGATGAGATGAATCCTGTCGTGGAGGATGTTGCCCAGATTGCTGGCGTCCTGCATGCTGCGGAGAACCAGATCGTGCAGCGTGCCGTTCTTTTTCTCCATTTCCTCGGCGAGCAGGGTGGCCAGCTCGTTGAAGCGCGTGCCGGTGTGATCCAGAAGGGTATAGGAGCTGTCGGCCTTTTCCTTGAACAGTTCCTGCGCCGCCGCCAGTTGCGTTTGCAGTTTGGCGATGCCGGATTCCAGGGTTTCGTGCTGTTGCTCCAGCGCGCTGCGCAATTGTGACGCATCGTCGACCAGCACGGTGCTGGCGGTATGCATCTGCGCGGTGGATTCCTGCGCCGTGGCGGACAAAGCCTTGCCATGCGCGCCGACCTGCGCGCTGGCCTGTTCCAGTTCGGCGCTGGTTTGCGTCGCTTTCGCGCCGAGCGCGTCGATTTCGCTATGCAGCTTGGCGGTCGCTTCGTCGATCTGCTGCTGCAACTGTTGCGTGACCAGTTCGTGCTGCTGTTGCAGCGTGAGCAATTTGGCAACCGCGACCGCGACGGTGGTGTCGCTCTTGACCGACGTGGTGTCGATCTGCGTGCTGATCTCGGCAAGGCGCGCGCCCATATCCTGCAACTGCACGGCGCGTTCCGTAAGTTTCTGTTCGAAGCTCTCCAGCTGTGTTGTTCCCACATGGCTCGCTTCGTTGAAGCGGTCGATGGCATCGGCGGTGAGCGTAGCGTTCAATTCCTGCGCCTGTTGTGCGCGTTCGACCAGCTTGACGCCGAATTCTTCCATCTGACGCGTGCCGGCGGCGGCGGCGGACTTGATCTGGGTGAGCGCCGTCTGGATCGGGGTGGCGGCGCGTTGGCTGAAGGCATCGAGTTCCTGAGCGCCTTCTTCGGTGGCCTGTCTGACGCGGGCGATGGCCAGACCGACGATGTCCGTGCTCAATTCCTGCACCTGCGTGGCGCGCGACGCCAGGTTGGCGCTGAATTCCTCCAGGTGATGCGTGCCTTCCTGCGTTGCGGCCTTGACGCGGTCGAGGGCAGCGGTGATCGGGGCGTCCGCCTTGAGGCCGAATTCTTCCACCTGTGCGGCGGCGGCCTCGGCGATTTGCCGTGTCTGCGCCGTCGCGAGGTCGGCGATTTCGGTGCCGACGGTTTTGACCTGTTCGGCGCGTTGCGCCAGCGTGGCGCTGAACTGATCGAGGTGCGTCGTGCTTTCCGTCGCGGCATCGCGCACTTTGGCGACAACGGCGTCGATCGGCGCCTGCGCCAGCGTCGAGAATTCCTGCAACTGCTGTACGCCCACATCGGCGATCTTGCGCGCCTGATCGGCGGCCAGATTGGCGAGGTTGCCGGCAATATCCTGAATCTGCGCGACGCGGTCGTTGAGTTGCGTCCCGAAGCCGTTCAGGAGCTGGCCGCTTTCGGTCGTCACCACGCGGATCTTGCCCGCCAGATGGTCGATAGGCGCCTGTGCCTGCAGGCTGAATTCCTGCAGTTGCTTCGCGCCCTGCTGTGTTGCTTCGGTCAAGCGGCTGATGGCGGCGGTGACCGGAGCATGTGCCTGGGCGGTGAATTCCTGAATCTGTTCCGTGGCGGCGGCGGCGAAGAGCTGCGTCTGTTCGAGCGCGGTTTTCGAGATGTCGGCGCCGATATCGCGTGCCTGAGCCACGCGGTCGGCCAAGGTCGCGCCAAAGGCATCGAGTTGCCGTGCGCTGGCTTCGGTGACGTCCTTGATCCGGACGACGATTTCGTCCACCGGAGCCTGCGCCTGCAGGCCGAAGGTTTGCAGTTGCGCGGTTCCCTGTTCCGTCGCGGCCGTGATGCGGGCGATGGCGGCGTTGATCGGCGCGTCGGCGCGGGCGCTGAATTCCTGCAGCTGCTGCGTTCCGGCTTCGGCGATCTTGCGGGTCTGTTCGGTGGTCAATTCGGTGACGGACACGCCGACATCGTTCAATTGCGTGACATGCGTCGCCAACTGTGCGCTGAAGGTTTCGAGGTATGTCGCACCTTCTGCGGCGGCTTCCTTGATCCGGGTGACGGCGATATTGACCGGCTCCAGCGCACGATTGCCGAATCCGGCCAGTTGCTGCGCCCCGGCGGTGGCCAGGTGTTCCATCTGTTCGTCGGCGACGGCCATAATGCCGGCGCTAACTTCCTTGAGCTTGTCGGCGGCGGTGGTCAGTTTGACGCCCAAATCGTCGATTTGCTGGGTGCTTTCCTGCGTGGCTTCGCGGATGCGGCTGACCGCCGTATTGACCGGGTCGAGCGAACGCGTGCTGAAAGCCTGCAACTGCTGTGCGCCCTGCGCGGTGACTTCCGTGATCTGCGCCACGGCGTCATGCAGCGGCGCGACGGCGTCGGCGCTGAACCTCCGGATCTGCGCGGTGCTTTCGTCGGCGACGCTGGCGATCCGATCCACGATCAGGTCGATGGGGGTCAAGGCATCTGTGCCGAGCGCTTCCAACTGACGCGCGCTTTGCATCGTTGCCTGTTTGATCGCGTCAATGGCGTCATGCACCGGGGTGGCCACGTTGGCGGTGAACTCTTCGATATGGGCGGCACCGGCATCGGTTGCGCTTTTGATCCGCTCGACGATGTTGTCGATGGGGGAGATGGCGCGGGCGCTGAAATCCCGCAGTTGCTGCGTGCCTTGCGCGGTAATGTCCTTGATCTGATCCACGGCTTCCTGCATCGGAATGGCGGCGTCGGCGCTGAAGCTACGGAGATGCTCGGCGCTGGCTGCGGCGGCGTTCCGGATACGGTCAACGATCGCATCAATGGGGGGCAGAGCCTGTGTGCTGAAGCTTTGCAATTGCTGGGCGCTTTGTGCGGTGGCGTCCTGAATTTTGCTGACGATAGCGTCGATGGGCTTTGCTGCCTGGATACTGAAATCCTGCAACTGCGCGGCGCTTTGCGTGGTGGCGTCCTGAATTTTGCTGACGATGGCGTCGATGGGTTCCGCTGCCTGCGCGCTGAAATTCCGCAACTGCTGGGCGCTTTGTGCGGTGGCGTCCTGAATTTTGCTGACGATAGCGTCGATGGGCTTTGCCGCCTGGACACTGAAATCCTGCAACTGCGCGGCGCTTTGCGTGGTGACGTCCTGGATTCTGGCGATGACGGCGTCGATGGGTTCTGCCGCCTGAGTGCTGAAATTCCGCAGCTGTTGCGTGCCTTCTTCGGTGGCCTTCCGGATCCGGTCGGTGGTGGCATCGACAAGCTCGTTGCCCAGCGCATGAGCAAGAGCGGCGCGTTCGGCCAGACGTTGCGCGAAATCTTCGATGCGCTGTGTGCTGTCCTGAGTGGCCTGCTTGATTTGTGCGACGGCGGTGCTGACCGGTTCCAGAGTCTTATCGCCGAAATTCTTGATCTGCTGCTCGGCGATTTGTAACTGCGTCGCCGTGCTGGTGAGAAGGCGGTTCATCTCGTCGAGTTGCGTATTATATTGCTGCGCGCTGGTGGTCTGCAGATCGCTCAGCTGTTGCATCATGGTTTGCAGCCGCGCTTCGGTATCCTTCGTCTCGACGGCCAAGCCTTTTTGCTGTGTGCTGTAAGATTGCGTGGTGCGTTGCAAGGTTTCGGCGCCAGCTTGTGCCGCTGCGGTCAGTTGACCGATCATCTGCTGTTGCGCGGCGGTTTCCTGCTGCAACTGGGCGCGGGTCTGCGTACTGGCATTGGTCAGTTCATCGCGCATGGCGACCAGACGTTCCTGCACCTGCTGGATTGCGCGCACGGTGTCGTCGGCCTGGGCGCGGGCGGCGCGGGCGCTTTCCGAAGTGTGACGGTCAACCGCGTCAAGCTGCATGGTGTAGCGGCTGACCTGATCGCTGGCGATCTGGATATTGTCGCGGTGGCTGGCGGTATGCGCCGCAGCCTGCGCGGCTGCGGTTTCGAATTGCTGCGCGGCGGTTTGCAGCCGGGCGCACATATCTTGCGTTTCGGCCTGCATCTGCTGGGTCAATGTGCGGTAACGCGCCAGACTGTTGTCGGCGGCGCCGGCCATGCCGGAGGTCGCCGTGGCCAGCGTTTCGTTCAGCACGGTGCTGGTCGCATTGATCCGGTCGAGCATGGCGTTCAACGCCGACTGCTGCTGCGCGATGTTCTGATCGACATAATCCTGCTTGGCGCGGAAACTGCCGAGATGCTGATCCAGGGTTTGGGCATGGGTGGAGAGGCGCTGTGCGGTGGCCTCGGCGGAAGACTGGGCGCTTTGTTCCAGCGCGCGATAGCGGTCAACGGCTTCCTGTAATTTCGCGGCGGCCTGTGACACTTGTTCCGGCAGGCGCGTTCCGGCCTGTTGCAGCGCCGAGGTATGTCCGGAGATTGTGTCGCCGATTTTACTCAGGGCGGAATTGGCGGTGCTGGCATCGTCGTGGAAACGGTCGAGAATGTTGGTGAAATCCTTGGCCGATTTCGTCAACACTGACTTGACCCCTGAGGTGGCGTTTTGCAGGTCGATTTCCTGCGCGCGTAAAAAGTCGCGCAGTTCCATGCCATCGGCCTTGGCCGCCGCCAGATTTTGCGCCAGCGTTCTGCTGCCCGTCACGATTTCGTCAGCCAGCGTGTTCAGCAATTCGCGCGCGTCCTGCGTGCTGGATTCGATGCCGTTCTGGTGTTTTTCCAGTCGGGATTCAATTTCCTGCACTTCGCGCAGGTTGCTGGCCATCAGGCGCTCGAACTGTTCGGCGGCCTGCATGATCTTTTCGGCCTGTTCGACATGGCCGGCGCTGTGCTTGCTCAATTTCTTGATGGCAACTTTTTCTTCTTCCAGCCGCTGCAACAGGCGGGAAATTTCATATTCGCCCGCTGTGCCGCTCTCACGCAGCAACGCGATCTGTTCGCGCAGGACATTGTTGAAGCGGGAAACACGACCTTCGGCGATGCCCTGTTCGCTCAAAATCAGGTTCAATTGCTGACGCAAGGGATCGGTGATGACCTGCACGTCGCTGGCGCGTTGCAGATAGGCGGTGACCATCCAGATCAGCGCAATCGGCGCGGTCAGCGCCGACAGACCGACGCCCCAGTTGATCAAAGGTACGCCGCCGAAACTGCGCGCTTCGCCCGAGCTGACCAGCACGATGGCGACGATGACGACCCATGCCACCGAGCATCCCAACCCTACCCAGAAGGGCAGTGCCGAAAAATCGCGTTCCGCCGGTGCCGCGACCACCAGACGTTCGGCGCGCATGCGTTTTTGTTCTGACAAAGTCTGGTACAGGGCAAAGGATTTTTGCTCGGGAGTATGTTCAGCCATGGGCGCAGGTCCTTAGCGACAAACAAGAGAACAGAATATTGCCACGATGACGGAGAGCCAGCGCGCAAAAAACCGGTGTTAACGAAACGTACACTTATCTTAACGGCAAAGCCGTAAGAAGGAAAAGAGAATCATCACGCGACACTAGTTATCCACAGACAAATCCACAACAATAAAGTTAAACCTGAACGACAACTCTTTGATTGCACGTGTGTCTATGTTGCCAGCCGGGTTGAAAGCGTATGCTGTCGGGCAAAATATTTTTAAGGGATACGCGTCGCGCCGATTAACTCCTTGAGTGTGTACAATAATGTAAGTGCTTGTTTCGGTGTGCTTTCGTCCGGGTTGAACGCCAGCAGACGGCGCCGCAGTTCGGCCAGCCCGGGATCGGGAGAGGCGGGCAGAGGGGGCGGCGTGTCGGGCACAGTCAAGAACTTTTGGGATTTTTCTTGCCCGGTCTGTGCATCGCGTTGTTCGAGGTGATGCAAGATGGTGGTGGCGCGGGCGATAACGGGGGCGGGCAGTCCCGCGAGTTTGGCGACATGAATGCCATAAGAACGGTCGGTGGTGCCCGCGATGACTTCATGCATGAAAATCACGTCATGTTCCCATTCGCGGATTTTCATCGTGGCACAGGACAGCGCGGGGAGCTGCTTGGCCAGTTCCGTCAGCTCGAGATAATGCGTCGCGAACAGGGCGCGCGTCTTATTGACGTTATGAATGTGTTCGATGACTGCCCAGGCCAGCGACATGCCGTCATAGGTCGCCGTGCCCCGGCCAATTTCATCAAGGATGACCAGGCTGCGTTCCGTCGCCTGATTGAGGATCGCGGCGGTTTCGACCATTTCCACCATAAAGGTCGAACGGCCACGCGCCAGGTCGTCGGCGGCGCCGACGCGGCTGAACAAACGATCAACAATGCCGATGGTCGCCTGTGTTGCCGGGACATAGGAGCCCATTTGCGCCAGCGCGGCGATCAGCGCGTTTTGACGCAGAAAAGTCGATTTTCCCGCCATGTTGGGGCCGGTCAGCAACCAAAGGCGTTGCGCCGGGTTCAAGTCGCACGTGTTGGCGATGAAGGGAGGCGCGCTTTGTTGCCGCAGCGCCTGTTCCACCACCGGGTGACGGCCATTCTTGATGCTGAAAGAAGTATCGTCGGTAAGAATCGGGCGGCAATAATTTTCCGTGTGCGCCAGCTCGGCCAGGCCGCAGACCACATCGAGCCAGGCCATCTGCGCCGCAGTTTGCCGCAACCGGGGCATCTGTTCCAACGCTTCCGTCGTCAGGTCGGCGAAGAGTTTCAGTTCCAGCGCCAGCGCCTGACCTGCGGCGGCGTTGATTTTCTGTTCCAGCGTATTCAGCTCAACCGTTGTGAAGCGGGCGGCGTTGGCCAGAGACTGGCGGTGGATGAACAGTTCTTTTTGCGCCAGAAGCTTGTCGGCATGCAGCGGAGTGACTTCGATGAAATAGCCCAGCACATTATTGTGTTTGATTTTCAGCGCCGCGACGCCGGAGGCCGTCGCGTAATTTTGCTGCAGACCGGTGATCAGGCGGCGGCTGTCGTCGCGCAAGGTGATCAGGGTATCAAGCTCGGGCGCAAAGCCAGGCGCAATGAAATTGCCGTCGCGGGTCAGCAACGGCAATTCGGGGCGCAAGGCCTGCGTTAATTGGTCGATCAGGCGCTCCTGACCGCGTAGCTGCGGCACAATATGGTGCAGTGGGGGTGGCATGGACTCGTGCGGCTGTGTCAGCAGGTGGCTGCCCATGGCTTCGGCTTGCCGCAGGGAATCGCGCAGGGCGGCGAGATCGCGGGGACCGCCGCGTCCCAGCGCGATGCGGGCGAGCGCGCGTTCCAACTCCGGACTTTGCCGCAGCAAGGCGCACAGAGCGTGGCGTAATTCCGGATGATCGACAAAATAGGTGACGGTATCCAGGCGTTCGCTGATCGCCTGCCGGTCGGTCAGGGGGGCGGCCAGCCAGCCGGATAGCAGGCGCGCGCCGGCACCGGTGATTGTGCGGTCGATGGCGGCGAGCAGCGAACCATCGCGCGCTCCGGTCAAGGTGCGGGTCAGTTCAAGGTTGCGCGCGGTCGCGGCGTCGATGGCCATGACGCTGCCGGTTTGCACGCGGCGGGGGGGGACGAGGTGGCGCAGCGCATGTTGTTGCGTCAGTTCCGCATAATCGATCAGCGCGCCGAGCGCCGCGATTTCGGCGCGGGAAAAATCGCCGAAGGCGGACAGGGTGCTGACCTGATAAACCTTATGCAGATGCTGCGCGGCATTGACGCTGTCAAAACGGCTGCTGGGCAGAGGGGTGAGGCTGTGCCGCCAGCTTTGGAGCGCCGCCGCGACGGGCGCGCGTTCCAGAAGATTTTGCGCGATCAGGATTTCGCCGGGGTGCAGCCGTTCGCACAGTGCTCCAATTTCCTGCGGCTCCAGCGGCTGCGTCTGCGGCTGGCCGACGGCGATATCAATCCATGCCGCCGCCAGCGCGCCGCCGGTTTCGGTCAAGGCCAGCAGGTGATTATGCCGCCGCGTTTCGAGCAGGGAATCTTCCGTCAGGGTTCCGGGGGTGACGATCCGCACCACGGCGCGGGCGACGATGCTTTTGCTGCCGCGCTTTTTGGCTTCGGCAGGGTCTTCGGTCTGTTCGGCGATGGCGACGCGGAAACCCTGACGGATCAGTTTCGCCAGATAACCTTCATAGGCGTGCGCCGGAACGCCGCACATGGGGATATCCTGTCCCTGGTGCTGGCCGCGCCGGGTGAGCGCGATGTCCAATGCTTTGGCCGCGCGGGTCGCATCTTCGAAAAACAGTTCGTAAAAATCGCCCAGCCGAAAAAACAGCAGCGCTTCCGGATGCTGCGCTTTCAGTGCCAGATATTGCAGCATCAGCGGCGTGGCTTCGGCGACAGGTTCCGGCAAGTCGAGCGGCAAGGAGGCAGTGGGCATGGGTGCTTTGGTCTGGCGCTGGGGTTCAGGGCGCTGACCATAACGGTTTTGTGCCGGATGCGGAAGGTGGAATGAGGGGCCTGGTTATAGGCGCGTCGCAGACAGGAATTAGGGGGCTTGCTATGAATTAATGCAGGACGCGGTCGCCATGGGACGGGGGCAGTTCGGTCTGCTCGCGTTCCACCCTTTTGTTCAGAGTCACGACATCCTGCCGCAGGCGCAGGGTGGCCTGTGCCACATTTTGCAATTGTTGCTCATGCTGCCGCTGCTGGCGCTGCATGGTTTCAATCGCGCCCGCAAGCTGTTGCGCCATGCCGAGATTTTGGCTGGTCGAATCCTTAAGGGCGCGGACGAGGCTGACGCGCTGTTTCCGGACAAAATGGGCGGCGATTACGACCACGCCGACCGTCATGCCCAAGGACACCAGCACCAAACCCAACATGAGGTCAGCATTGCTCATAGAACTGAGCATAACGCCAAGCCGGGGTTGATTGCCAGAGGTATTTTGGGGGTGTTGGGCGGGGGCTACCGGGCGCGAAGAAAATGCTGTTGAGTTTCCCGGATTTCATTTAATATCGCCGGATAAAACAGCGCGATTAGAAGGGAGAAGGGCTATGTATAACGCCCCATTTGCAGCACCAGATGCCAGGATACAAACGCCGCTGGATCAAGCGGAACGGGCGATCCAGGAAAAGGATTATGCCACCTTGGCGAAGGCTGCGGCAAGGCTTGCCAAGCAGGTTTCGGATAACAGGTATTTAGTCGAACCACTTTTGGTTGCGGTCAACCATTTGGCTGAAAGCCCGCCGCATCGCGCGCTGGTCGTGGATTTGGCAAAAGGTGCGTGTGATTTTCTCCCGCCTGATACGGGTGTCCGGAAATTGGCAGTGGGGACGATCCTGGGACACCTTGATGCGTTGCCGGAGGCCGCGCCGCGGGTCGATGCGGCGAAGCTGGCGGCACATCATGCGCCGCCCAATTCCGACCTGAAACGGCAGGCGCTGACCGTATGGACGGAGGCGGTCGAAGCATTGCCGACTCCGACGCGGATCGTTCGGGCGGCTATGGATGCGGCGGGTTATGCTTCTGCGGGGTCTGCGCTTGAAGCGCAGGCGGTGCGGATGATCCTGAAGCATCTTGAGGCGTTGCCAGAAATTTCGCAGAAGATCGAGGCAGCGCAGGTGGCTGTTGCCCATGCTCCGGACGGTTCCGACCATGAACAGCAGGTGCGCGCTAGGCTTGATACTTTGCGAAGAGAGACTGATCCGCTTCCTTTGGTGCCATCGCCCGGTGCATCGCAGCGGTTTGTCAGCATGTTCACCAAGGTGTGAGCGTTGATTATATCGGGATCGTGCGAAGAGGCATTTCTGATTTAATCGGCCTGGGTGACGCGTAAATCGTCGAGAATGCGGAGTTTGGCGCGGCCTTTGTTGAGCTGGGCGCGATAAATCTGCATGCCCTCGATCACGCGCTGGACATAATTGCGGGTTTCATAAATCGGGATGATTTCGATCCAGTCGATGGGGTCGGCACGCAGGCGGGGGTCGCCATATTGCTCGATCCAGCCCTTCACGCGCGAGGGTCCCGCATTATAGGCGGCGACGGCGAGGATGATAGAGCCGTTGAACTGTTTCAGCAAATGCGCGAGATAGGCGCTGCCGAGGCGAATATTGTACCGGGGATCGGAGAGTTTTTTGTTCTGGAAGATGACGCCTTCTTTCCGTGCCACGGCGCGCGCCGTTGTGGGCATCAGCTGCATCAGGCCGCGCGCGCCCGCCGGGCTGACGATATCGGGCGTGAAGGTGCTTTCCTGACGCATGAGCGCGAGGACGAGGGCTTTATCCGGCGTGCCTGTCAGAGGATAGTCCGGCACCGGAAAGCCGCTGCCGGAAATGATCTGGCGGTTCTGCGTGGCGCGTTTGGCGATTTTGACGGCAATATCCGGCCGTCCGCTTTGCCCCGCCAGTTCGGCAAGCTGGATAAATTCTTCGCGCGTGGTGGCATGATCCGCGCGCGCGAGGATGAACTGGCCGAAGCGTTTGAGTTCGCCGATCTGGCGCAGGGCGCGGGCGATGCGGATCAGCTCGTGCTGGCGGAATTTTTGACGGGCGGCATCGGAAATGGTCGGCTCGGCGGTGCTGAGCATCGGCGTTTGCGCCTCCGCCAGCGCTAGTTGGCCGTAATAAGTCGCGGGATATTCTTTTGCCTTGGCGTACCATGAAGCTGATTGCGCCGGGTCGTTCTGCGCGTCATAAGCGCGGCCAAGCCAGTAGGCGCCGCGCGCCCGGCTGATCGGATAGGTGCTTGCCTCATACATCTGGGTGAAATGCTGAATCGCGATTTGCGGTTTGTGTTGCAGCCGTAGAGCGATCCAGCCGGCCAGAAATTCGGCCTGCGTCATCGGCAGGCCTTCTTGCAGCCGGTGGTCGCGTGCCAGTTGGTAAGCACGGGGGATATCGCGGTCAACCAGTGCGCGGCGCGCCTGGATCTGGCGTTCGTTCCACCAGGATTCGGCGTCGGCGGGTGTGGCGGGCTGGTTTTGCAGCAGCGCGACGGCCTCGGCATTGCGGTCGTGGCGCCGTGCCCAGCGCAGCATTTCAAGAATAAGGCCAGCATCGTGCCGCAAGGGTTCGGGAACTGCGGACGCATATTCCGGGGCGTTGCGTTGATCCTGTGCCAACGCGATGCGGGCGCGGGTCAGGGCGCGTTGACCCTCGGGCAGAAAATCGCGCATGCGCGTGGCGTCGTCGAATTTTTTGTCGCGGAGCAGGCGGTCGGTGCGCGCCCAATGGTCAACCGGGCGCATCTGACGCAGATAACGTTCGGTAAAAAATTGTAATTCGTCGCGGGTGAAATCGCCATCGATCCAGCGTTCGCGGATCATGTTCAGCGCCCTGGCCGTCTCTCCCGTGCTGTTTAATGCCGCTGCCGCGTGGGCGAAGGCGAACATCGTGATCGGCTGGTGCGCCGTGAACCAGTTGGCGCGTACCGTGGCGGGGACGGCATCGGTCAGTTTTTCTTCCGCTGCGAGCAGCAGCGATTTGCGGTCGGGCCAGACGCGGTTTTTTTCGATAAAATCGATGATCTGTTCAAAGCTGTACGGATCATTGGGGCTGGTGATGGTTTCCGCCAGAATAACCTTGCGGAGCAGGGGAGAGCCGGCGCGTTTGGCGGCGGCAATGGCCGCGCCGGTGCGTCCGGCGTCAAGGGCGTGGAATGCCTGGCGGTAATGTTTCTGATCTTCCGGCGACAGCTCGGCGCGGGCGGGCGCGGCGGCCAGGAATATCAGGGTCGTCAGGAGAGTCAGCCAGAAGGTGCTGCGCGGCATCGGTACTCCGGGAAATCGGCGGAAGGTCTATGCTTAGAGTATATTTTGCTAGGGCGAAAGCATTTGTGTTGGCTGGTGGAACCCCATAATGGGGGGATTGATACAGCAAATAAAAGTGAGCGCCTTTTGCGTCTACGCTGTTTTGACTTCAGCGTACGAATTAGCTGCCGATGAGGTATTTTTCATTGAGTTTTTGGGATTTTTTCGTGGGCGCTTCCGGCCGCGTTGCGCCGTACGGCGTCACCACAATATCCGGCACATGTTTCAGCACCAGATTGATTCGTTCCCAATGTGCTGTCGCGATGGTTTTTGCTTTTCCTGAGATAACAAGGTTAACAATGGCAGCGCTGACACCGGTGTTTTCCAACCCATGCATGCGCTCATAGGCGGAAACATGCTGCATAACCGCTATTCCTTTGATCCCGCCCTTGGTATCTAGCTGGGTGATCAGTGCCGCGCGCATTTCTTCGGTAATGGGGGTGCGCTTCTCCACGGCCTTATCCGGCATATGCTCCAACACCAGATTGATTCGCTTCCAATGTGTCATAGCGATGGTTTTTACCGTTCCCATGATCGCAAATTCAATAATGCCAGCGGTAAGGCCTGTGCTGTTCAACCCATGTTGCTTTTCATAGGCAGCGACCTGTGTCATCAGAGCCTTTGTTCCAATTTCACCTTTGGCTGCAAGTTGGGTGATGAGAGCCGTGCGCATAGCGTTGGTCAAGGAAAGGCGCACCGGTCTTACTCTTTCCAGTTCAGCCGCAATATTTGTGCTGATGGCATCGGCGTCGGAGTTTTTATCGCGCATGTGTTAACACCTTGTTCAAATTTCCTACATCATGAGAGTACACTAGCATCTGGTCTTGCTGGAGCCACTGGTTAAAATAGTTTCGCGGCAGGGAACCCACCCACAGGATCGTTGGGGCATACTGAAGCCGGGATGCCCTGGATCCCGGTCATGAAACTTGATTGGATGCCCTCTGACCCGGCCCGGAACCGGCGCTGCGCTAGGTTAAGCATGAAAGTCTTGTTGATTTTATCTGGTTTTACGGGCACGGATTTTTTATGAGCGGGAATAGTAAAGACAAGAAAGAGCGTTTGGCGGCGCAGCGTAGCGTCGCCCAGAACCGGCGTGCCTGGCATGATTATGAAATCATTACGCGCTTTGAGGCCGGGATCGTTCTGACCGGCACCGAGGTCAAGGTGTTACGTTTGGGGCAGGCCAGCATTCAGGAATCCTTTGCCAGCGAGCATCGGGGCGAATTGTTCCTGCACAATGCTTATATTCCCGAATATAATCTGGCCGGGCCGCATTTGCAGCATGAGACGCGACGTCCTCGGCTGTTGCTGCTGCATCGGCGCGAGATTGCCAAATTGATCAGCGGTGTGCGTAAGGAAGGCATGACCATCGTGCCGCTGGCGATATTTTTTAACGCACGCGGCAAGGCGAAGGTTGATCTGGGGCTGGCACGCGGGAAGAACCGAGCCGATAAGCGCGAAGCGATCAAGCAGCGCGACTGGCAGCGGGATAAGGCAAGGTTATTGCGGGACAGGGGGTAGAAGGTGAGGCTCTGCTACGGACGCGGCGCGGTCTGGACTCAGTTGGACTGCACCGTCCGCCAACTTGCGCCGGAGTGATGATCGTGGGTGTCGTCCTTATGTTGTGTTTGTGAATGTCGGCGGGAGATGGATACCGGCTTGCGCCGGTATGACGCCTGTTTTTTCATGATGCTTGTTTTCTCGTCTTCCCGGCTAATTTGGAGGGGGATAAAAAAACAGCCGCGATGGGGATCGCGGCTGTTGTTATTCCGTAGCGGTCAGGATCAGGCGACTTCTTCCTGTTGAATTTCCTGCTGCGCGGTGGCCAGATTTTGCGCGACTTCTTTCATCGGCATTTGCTGCGGCTGGCCACCTTGCGGGGCGCTGTCGCGGCTGCGTGAAATCATCGCGGCGAGATCTTGCAGTTCGATGAAATTGTCGGCCTGGCGGCGCAGTTCGTCGGCGACCATCGGCGGTTGCGACCGCATGGTGCTGACGACGCTGACGCGGACGCCCTTGCGTTGGACGGCTTCGACCAGGCGGCGGAAATCGCCGTCGCCGGAGAAGATGACGATATGTTCGACCCGGTCGGACATCTCCATCACGTCGATGGCGAGTTCGATATCCATATTTCCCTTGATCTTGCGGCGACCGAAGGCGTCGGTGAACTCTTTGGTCGGTTTGGTGACCATGGAGTAACCGTTATAATCAAGCCAGTCGACCAGCGGGCGGATGGGGGAGTATTCTTCGTTTTCCACCAGTGCCGTATAGTAAAAAGCGCGTACGAGCCGCCCCTTATTGGCGAACAGCTCCAGCAGGCGCCGGTAGTCGATGTCGAACCCCAGGCCGCGCGCGGCGGCATAAAGATTCGCGCCATCGATGAAGACGGCCATGCGCTCTTCTTTGTAAAAAATCATTCTGTAACCTTTCAGTTTCGCCGAGGACCTTAAGGAAGCATATGAGACGGCCAGAGCCTTGGGTTAACACGTTAAAGCAACGAAAAACCAACCTTTAAGCACCCGAAAAAAATCGTCTCGAATCAATTGCAGTGACGTTAACTAAGCCTGAATCAACAATCAAGGGCGACGTACCAAATTTATGTAATCGGCTGGCAAGTGTGGCACAAAAATTCCGCCGGTATGGGGGCGGAGAAAATGTTTAAGCCCCTGAAAATATGATGATGCTTTACTTTAGGGCAATATATTGGATACTATAATCGTTCATGCATGGCAGCGTGGAGGCGGCGGTTATTATGACGCGGCGTCCGTGATGTCAGGAGTGTGATTTTTCTTTTTTTCCAGGCAGGCAGATAATGGCGCGCGTTACCGTTGAAGATTGTATCGTTCGAGTTCCTAATCGTTTTGACCTTGTGTTGATGGCCGCGCATCGCGCGCGCGAGATTTCGTCGGGCGCTTTGTTGCAGGTCGAACGTGACCGGGATAAAAATCCGGTGGTCGCCTTGCGCGAAATTGCGGACGAGAAGTTGGAACTGCCCGCCTTGCAGGAAGCTCTGGTCAAGGGATTGCAGCGTCGTATCGAACCCGATCAGCCCGAAGAAGAAGTTGTCGAGTTGATGGTCGGCGAGCAGCAGCAGTGGGTGACCGACAAAGACGAAGAAGATGATGCCGCAGAAGAATTCGGCGAATTTGACGAAGAAGGCGAAGCCGTGGCCGCAGGCGATATACCGGCGGGTTCCGGAGGCACATTCCAGGATGCCGAGGTTGACGACAAGAACTGAGTTGTAGGGCATAGCTCCCTTGCCCGTCTGAATGTCCGATATCAATTATCAATGTGTCCGATGTCGGGGCATCCGGGAGGGGGATTAATCAGGGAATATTTGTTATGGCGCGCCGGCCGCAAAAGATATTACCTCCTAAACGGGCGGGCGACGGCAGTCCCGGAGCGGTCAGCCCTTTCGATTTTGCGGCTACGGCTACCGAGATCAGTGGCCGGGAAGAGGCCGGGCTGATTCCTGAATTGCTGGAGACCATCGCCCGGTGTCGCAACCGTGATACCACCGGCAGCAAACATTGGGTCGATACCGAGCTGATTAATGCGACGGCGCAGGTCGTTAGCGCGATGGCGCAGAAAGAAAAGCTGGTTGAATCGCCGGTTGCCGCCGCGATCAGTGTTGCGGCATATAATTTCGATCTCACGCCAACCCGGACCGAGACTGTTCTGGCGACCTTGTTGCATCGCTTCTGTAATAATCCCGGGGCGGCCAAGGAAAAAGTTTTTGCCCGCCTGAAGCAAATTCACAAGAACGGCCCACGACGGGGTGTCGAGGTGCTGGTCGAAATTGACCGCAAGCGCACGGCGGCGCTTGACGTCGCGCTGGCTATCGCGCGCGAAGCCGCCAAGATTACGATCTCGCCCCGCGATTTTGCCGTGCAGAAAGGGGCGGCGGCTGAAGATTTCATCAATCTCCGCGAAGCGATTTTGTCGTTCCGTCCGGAGGTCTCGATTGTCAAAATCGGCGATGCGGCAAGCGGATTGAAGCGGATTGACCGTGCGCCGCAGGCGGAACAGGAAGCGCGGCTGCAACTTATCGAGCAAGCCTATATTCCCCTGGCCGACGCATTGGGGTGGACCCGGATGTCCAATCCTATGCGGGATATGGTGTTGACCAAGCGGTCGCCTTTCCTTGTCAAGGAATTGACCGATCAGGTTGAACGCCTTCCCGGTTTTAAGGGGCTTTATTCCGATCCCAAGGTTCATAAAGAATTGACCATCGATATGCCGCGCGAGGTCAAACGGGCGCTTATGCAATATCTGCCGCTCAATGCCGGGCAGGTTCTGGTCAGCGCGCGCCGTAAAAGTCTGTATGGCGTTGCCCGGAAGAAGCAGGATAAGGGCTATAAATCGCTGGATCAGGTATGGGATATCCTGGCGCTGCGCGTTGTCATTCCAGACGGAAAAAACACGGAAGAAGATCACAGAGCCTGTTTGAAGGTCATGGGGGCGTTCAAGAAAATCGGGTTTAAAGCAATTCCCGGTGAATATAATGATTATATTTCAAATACAGCCAAGCCCTATCAAAGTTTGCATAACGCCTTTACCCATCAGGGGATGAGGCTTGAGGTTCAGGTGCGCACCGAGCGCATGCATTGGGAGGCGGAGCTTAAACCCGGAGTCAGTCATATTGATTATGCAGCGGGCAGCAAGAGCAAGAGTGGTAATGTCGCCACACTTTCCGATTCCTATCTGGCGCGCGTCGAACAGGTTCGCGCCGAAATCGGGGCGCGTTTGCAGGGCAGGCGGTCGTTGTTGCCGCTGCGGGCGGAGAATGTCTTTTGCTTTGATGAACAGGGGCGCTGGACGAAACTGCCCAATATCGGGCCGAGCCTTATGGATGCCTTGATCAATATGCATCGCCAGCCCAAGGGCGGGATCACGGCGGCGGATGCGGTGCATGCCAGCCAGGTTTATCTGAACGGTAAGCAACTGCAGATGGATAGTCCCTCGGCGCGGAGCATTGAAATCGAGAATGGCGATGCGTTGCGGGTTGATCCGACCGATATTGATCGCTTCCGGCCTTTCGAGACGCGCTGGAAGGTGGCCACGCAATATGCGCGCGGTATCCTGGTGCAAGAGATCAGGGCGCAACGCGCGCGCAGTCTGGGCGCGGCGCGGCCGGGTTCCGCCACGCCTGGCACGCCGGGGTGGAAGGATCCATCATGACGCCGGATGACGCCATCGGCGGTGGTGGAGCCGCTGCGGCGGCGGATCCGGTTATTGCCGCCAAGCCCAAACGTCCCGTCCGCATGATGCGGCAGTATGAGTTGGTCGAGCGGGTGCGGGCTTATGATCCCAGCGTCAACGAAGATTTGCTGAACCGCGCCTATGTTTTTGCCATGATGGCGCATGGGTCACAGACGCGCGCATCGGGCGATCCCTATTTCTCCCATCCGCTGGAAGTTGCCGGCATTCTGACCGACATGAAGATGGATACGGCGACGATTGCGACGGCGCTGCTGCATGATACGGTCGAGGATACGCTGGCGTCGCCGGAGGATATCCTGAAGAAGTTCGGGCCGGAAGTTGCTCGGCTGGTTGATGGCGTCACCAAACTGTCGCGCATCGAGTTCCAGAACGATCAGGCCAAGCAGGCGGAGAATTTCCGCAAGCTGGTGCTGGCGATGTCGGAGGATATTCGCGTGTTGCTGGTCAAGCTGGCTGACCGGTTGCATAATATGCGGACGTTGCATCATATCCCGAAGCCCGAAAAACGGCGGCGGATCGCGCGCGAGACGATGGAGATCTATGCGCCGCTGGCGGAACGGATCGGTATCGAGAAGATGCAGGATGAGTTGGAAGACTTGTCTTTCGCCGAGCTTAATCCCGATGCGCGCGACAGCATTATCGCCCGGCTGAACTATCTTCGCAGTGAAGGCGGCGACGTCGTCAGCAAAGTGATCGCGGAGTTGAAGAGTGGGTTGAAGCAGAACGGCATTGAAGCTGCGGTCTCGGGGCGCGAAAAAAGCCCTTATTCCATCTGGCGCAAAATGCAGCGCAAGAACGTGACCTTCGAGCAATTGTCCGACATCATGGCGTTCCGCATTGTCGTTGAGTCGGTGACGCAGTGCTATCAGGCGCTGGGCGTGATTCACAGCAGTTATCCGGTCGTGCCGGGGCGGTTCAAGGATTATATCTCGACGCCGAAGCCCAATCATTACCGCAGCTTGCATACCGGGATCATCGGGCCGGAGCGGCAGCGGATCGAGATTCAAATTCGTACGCAAGATATGCATGAGGTCGCCGAGTTGGGCGTTGCCGCGCACTGGGCCTATAAATCCGAAGCCGAGCGGGTGGAGAGCAAGCATTATCGCTGGCTGCGCGAGTTGCTGGATATTGTCGAGCAGGCGCAGAAGCCGGAAGAATTTCTGGAACACACCAAGCTTGAGCTGTTTCAGGATCAGGTGTTCTGCTTCTCACCGAAAGGCGATCTGATCGCCTTGCCGCGCGGGGCGACGCCGGTGGATTTTGCTTATGCGGTGCATAGCGCTTTAGGCGATACCTGTGTCGGGGCGAAGGTGAATGCCCGCATGGTGCCGCTGCGGACGCAGTTGCAGAACGGCGATCAGGTGGAAATCGTCACGCAGAAAGGCTCGATGCCTTCGCCGCAGTGGGAGCGTTTCGTCGTTTCGGGCAAGGCGCGCGCCCGCATTCGGAAATTCGTGCGGACGCAGCAGCGCACCGAATATATCGTGCTGGGGCGCAACATTCTTGAGCGCGTCTTCCGGCAAGAAGGCGTGGTGTTCAGCGAAAAGGCGCTGGAGCAAGTTTACGCGCAGCTCCAGGCGCAGTCTTTGGACGATCTTTATGCGAATGTTGGCGCGTCGCTGCTGTCGCCGCGCGACGTGTTCACGACCGCCGTGCCGGAGCATAAGAGCCGGCAGCACCAGGAACGCACCGCCGCGCTGGCGGCGGCGCTGACCACCAAAGTGCGGCACAAGGATGCTTCTGCGGTCAATCAGCCTTTGACGCTGCGGGGATTGATCCCCGGCATGGCGGTGCATTATGCGCGTTGCTGCCACCCGATACCGGGCGATCCAATTGTCGGGATCGTGACGACGGGGAAGGGCGTTACGATTCATACTTCCGACTGCGAGACTTTGGAGAGTTTTGCTCAAATGCCCGAACGCTGGATTGATGTGGCGTGGGATGACGGCCACGGTAAAGAGGCCAAGATGGTCGGACGGCTGGTCGTCGTGCTGCTGAATCAGCCCAACAGTCTGGGCACGGTCACGACGATCATCGGCAAGGCGGGCGGGAACATCATTAATTTCAAGTTTGTGAACCGTTCCGTCGACTTCTTTGACATGCTGATCGATATCGAAGTGCGCGATGTCAGGCACCTGACCATGATTATTGCCGCGTTGCGCGCCAACAGCATGATCAATTCGGTTGACCGCGCCAAGGCAAGGTAACGCGTGTTTTTGACGTTTTAATTAGGCATGGGGGAGCCTTTTTGTGCGCTCCCGGACGCGCGTGATCCGGAGCTCTGCCTGCGCGGAATGACGCCAGGGCATGTAAATCTGATGGCGGGAGATGGATGCCGGCTTGCGCCGGTATGACGCAGTTTTTTTTGAGTGTATTCCCCGGTGTTCACAAGGATTCGGTATTATGTGGAGTTTTTGTGTTGGGTCGAAACTTTCTGAGGTGTTGATGGTTTTGTGGGGGAAGTAAACGAGATTCCGGGAGCGCTCCTTTTTGCGCCGTGTCCACGGCGCGGGACTGGATCCCCGCCTGCACGGGGATGACGGGTTCTGATAAATTTCTATCTGGGCTTCACTATATTCTTGCTGCCGACTGGCCTTTGGGCGTGATATCCGCTATGTGTTCGGCTTCACAGGCGGGTGGATATGTCAAAGACAGTTGCCATAGCTTCCGATCATGGCGGATTTGCTTTAAAGCAGGTTTTGGCCGAGTTTCTGCGCGCGCAGGGACACAAGGTGCTGGATCTGGGAACCGGGAGCGCCGAGGTCTCTGTGGATTATCCGGATTATGCCGCCAAGATGGCGGTGTTGTTCCGGGAGCAGAAGCCCGATTATGGGGTTTTGCTTTGCGGCACGGGAATCGGAATTTCAATCGCTGCCAACCGGTTTCCGGAGCTGCGTTGCGCCTTGTGCCATGATGCAACGACGGCACGGTTGGCGCGGCAGCATAATGACGCCAACATTCTGGCGCTGGGGGGCAGGGTCGTGGGGACGGAAGTCGCCAAGGACTGCCTGAACATTTTTCTGGACACCGCTTTTGAAGGTGGCCGACATGCAGCGCGCGTGACAAAATTGCGCGATATGACATCGTGAGAGAGGCAGGCTATGATGCCCCATGACCCCAAAAAGGAGCCAGGTATGACCGCCAGCAGCACAACTGTTCGTTTTGCCCGTATGCAGGAGTTTCCCGGAATGGATAGTATCTTTAAGTTGTCTTTGTCTGAAGCCGATCCGGAAATCTATGCCGCCGTCCGCGGTGAATTGGCGCGGCAGCAGGATCAGATCGAACTGATCGCTTCGGAAAACATCGTGTCGCGCGCCGTGCTGGAAGCGCAAGGGTCGGTGCTGACCAACAAATATGCCGAAGGTTATCCCGGCAAGCGTTACTATAACGGTTGCGAACAAGTCGATATTGCCGAGAAACTCGCCATTGACCGGGCGTGCAAGATTTTCGGGTGCAGTTATGCCAATGTGCAGCCGCATTCGGGCGCGCAGGCCAATCAGGCCGTGTTTATGGCCGCGTTGCAGCCGGGCGACACCATTATGGGCATGTCGCTGGCGGCAGGCGGGCATTTGACGCACGGGGCTTCGGTTACCCAGTCGGGAAAATGGTTCAAGGCGGTGCAATACGGCGTGCGCCCGGACGATCATCGTATCGACATGGAAGAAGTTGCCAGGCTGGCGCGTGAACACAAACCAAAGCTTATCATCGCGGGCGGGTCTGCCTATCCGCGTGTGATCGACTTCGCGGCGTTCCGTCAGATCGCCGATGAAGTTGGGGCGCTGTTCATGGTCGATATGGCGCATTTCGCCGGGCTGGTCGCGGGCGGGGTTTATCCAAATCCGTTGATGTATGCGCATGTCGTCACTACGACGACGCATAAAACCTTGCGCGGGCCGCGTGGCGGCATGGTGTTGTCGACCGATCCGGAGCTGGGCAAAAAAATCAATTCCGCCGTGTTCCCCGGCTTGCAGGGTGGGCCTTTGATGCATGTCATTGCCGCCAAGGCCGTTATGCTGGGCGAGGTGTTGCAGCCCGCCTTTAAGGAATATGCCAAGAATGTCGTGGCCAACGCGCAGGCGATGGGCGCGGCCTTGGTCAAGGGTGGGTTCGATCTGGTGTCCGGTGGGACCGACAGCCATTTGCTGCTCGTCGATCTGCGGCGCAAAAATCTCAACGGCAAGGTCAGCACGACGTCGCTGGAGCATGCCGGGATGACCTGCAACAAGAACGGTATTCCGTTCGATCCGTTGCCTCCGGCGACGTCGTCGGGCATTCGCGTCGGCAGTCCGGCGGGAACCGCGCGCGGGTTCGGCACGGAGGAATTCACCGCCATCGGCACGATGATCGCCGAGGTGCTTGATGGGCTGGCGGCCAATCCGACCGATAACGGCGCGGTGGAGAAAAAAGTTCTGGCCGAAGTGCGGGCGATGTGCCGGGCTTATCCGATTTATCAGGACATGTAAGGCGTCATGCATTGCCCTTTCTGCGGTTTCGAGGATACTCAGGTTAAGGACAGTCGACCGACCGACGATGGCTCGGCCATTCGGCGGCGGCGTTTCTGCGGCAATTGCGGGGCGCGTTTTACGACTTTCGAACGGGTGCAATTGCGCGAGCTTGTCGTCGTCAAAAGCAACGGCGAAAAAGAGCCGTTCGAGCGCGAGAAGCTGATCCGGTCGATGAAGATCGCGCTGCGGAAGCGGCCGGTCGACGAGGAACGGTTGGATCGCGTGGTCAACAGCGTGGTGCGGCAGTTGGAATCTCTCGGTGACAACGAGGTTGCGACCAAGAAGATTGGCGCGTTCGTAATGGAGACGCTGCTGGCGCTCGATCATGTGGCTTATGTGCGTTATGCCTCGGTGTACCGCGATTTTCGGTCGCCGGGCGATTTCAACGAGTTTGTCGATACGTTGAAGATCGAGAAGGCGTGATGCGATTGGAGTTTTCCGCGCTGCCGCGCGTAAAGGCCTGGATACCAGCCTTCGCTGGTATGACGATTTTTTAATAAATGTTGGGCTTGTTCAAAATTTTATCGAAGAGAAGTTTGGGGAATGTTTACCGGAATTATCACCGATCTGGGCAAGGTGCTTGAAGTTGCGCCGGGGGCCGATTTGGGGTTGACCATCGGGACGCGGTTGCCGGTGGCGGAAATGGCCGTGGGGGCGTCGGTTGCTTGTAACGGCGCGTGCTTGACCGTCGTGGCGGTCGGGCCGGACTGGTTCAAGG
>JBASFQ010000003.1:0-15889 GCA_049653105.1 Alphaproteobacteria bacterium
TGGGGTTAACCAAAAAAGATAAGCGTCATTCCGGCGCAAGCCGGAATCCACCTCCTGTTGCTTGTTCTCATTGCGCTTTCGGGTGTTGGATACCGGCTTGCGCCGGTATGACGCCAAATAATAGTAAATCCCTTTCAAATTGAGACACCACCGAATATTAACCATTATTTACGCCTTTATGTTATCATGATACCCGATTGGGATTATTATAGTTTTCGGTAATGCTGCATCGCACACATCACAGATCGGGTCGCGCTAATGTTTAATTTGTACCAGTTCTACGATATGAACCACGCGCTCATGGCGCCTGTCCGCATGGCCGCCGAGACGGCGCGCATGGTGTTTCAGAACCCGTTTCTGCCGGCATCCTATACCGGCTTTGGCCGCGCCGTCGCGGCGGGTGCGGAACTGATCGAACGCACGACCCGACGCTTCGGCAAGCCTGATTTCGGTCTGCACAGCACCACCATTGATGGCCGCGCCGTCGATGTGATCGAGGAAGTGGTCAAGACCAAACCCTTCTGCCGCCTGCTGCATTTCCAACGCCTGACGCCGCATAAAGACCCGCGCCTGTTGATTGTCGCGCCAATGTCCGGCCATCATGCGACACTGTTGCGCGGCACGATCGAGGCTTTGCTGCCCGACCACGATGTTTTCGTCACCGACTGGATCGACGCCCGCCAGGTTCCGGTATCAAAGGGACAATTCAACCTCGACGACTATATTGCCTATGTCATGGATTTCGTCCGCCTCCTCGGGCCGGACGTGCACCTGCTGGCGGTGTGCCAGCCCGCCGTGCCGGTGCTGGTTGCCGCATCACTGCTGGCGCAGCAGAAAGACCCGGCGCAACCGCGCAGCATGACGTTGATGGGCGGCCCCATCGATACCCGCATCGCCAAAACGCAAGTGACCGAACTGGCGGAAAAACGGCCGCTCTCATGGTTCAAAAATTCCGTCATCGCAACTGTGCCGATGTATTATCCCGGCGGCCTGCGCGAAGTTTATCCGGGTTTCGTGCAGCTCAGCGGCTTTATGTCGATGAATCTCGACCGGCATGTCGGCGAGCATATGAAACTGTTCCGCCATCTCGTGCGCGGCGACGGCGATTCAGCAGAAACGCATCGTAATTTCTATGACGAATATCTCTCGGTCATGGATGTGACGGCGGAATTCTATCTGCAAACCGTTGAACGCGTGTTCCAGCAACATCTGCTGCCGAAAAACGCCTATGTCTGGCGCGACACGCCGGTCACGCCGAGCGCCATCACTCAAACCGCCCTATTGACTGTCGAGGGCGAGCTGGACGACATTTCTGCGCCCGGACAAACCGAAGCAGCGCACGCGCTTTGCTCCGGTCTCAAACCCGACAAGAAACAGCATCTACTGCAAAAAGGCGTCGGCCATTACGGTATTTTCAACGGCCGCAAATACCGCGAGCTGATCCTGCCCGTCATACGCGACTTTATCCGCAAACATGAGCACGGCGACAAGAAGTCAAGCACCAAGGCTGTGTCGTAAATTCTATCGCCGTCGCAGGCCGCGCCCGTGGAAAATCAGCCCCACCACCGCGCATAAACCCCACATCGTGAAAAAGACCCATTCCGCAGGGCCCGAGTGTCCGATGGCTTCGATCCCGGTTGCCGCTTCAAACCACCCCCAAAACGGAAGCATCACAAGCGCCACCACGAAGCCTGCGGGCAAAGCGATCAGGATAATAAGCGCCGCCACCAGCACCTGACGCAGCATCCCATAGGGCTTCCCCTCACCCATAACGACGCACCAGTTCCGCACAGGCCAAAGCGCGATGCGAAATCGCCGCTTTCTGTTCCGGCGTCATTGCGCCAAAGGTCAGCGTCTGGCCGTCAGGTACGAACATAGGATCATAGCCGAACCCTGCCGCGCCGCGCGGCGGCCAGATCAATGTACCGGCAATCGTGCCTCGAAAAAATTCAACGCCGCCCTCCGGCCAGCATAACGCCAGCACCGTGACAAAGCTGGCGCGTCGATTGTCCGCGCTCTGCAAGGCGGTCTCAATACGCTGCATAGCCATGGAAAAATCACGCTCCGGCCCGGCCCAACGCGCGGAGTAAACTCCGGGGTCACCGCCCAGTGCATCAACCGCCAGCCCGGAATCGTCGGCCAGCGCGACCTTGCCGCACGCCGCCATCGTTGCCCGGGCCTTAAGTTCGGCATTGGCTTCAAAACTGGTTCCGGTTTCTTCCGGTTCGGGTAACCCAAGATCGGCGGCGCTGCTGATCCGCGCCCCCAGCGGCGCCAGCAAACGCGCAAATTCCAACAACTTACCCCGATTATGCGTGGCGAGAACCAAGTCACGCGCCCGCAAAGAAACCGCCACCGCCATCACATCCCTATTTTTGCACAGGCGGATCAGGAAGATGCTCCGGCGGCGCAGGCATCGGCGGGGCATCGATCATCGGAACCGGCGGACTGGCCGTCCTCGGCTTTTCCAACAGAGGCGGTGGTGCATCAAGCGACTCCGGCGGCGCCAGGGCATTCGCGCGCACGGGAGGAACGATCGCCTCAACTTTTGGCGCACTGGCAGGAGCCGTCACAGTCGGCGCCACGTCGGCTGGCGGTTCAGGATTCACGGGCGGCAAAGGTTCCGGCGTCGTTCCCTTGACCTCAGGCGCCGCTTTGTCCTGTTGTGATGCGGCAACCGGAGCGGCAGTGTCTTCCTTACGCGGCTTTGCTGCTTTCACGGGGGACGTCTTAACAGAGGACGTCTTCCTGACCTCCGATGGCATTTTGCTGCTGCGCCGCCCTTCAAAACTGGTGCAGCCCGCCACATCGATGAACACGCCGCTGAATCGACCCTGCGCCGGATCAAAATTGCCGGAAATCGGCGCCGCCTCAAAATCTCTGGGGCGCTTGATCCAGTTACCCGGCTTCAACTGCACACGATGACTCTGAGGATCATAGGATCCGGAAACAATATAACCGCCGCTGGGAATGTCGATACTTCCCCGCGTCGGATAAAACTGGAACACGCCTTCGGCGCGCCTGCCCACAACCGAGGTGATTTTCAATGTACCGCCGCTGATCCCGCGCGCGCAGGTGAAGGTGCCCTGCCATACGCCAAGCGGCGTGAAATTTCCGGACGTCCTGGTGGAAGCCATAGGTGAGTTCCGACCTCCGCCAGCTTTCTGCTTCGGCGCCATAAAACCGACATGCGATCCGTGCGCCGGATTTGGCGGCGCATCGCACATCAGCAACACAAGCCCCAGTTCTCCCGCCGACCACATCGCCAGAAGTTCCTTATCGGGGCGATACGCCGTAAAGACCGTAACATCCGGCGCAACCGAATCCATGTGCCGCGCCTCGACCTGATACCCCAAAGCCCGCAGCCGCCTCACCGTGGCGGAAAAAATCGTCTCAACCCGCGCTTGCTCGGATTGCTGCATCCGCCATCCGTAAGATTCAATAGTTCGGCAACTCAACCCCAACTCTTGTGCCGCAGTCTGGAGCGCAACCTGAAAATTCTTCGCCCCCGGCAAGGCAATCGGCGGATCGTCAAAAGTGATCCCGGCCAATGGCGATTCCACCGCGCGCGGCAATTCAGCCGCCGAAACCGCGCCGCCACCGCCCCAAAGGACGGTCAGTGCCAAAAACGCCAGAAAATGGCGGCGCATATGATCCTCCTGTCAAATCAAAGAGATATGCCGATGCATGTTGATACCGCCTCAACCGGCGTTAAGCAACCGTTCAACAACCTTGCCAGAATCTTACCGACCTTCGAATGATAAGCCGCCGCGCCTTTACTGAATAGATACAATTTTATGAAAATTATAGGGGGTGCAGCACAGGCAACAACAGGCTTGTTCTGCGGTCGCAATTATTCTCCGGTTTCAGCGCAACGCTCAATGAATCACGCGAACGCGATCGACAAAAGTTCCAACTTGCGGGTGCTGCCACTTCCGGGGCGGCATGACGTCGTCACAGCGCATGGCGCATCCGCGCCATCGACGCAGCAACCGAAGGGCGCGTCTGCCACGGATAGCGCGTTGGCCGTCGCTGGGCGCAGTCAGCAAGCCGAAAATTTTCTCGTCGTCAGCTATGGCCCGCTCAGTGTCGCGCAGGCCGCCAACCTGTCCTTTTATATACCACGCACCGCTTTTGCTTCGGGACGTCAGCCGCTGGCTGATCCTGTGGTCAATTACCTGCTGCGCGACCAGGAAGAACAAGCGGAACAAAGCGCGGCGGCAAAGAACAAAGGCACGGCCACAGCCGCCGGACGTTATCAAAGCGCCGCCGCAGGTTTCCCCCACAGCGCGGACAGCTTATTCAGCTTAATTGGCTAAAAGATCCATCGCCTTGGCCAGTTCCACATCGCGCGCGGTCACGCCACCCGCATCATGCGTGGTCAGAACGACCTCAACCCGGTTATAAACATTCTTCCATTCCGGGTGATGATCCATACGCTCTGCGATCAGAGCCACGGCGGACATAAAGCGCCACGCCGCCACGAAATCCGTAAACTGGAATGTCCGGGCGATTGCGTCGCGGTCGGGTAGAACCCGCCAGGCGGGCAACTCGGTCAAAGCCTGCTGCCGGGCATCAATCTTCATGGCCTGAACGCGCATATTATCCCCCACAATGAAGACGTCTGAACTACGAAGACGCCTGATTGCCTCACCTGACAGCATACCTTATATTATATTACGCACCAAGACCAATGCGGTTTGATCAACAGCCCATGATCGCCCAACGCCCCAGATCGGAGAACCACCATGTCCCTCTTCCCCTATCCCCTGTCGGGCTTCATCACCATCCTGGCACTGCTGGTCTATTTTCTGATTATGGTCAACGTCAACCGCGCCCGGAAACGCTTCGACGTCCCCGCGCCGCGCATGGACGGGCCGGAAGAATTCATGCGCTATATGCAGGTGCAGTTGAACACGCTGGGGCAGCTGGTGCTGTTCCTGCCTTTGCTGTGGCTGGCGGCGGTGACGGTCAATGACGGGCTGGCGGCGGCCTTGGGGCTGTTCTGGCCGGTCGGGCGCATCATCTATGCCCGCAGATATTACCGCAACCCACGCAAGCGCGGCCCCGGATACATGGTGAGCATCACGACCGATTTTGCGCTGCTGCTCGTTGCCCTGTGGGGCATCGGCAACGCCTTTGTCCGCAGCTTTTACTGAAACGCTGTTTCGACAAAGCTGCGTAGTTTGCGGCTGTGCAAACTTTCCGGCCCCTGCGCGCGCAAAATTTCCATGGCGCGCACGCCGATCAGCAAGTGCTGATCCACCTGCTGACGGTAAAATTTATTGGCCATGCCGGGCAGTTTGATCTCGCCGTGCAACGGCTTGTCGGACACGCAAAGCAAGGTGCCATAGGGCACGCGAAACCGGAATCCGTTGCCCGCAATGACCGATGATTCCATATCCAGGGCGATGGCGCGGCTCTGGCTGAAACGCTCGACCAGATTGCGATAGCCCAAAAGTTCCCAATTGCGGTTATCTGTCGTCACCACCGTCCCGGTGCGCATGACGGTCTTGGTATCATAGCCATGAGCGCCGGTCACATCGGCAACGGCTGTTGCCAATGCCTGCTGCACCTCCGCGAGTGCGGGCACGGGAACCCAGCCCGGCAAATCGGCGTCCAGCACATGATCATCGCGCACATAGGCGTGCGCCAGAACGTAATCGCCAAGTCTCTGCGATTCACGCAACCCGGCGCAGTGTCCCAGCATGATCCAGGCATGCGGCCGGATGACCGCCAGATGATCGGTGATCGTCTTGGCGTTCGCCGGGCCAACGCCGATATTGATAATGGTGATGCCGCACGCATTGTCAGCGACCAGATGATAGGCGGGCATTTGCGGCAAACGCTCCGCCCGCATGCCGGTCGGAGCCCCACCGCCCAGATTGCTGTTCGGCGTGGTATAACCACCCGGTTCAATCAAGCATTGATATTGGCGGCGATAGGCGCGCAATTCCGGATCGTCCGTCGCCCGCATGATGTCCTGCGCCAAACGCACGAACTCATCCACATAAAACTGGTAATTGGTGAGAATCACGAAATTCTGGAAATGCTCGGCGCCCGTACCGCTGTAGTGCCGCAGCCGGTGCAACGAATAATCCGTGCGTGGCCCGGAAAACAGCCCCAGCGGCATGACCCCGTCCGCTCCGGGGCTAAAACTGCCGTTCGCAATCGCGTCATCCATATCGGCAAGATTGGGCAGATAGAAATGCTCGCCCAGCCGCCCGATACGTTCCGGCATCAAATCGCCTTCGACATGCACGCCGTCGTGAAATGCAAAATGCACCGGGATAGGTGTCGTGCTGACGCCAATCTCAATCGGCGCCTGATGGTTCTTCAACAGCAAACGGAACTGCTCGGTATAGTAACGCGTGAATAATTCCGGCCGCGTCAGAGTAATGGCAAAACGCCCGCGCCCGGAAATGAACCCATAGGCCAAACGCCGGTCAATCTGATGCATTTCATCAATCGTGACCGCCGCATAGGGATAACCGATCAGTTGCCGACGTGGGACACTCTGTCCCGTGGCAAAACGCATAAAATTATCCCGCAGATAAGCGGTATTGGCCGCGTAAATCTCCTTCACCCGCGCCACAGCTTGCGCGGGATCCTGAAAAAATGCGGGTTGGTGGCTGACAGGCACAGTGGACATGGTGATCAAGCCATCATCAAAGATTTTGTTTAACAGAGTCTTACGATTTCCCGTCTTTCAACCCCAATAAAATCAATATACATCAAATGGTTACCATCGCCCCCAGGCGTCATTCCGGCGAAGGCCGGAATCCAGCCCCCGACAGTGCAACATGAACAAGCTGGAGAGATGATTTCCGACACAGTCCGAAATAACATTTACCAATTTAAGGGACATCAAAATTGCCTCCCCCCAAGAATATATTTATTACTTTCAAAATACCCCACTACAATCCCCTCGAATGACGCATTTCCCCAAGGAGAGATAAATGACCGAGAAATTTACCGAAGCCGGTGTTGCCGAGCAAAAAAAACATCCATTCGTCAATCGCATCCATAGTTTTGCCAGCCACCTCAATCTTACCATTCTCGACAGGCTTGAAATCCATCCGGCAAGTATGGTTCCGCAGCGTGGAACGCCTGAACCTTTCCCCGGTAATTTTCTGATAGGGTTCATTCCCTCCACCAAAACCAAGGCACGCGAAGCTGTTCGCCAGTACATCGCGCACAAGCTAGACATGCCGCCGCGCGGCCATGCGATGGACGACTGGTTCACCTTTGCACCGAAAAACGGCGTCATCACGCACAAGCTGACCCAAGACGTTCTGGGCGCGTTGGCAGAGGTCAATGCAATCGCACAGCATCATGGCGTCTCTGCCACAAAAACATTTGGCATCCCCGCGCCTGAGCAGTCGCAACAGCAGACCCCGGCTGAACCCGTACGCCCCACAGGACTCCGGATTGCCCCATCTTTGGAAAAGATGCTGTTCGGCAAGTAAGCTCTAGGGCGTGGCGTCAATTGTGTGCGTACGTGGCGAAAATGCCGGTTTTCGAGAACCGGGGCGTAGCGTACCCGGCATCACCTGGGCAAAATCCGTCCCTTCAAAAAACGGGTTTATAGTTTCATACGCGGATGCATAATACCGCAGTGTTGATGTCTTACATTGGAGAAGGAAGTGATCGAGAATTTTACCGCAGAAAGCGTCGCCGCACAAAAAAAACATCTATTTCTCAGTAGAACTCATACCTTTAAACAAAGTTTTCCCTCCCTTGTTTTTGTGCTTTCACTTTCCCCGGCAAAGTTGGATGCAGAAGACGACGTAAAGCCTATCCCTGGGGAGATAACGGTGACCTATAATTCTGAAGGCACCCCTCAGCAACGCCTGGAGGTTCAGGAAAAACTTCGCAGCACAGGACTGCTCTATATCGGAAAAGCAGGCGGCGACAAGGAAGAAACCTATGCGCCAAAAGGCAGCGTCATTACGCATAAGGTAGTGCAAGACACGCTTGTTGCTCTGTATGAAGCCAATGCCATTACCCGCAGTCATGCCGTAATTGCGGCAGAGGCCTTCGGCGTCGGCATTCTCAACCTGCCAAAGCACGCAGAACAGGTCGCACCAGAACGTTCAGACGTTCGGGTTGCCCCTTCATTATGGAAAATGCTGCTTCCTAGATAGATTTTACGGCGCAGCAATCCCCAGCAACGCCCGCGCATAATCTGCGGCGGCAAAAGGCCGCAGATCATCGGCGCTCTCGCCGACACCGATAGCATGTACGGGCAATTTTGCCTGTTCCGTCAGCGCCACCAGCATGCCCCCCTTGGCCGATCCGTCAAGTTTGGTGACGATCAGTCCGGTAAGAGCAGCCATGCGTTGAAACACATCGACCTGCGCCAGCGCGTTTTGTCCTGTCGTCGCATCAAGCACCAGCAACGTCGCATGCGGCGCCGTCGGGTCGCGCTTTTTGATAACGCGGATAATTTTCGCCAGTTCTTCCATCAAATCATTCTTGTTATGCAACCGCCCCGCCGTATCGATCAGCAGCAAATCAGCTTGCGCGGCCTTGGCGCGATCCATCGCCGTATAGGCAAGGCTGGCTGCGTCGCTGTTCTGCGGCGCGGTCACAACCTCCGCGCCGGTGCGCGCGCCCCATATCTGCAACTGACTGACGGCGGCAGCGCGAAACGTATCGCCCGCCGCCAGCATGACCTTCAACCCCTGCCCCGCATAATGCTGCGCCAGTTTGCCGATGGTCGTGGTCTTGCCGACGCCGTTGACGCCTATCATCAAAATGACAAAGGGCTTCTGCGCGGCATCAATCACCAAAGGCTGCGCATAGGGCGCCAGTATCTGCGTCACCTGCTCCGCCAGTGCCTGACGCACTTCATCGTCGCCAACATCCTTGCCAAAGCGGGTCTTGCCAAATTCCGCCGCCAGCCGCGCCGCCACCTTCGGCCCCAGATCGGCGGCTATCAACAACTCCTCCAACTCCTCCAACACAGCAGCATCAAGTTTGCGCTTCGTGAAAATCCCGGTAATACCGTCGGAAAGCTGCGTCGAAGATTTACGCAGTCCCGCCGTCATCCGCGCAAACCACCCGGCTTTCGGCGGCGCTTCAGCCACGGCCACAGCTTCGGCCAGCGCCGGCACTGCCGGTTCCGGCGCGGGTTTGACGTCGTCTTTTTTCTTCGTGAACCAGCTCATGCGCCAATTGTTCCTGTCAGTTTGTTGTCCTGCACGCCGGTCACAGTTGCCATCACCACGCTGCCGGTTGTGGCTGTGCCCGTAAAGCGCATTTCGGCATAATGCGGCGTGCGTCCAACTCCGGGCTGCTCGATCAGAATCTCCGTCTGCTTCCCCACCATCGCGTCAAGATGCCGCCTGACCTGCGCGTCACCTGCGGCGCGCAATTGCGCGGCACGTTCGCGCCGCAGCACGCCGTCAACCTGCGGCATTTTCGCAGCGGGCGTTCCGACACGCGGCGAAAAGGGAAAAACATGCAGCCAGGTCAAATCGCATTCCGCCACGATGTTCAAAGTGTTGACGAACATGTCGTCATCCTCGGTCGGAAATCCGGCAATTAAATCCGCCCCAAAGACAATATCCGGCCGCAAGGCGCGGGCACGACGGCAAAGTTCCAACGCCTGCCCCCGCACATGACGCCGCTTCATGCGCTTCAGGATCATATCGTCCCCGGCCTGCATGCTCAGATGCAGATGCGGCATCAACCGCGCTTCCTCGGCGATCAAGCGCCACAAATCATCGTCAATCTCCGCCGGGTCAAGCGACGACAGCCGCAAACGGCGCAGTTCCGGAACCAGCGCCAGCATCCGCCGCACCATCTGCCCCAAGCGCGGCTGCCCCGGCAAATCAGCGCCATAGGACGTAATATCAACGCCGGTCAGCACAATCTCATGATAGCCGGAGGCAACGAGACTCCGCACTTGTTCCACCACCGCCCCCATCGGCACAGAGCAAGACGGCCCACGTCCATACGGAATGATGCAGAAGGTGCAACGATGGTCGCACCCATTCTGAACCTGCACGAAACCGCGCGGCCCATGCTCAAACCCGGTCACCGGAGGCGCCGTCGTCTTCCGCAGGCTCTGGATATCATTGACCTGAACCCGCGCGCGATCCAGCGTCTGAAACGTTGCGGCATCAAGTTTCACATCGTTCCCGATGACATGATCGATTTCCGGCATAGCGGCGAAACGCTCGGGATGCACCTGCACGGCGCACCCGGTGACGATAATCTTCACGTCCGGTTGCGCGCGGCGCAATCTGCGAATTTCCTGACGCGCCTGCCGCTCTGCCTCTGCTGTGACGGTGCAGGTATTGACGATCACGGCATTGCTCAAACCGGCCTGCGCCGCATGCGCGCGCATCACCTCGGATTCATAGGTGTTGAGGCGGCATCCGAAACTGATGGTCTGCGGCGCTTGCGTCATCTCAGGATACGGTGAAAAAATCTTCGGCCAGCTGGCCGGTAAAGCTGGTGGCAACGGGCCCGGACAGAACGACATGATCATCGACGCGCCATTCAATCACCAGCACCCCGCCATCCAGAACGACTGTGGCCTTGCGGTCGGTTAGTCCGCGCCTGACCGCCGCGACCAGCGTCGCGCACGCGCCGCTGCCACAGGCTTCGGTGATGCCTGCGCCGCGTTCCCAAACGCGCATCCGCAATTTCGTGCGCGAAATAACCTGACAGATTTCAACGTTCGTGCGCTGCGGGAACAACGGATGCTGTTCAACCTGCGCCCCCCATTTTTCCAGATCGATGGCCGCGACCTGATCGACGAAAAACACCGCATGCGGATTGCCGACATTGACCGCCGTCGGCGCCGTCAATGGACCGATGTCCAGATCGAGCCGCAACGTGTCCTGAACCCCGACAAGCGGAATCTTGTCCCAGGTGAATACCGGCTTTCCCATATCGACGGCATAATAAGACACGCCGTTATGCAATCCGTCGCGCCAAACCGGCAACACCCCGGCGATGGTTTGTACCACCCCGCACTTCTGCCCGGTTTCCGCAAGCAGCATGTGCGCGATGCAGCGCGTGGCATTGCCGCACGCGCCGGCCTCTGAAGCATCCGGATTAAAAAAGCGTATGAAAATTTCTGCGCCCGGCAAGGTCGGCGGCAACAGCACCACCAGTTGGTCGCATCCCACCCCGCGCCGCCGATCGGTCAACCGGCGGATGGCGGTGGGATGGGGGATCAGCCCGTCGGCTCTGTGATCAACGATGACAAAATCATTGCCGAGCCCATGCATTTTACGAAAATCGCGCATAACCTGCCTATAGTCCGCCTCGGGCCAAACTGCCAAGAATTCATTTCTTATGGCCCAAATACCTGCGTACTGGAAGCGTAGGAAACGCTATTTACAGCCCGGACACAAGATCAGCAACAGGCGCTAGCGGGTTGCCGCAACGGCTGGCGCAATCTGCAATGCCTCTTCTTCGGCTTCCTCGGCCTCGGCCGGGGTAAAGAAGGGATTGGTCGGCTGCTGGCTGACCACGGGCGCAGGCGCCAGGCCGGGCTGTTCCATTGAAACCGGTTGCGCATCGGTCGGCGCGAAAGCCATCGCCCGCCCATCACCTGGAGCACCCGCAACCTGAGGCTGGGGCTGAACAAAATACCCCGGCTGATTATTATAGCCGCGATTCTGCTGCTGTTCGGCCGCGGTTGCCTCGTTGATTGCCTCGATAATCCGGTAATAATGCTCCGCATGCTGCAAATAATTTTCGGCGGCTACCCGGTCGCCCGCCGCTGTCGCATCGCGCGCCAGGGTCTGATATTTCTCATGCACCTGCCAGGCATTGCCGCGCACGCGAACATCCGGGCCATTACTGTCAAAACTCTGACTCCGCAGCGACGCGGCGGAACGACGCTGTCCCCCCCCCTGCGATCCGGCTTGCGATCCGCCTTGATTGCCACCTGTTTGCCCGTTGTTGGATCCGGGATGCGGACGCCCGCGGCCGCGACGGCCATTAGGACCTTGTCTCATAGGTCAAAACCCACTCTGTTTGTGTTCACACGGTCCAAGAGCATGCGGCGGAGTCGTAAAGTTTGTCAATTCCCGGCACACATGATGCAACCAGATGACGAAGCAGCGTAGCATTTTTACCGCAAACTTCGACAACGGGGACAAAGCGATACTAGGCGGTCGCGCAAGGATTGCCAACAGGTTTTTTCTGTGCCTTAACCAAGACACCGGTTCCCGCTTTTTGGACACGCCGGCGTAGGAATAGTTGGATTAACAACCGTGCTGCTCTTTTTTTCCACCCTGCTCGGAGGCCTTTTGGGTCTGTTTGCGTCCAGCATGGCGACGCAAGTCGGACTGCGGCTGGCCGACCGCATGCCGGGCGAAAGCCTGTGGCCAGAGTGCCTGTACTGCCAGCGCAAGAATCTTTTTCATGAAATTATCCCGGTTTTTGGTTGGTTGTTACGCCGCCGTGTGCGGAGCTTATTCTGCCCCTGCGGTTTGCAAAACAAGCAATGGGCTGTGCCCGTCGCCGAACTCTGCGGCATGCTCACGGGAAGCGCCGCAGGATTTCTTAACGGGTTTGATATCTCCACACTCTGGTTGTGTCTCGCCTGCGGCTTGCTCCCGGCGATCGCGATTGTAGATTTGTTGTTCGGCATTATCCCCGACAGTTTCAACTTCCTGCTGGCCATGCTTGGGCTTGCATGGCTGCTGAGCGGCGGCGGTGAACTGACGGTGGGCATGATCCTTGGCGGAACATTGTTGTTGCTCGGCCTGTTTCTGGCGCATGGTTACAGCGCCATCCGGCGCAAGGAGATGCTGGGGCTGGGCGATGTCAAATTCTTCGCTGCGGCGGGATTATGGCTGCAACCGGCTGTCTTGCCATGGTTTCTGGTCGCGGCGGGTTTTTTGGGCGCGATCAGCGGCCTGATCTGGAAACGGATCATCGGCGGCGACCAATCCCCCTTCGCCCCGGCATTATGCCTGAGTCTGCAGGGCTGCATCCTGTATCAGGTCTGGACAATGATGCGCTATTGATCGCGATGATGTGGTACCGATAGATAAAATGTCCTTTGCCCGCGCCCTTTTTGCCGTGAGCGGCCTGACAATGCTCAGCCGTATCGCGGGATTCGCCCGCGACACGGCCACCGCCGCCATTCTGGGCGCGGGGCCGATCGCCGATGCTTTCTTCGTGGCGCAACGTCTGCCCAATTTGTTCCGCAGCCTGTTTGCCGAAGGCGCATTCAACGCCTCTTTTGTCCCACTTTATACTCGCGAGAAACACCAGAGCGGCGACACGGCGGCGCGCAGTTTCTCCGGCGAAGCCCTGGCGGTCATGGTGGCGATCCTCGTGCCGTTCAGCGCGATGGTCATGGTGGCGATGCCGTGGCTGATGCATGTTCTGGCTCCGGGTTTCGCCGACCAGCCGGAGAAATTCGATCTGGCCGTGAGTTTCAGCCAGATCACCTTCCCCTATTTGCTGCTCATTTCGATCACCGCGCTGCAAGGCAGCGTCCTGAACGCGCGCAAACAGTTCAAACCCGCGGCAGCCGCACCGATCTTATACAACCTTGTCCTCATCGCCGTGCTGCTGGCGACCGTAGCGCTGCCTCTGGATGTCGGCTTTGCCCTGGCCTGGGCGGTGACACTGGCCGGCGTGGTTCAGTGCCTCTGGCTGATGGTCAGTTGTCGCAAGCACGACGTATCCATCCCCCTGCTCCGCCCGCGCCTGACGCTACGGGTGAGGCAACTGTTTAAACAAATCGGCCCCGGTGCGTTGGGCGCGGGCGCATCACAAATCAATCTGCTGGTCTCCACCATTTTGGCTTCGACACTGCCGACCGGCGCGATCTCCTACCTGTTCTATGCCGACCGCCTGAACCAGTTGCCGCTGGGCGTGATCGGCATTGCCGTCGCCACCGCCCTGCTGCCGCTCCTGTCACAATGCGTGCAGGAAGGTGACGAAAATAAAATCCGCCATTATTTCAGCCGCGCGGTGGAATTCGTCCTGGCCATCGGCCTGCCCGCCACCGTCGGCTTGATGCTGGCCGCCCAACCGATTATCCAAACCCTCTTTGAACATGGCCAGTTCGGCCACAACGAAACCATCGCCACAGCAGCCGCGCTCACGGCCTATGCCGTCGGAGTACCGGCCTTCTTGCTGGTCAAAGTCTTTGCCGCCAGTTTCTTCGCCCGCTACGACACACGCACCCCCGTGCGGATTGCGATTACAGCCCTGGCGACCAATATGATTGGCGCCTTGCTGCTCATCCAGCCGCTGGGACATGTCGGCATCGCGCTGGCCAGCAGCATCGCCACCTGGGTCAACGCTGGCCTGCTGCTGTTCATGCTGCGGCGACAGGGCAAAGTCCTGCTGGATGCGCAAGCCAAACGCCGGATACCGCGTTTACTCTTGTGCGGCGGATTGATGGCTGGTTTAATAGGGGGATTGGATCATTTATTGGCTGATTTCTTTATGGCGCATCATTGGGTGAGCGAATTGACCGGACTGACGCTGCTGATGACCCTCAGCCTGCTCGGCTATGCCGTGCTGGTGCAACTTACGGGTGCGTGGCGATGGCGTGACCTGCCCGCGCTCATGCGGCGCGACCCCAAAACGAACGCTCCCACCGACGTCTAACCCACGCGGCGGCGCGGACAAAAAATTCCCATCACCGACGGCAATAAGCCTGGAGTCTGAAACCTATGGATAACAAAATATTACTTACCGGCGTGAAGCCTACCGGGATTCCCCATCTGGGAAATTATGTCGGCGCGATCAAACCAATGATCGCCATGGCGCAAAAAGCCGCTCATTCTTTTATGTTCATTGCCGACTATCACGCGCTCAACCAGATTCACGACGCCAAGCAACTTGCCGAATACAGCAACGTCATCGCCGCGACATTCCTGGCGCTTGGACTTGACCCAGACAAAACGATTTTTTACCGGCAATCGGACATCCCGGAAATTTTTGAACTCGCCACTATTCTTGCCGCCGTGACGCCGAAAGGTTTAATGAACCGGTCGCATGCCTACAAGGCGGAGATTGATCGAAACAAGGAATCAGGGGTCGAAGATGTCGATATTGGCATCAATATGGGGCTTTATACTTACCCGATCCTCATGTCGTCCGACATCCTGTTGTTTAATACCGACATCGTTCCGGTGGGAAAAGATCAAATCCAGCATGTCGAATTTGCCCGCGACATTGCCGGACATTTCAATCGTTATTACGGCGACGTTATCAAGCTGCCGTCGCATTACGTACAGCCGCAAGCCGCCGCGATCCCCGGTCTCGACGGCCGGAAAATGAGCAAAAGCTACGGCAACACAATTCAGTTGTTCGACGAGCCCGCCGCATTACGCAAAACAATTATGCGGATCGTCACCGATTCCAAAAAGCCCGAAGAATCCAAAGACCCCGATAATTCGACGATCTGCCAGCTGTATGCCCAGTTCGCCACCCCCGAACAGACGGCCACCCTACGGCAAGACTTCCTGAATGGCGGCATGGGGTACGGCGCGGCAAAAGAGCGCCTTTTCGAAGCTGTTGATGCCGCCATGGCCGCACCGAGAAAACTCTTCAGCTCCTATCTGAACGATACGCACGCGCTCACAACAATCCTCAAACAGGGCGCAGAGAAAGCGCGCGCAATCGCAAGCGTTAATCTGGCGCGCATTAAAACCGCTGCCGGAATTAGGTAATGACGCGAAATTCCGTGTCGGTGGACGCATAAAACAATCGCCCCGCTTTACACTCCACCGAATGCCGGATAAATTCCTTCCAGGAAAATTATAGTGATAAGGAATATTGAATCATGGAAAACCAGGGTTGGAATGTGCGGTATGGCCATATGTTAATGGCGCGTCAGATGCGCCTTTTCAGCCAGGGGGATCGCGTCAAAATTTCTCCCGACGCCATC
>JBASFQ010000004.1:0-114414 GCA_049653105.1 Alphaproteobacteria bacterium
TCTGGAACCGCGTGAGCCTTGTCACCGGCAAGCCGGTTTGGCCGGGTGAGCATTGGAACAAGTCCAAACAAGTCTGCCGGGAGATGGAAAAGGAGCTTGGCCTGAAGCGGCCAACCCCGCGCCGGACGAAAACCGTGTTCGTTAAAGCGCATAGGAGAACGAAGGCTAAGAGAAGTTATACCACGCCTAAAACCAAGCGACCGGCCAAATCAGGACTGCCAACAGCTTGGCAACCACCAAAACTACGCTTGCCGATTTTGCCGTCTGCACCAGCCATACCGGCAAACTTTCAGCCTATGCCTGTTTTGCCGCTTTGGTATCGCAAGCGACGGGGTAAAGGCCAAAACATTCCTGACTCGGAGAAAAGGCCGATCCGTAGCCAGCAAATGGGTTTGGCCGAACTGATCGCTTGGGCATTTGCCAATGGACGGCTCGATATTTTAGCCGCCTACGGGATTTATCTGCCTGCGGATTATTTCGAACCGTAAGCAGCCAGCATTTCAAACACGACATTTTGAAAAGGAATTCCCATGAAGCAGCCCTGCATTCGTGCCGACAGCTTTGTTCTCAAATCCCGGCGCATTCGCATCTATCGCGTCCGGCAACGCGGCAGCAGCACGGTGTTTTGGACATCGGCAGACGCTGCTCTGCGTTACCTGAAAACCCTTCAAATCCAGCAATTACAGGCCAACCACAAAGGCCGGTAATGCCGTGCCGCATGAGGCGGCGCGGCACTTCAACATAGTAAGGAGAAGCATATGAAGATTGGCACATTTGTTCAAAATCAAGATGGTTCACTGCTAGGGCGTGTTCACGGCCTGGGGTTTGTCACTGTGGCAGTGGCGGGGGAGCCGCAAAGCAGCCGGAACGGTAAGGACTATTACCGCCTCATCGCTGATCCAGCCAAGGATGTTTATGAAATCGGATTTGCCTTTGCCAAGCAGAAGGATGGGCAAACCTATTATTCCGTCAGCATCGACTCTCCAATGTTCCCGCAGCCGGTCAATGCCGCTCTGTTTCAGGACAAGGGTAATCCCGGCGTCTTTAATCTGATCTGGAATCGGCCAGAGGCTCAGGGTCTCAAGCCGGAAGTTGCCACGCAACCGTCACGCCGGAATGACGGGCAGCAGCACAATACTCTGTAATCAGACCAACCATTCATTACCAACCACGCCCCGCAAGGCTTGCCTTGCGGGGTTTCTATTTCTCGGAGGTATTTATATGAGTAGTGACCAAAAACTCAGCGTCTTCGACCGCGTTACCCAGAAGATCATTGCCGACTTAGAACACGGAGTCTTGCCGTGGCAAAAGCCTTGGAATGGCGGCGATGGCATTGACCACATTACCCGCCCATTACGCCATACAGGGGAACCATATAACGGGGTGAATATCCTGCTCCTGTGGGACGAAGCCGCGACCAAAGGCTTCTGTAACCCGACATGGATGACATTCAAACAGGCTGAAGAGTATGGCGGCAAGGTCAAGAAAGGCGAGAAAGCCGCCTTTGTGGTCTATGCCAACAAACTGACCAAGACCGAGACGGACGAAACAACCGGCGCTGATGTTGAACGGCAAATCCCGTTCCTGCGCGGCTACCACGTCTTCAATGTCCAGCAGATTGAAGGCTTGCCGGAGAAGTTTGCCCTACCGGCGAAACCGCCCATCCAGACCACAGTCGGGAGACTGGAGCGGGTTGAGTATTTCATCCGCAATACGAAAGCAGAAATCAGACACGGCGGCGATGGTGCTTTTTACTCCGAAATGCTGGATCAAATCCATCTGCCTAATATCGACGCATTCAAGGACAGTGAAAGCTACTACGCCACACTGGCGCATGAAGCGACGCATTGGACAAAGCACGAAAAACGCCTGAACCGCGATTTTGGCCGCGTGAAGTGGGGCGACGAAGGCTATGCCAAAGAAGAATTGGTTGCCGAAATCGGCTCAGCCTTTCTTTGTGCCGATCTGGGCATCACGCCGGAGACACGGGAAGACCACGCCGCCTATATTGGCAATTGGCTAAAAATCCTCAAGAACGACAGGAAGTTCATTTTCAGTGCGGCAGCTCATGCCACACGGGCGGTTGAATACCTGAAAGGCTTGCAGCCACCAAGCATTGCGCCGGATGCCAAAGCCGAAGTCGCCGGACTGGTTGATTACAAAACCCTGCATGTCAGTGAACCGATGCAAATCGGCCATCACCAATGGCGTTTGCTGATTGAGCGGCATGGGCGAGGAAAATGCACCCGCTACGAATGGCAAAAGCCTGACCAGTCCATCTGGCGGCGCAGTCAGGAATGGCCGAGCCACAACATCAACGACACCTACCTCGGTCTGCCGCGTGGATTAGCCAAACTCTACGACCGGGAAATGCCAGCCCTGATCCAGCACGGGCTGGTCAGCACTCACAATCAACCACAGCAAGGGGAGTTAGCCATATGAGCAATTATGAAAACGACAACGGTGACAGCATCGACCTTATTATTGATCTTGAAACCATCAGCTTTGCCGAATGGTTGACGGAGTTGAATGCCGAAGCAGTCAACATAGGCTTTGCCGATGAGCCCATTGTTCACGTCACTGCGTTGCTCTGTTGGTTTGCTGATTACGAGGCCGGACTGACACCGCAGGAAGCCCTTGAGGAAGCCATCAGTGATGGTGAGGAATTCGGTGAAGATTACACCGACTAACCAGACAAAGCCCCTTTCGCAAGAAAGGGGCTTTTTTATTCCAGATATTTTGAAGGAGGCGATTATGGAAAAGGAAGCTTTTCATGTGAGTGAATTTTGTCAGCGTTATTCAGTTTCCAAGGCGACATTTTACCGGGAAGTCATTGCCGACAGGCTGCGGATTATCAAGCGTGGCCGCTCAACCCTTATTGCCCGCGTAGAGGCAGAGCGTTGGTTTGAGCAGTTACGACAAGGCAACGGGCGTCAAGAAAGCTAAGCCGCCCACAAAATAAATTTCAAAGACATTTTCCAATTTATTTTCAACGGAGGCAATTATGGCTCGTCGAACGGGAACAATTTCTTTGCGTTCTGATGGACGCTATCAAATTCGCTATGATTTGGGATTAGACCAGCTCACGGGCAAACGGAAACGTATTAGTCTTACCATTAAAGGCACACGCAAAGACGCTGAGCGCGAATTACGACGGGTACTAAAAAGCATAGACGATAATCAGTATGTTGAGCCAACACGCATAACTTTAAGCCAATTTCTGACCAAATGGTTAGAGTCCATGCGGTCGCAAGTCAGCCTGAAAACGCACGAACGATATGATCAAGTGGTAAATAGCTTTCTCATTCCAGCCTTTGGGGGCATTCCTTTAGCAAAACTTACGCCTATGGATATCCAGAACGCCTACAATAAGTGGGAGGTTGCGGGGCGGAGAGATAACAAGGAAGGCGGGTTGTCGCCACGAACACGGCTTCATATTCACCGCGTTTTCAAATCTGCACTCAAGCAAGCAGCACAGTTGCAGCTCATTGGCCGTAATCCTGCGGAAGCTATTAAAGCACCGCGTGTAAAGCGGACAACAATTACTACGCTAACTGTTGAGCAATCAGCTGTCTTGCTTGCGGCGTTGCAAGGCAAGGCTGTCTATTTGCCAGTAATGTTAGCACTTGCGACGGGCATGAGACGCGGTGAAATTCTAGCGTTGCGCTGGAAGAACGTTGATCTCAAGAACAAAACCGTTCGTATTGTTGAAAGTCTTGAACAGACCAAGCAGGGGGTTCGTTTCAAAGCCCCAAAAACAGAAAGGACTCGTGCCGTCATTTTACCTGACTATGCCATTGAGGAACTTTCACTATGGCAACAACATCAATGTAAGCAGTTAGAAGAGCTTGGTGAAGGTATAACCCAAGATACGCTTGTCTGCACTGGACAAGATGGTAAACCACAATGGCCGACAACCGTTACTCATCAATTCGGAAAAGCAATTCGGAAACTAACCAATTTGCCGAGGGTACGTTTTCACGATCTACGGCATTCTCACGCAACACAATTGCTGGCAGCTGGCATTCATCCAAAGATTGCTCAAGAGCGACTTGGACATAGCAGCATCACCACGACTTTGGATTTGTATTCCCACGTCACCGATACAATGCAAGACGATGCAGCTTCAAAGCTCGACAGTGCTTTTCGCATAGCCCGGAAATCCAACTCTAATCCGAAGCCTACCCCACAGTAACAGTCATTTCGACGTTGCTAAAACTAAGGAAAGTGTGGTGAGAAGAAAAGTCACGACATAATCCTAAGTGTCTGGGAGCCTACGGGACAATTTCTGATACACTCTGAGACGTAGAATGATTTAGGGAGCAGTTTAGGGAGCAGAGCAGATTTTGCTTCCCGTAATATGGCTCTAAGTGTATGATTTCATTGGTGCGCGCCCGTAGCTCAGCTGGATAGAGCATCGGTTTCCTAAACCGGGGGTCACATGTTCAAATCATGTCGGGCGCACCATTCATTGTCCCGAGCCGATCATTGTCCTGAACTGATTGTTTAGATCGTAAAATTTTCTGGATATGTTGAATTGGTTCGGACAACGCCAGAGACGCGATTCAAAAAATGGCAAAATACAACCCGCATCAGGGCGCGGCAGAAATCGCCACGGCCATATCCAGGGCACGACGCGCGGCGCGGACATTGTGGACGCGGGAAATTTTTGCGCCATGTTGCCAACCGATGATGCAGGCAGCGCATGTTGCCTCGTCGCGTTCTGCGACCGGCAAATTCAGGGTCTGACCGATGAAAGATTTGCGCGATGGGCCGAGCAGAACCGGATAGCCCAGCGTGGCGATTCGGTCGCAATGCCGGATCAACGCAATATTCTGTGCCGCGCTTTTGCCGAAACCGATGCCGGGATCAAGGATAATGTGGTCGGCGGCAATGCCGGCGGCCAAAGCTGTGGCGGTGATTGTGCGTAAATCCTGGCAGACTTCGGCCATGAAATCCCGATAATCTGGCGCGATGTATGACGCGCCGCCCTGTGGGATAGGGATCACCTGTTGTACGGCGCTGCGATTATGCATCAGGATCACAGACGCATTGCTTGCGGCGATCAATGACGCCATGGCCGGATCGCCTTGTAAAGCGGTGACATCGTTGACAAGCGTTGCCCCCGCACGCAATGCGGCGGCAGCAACGGTTGCTTTGGTTGTGTCGATAGAGATCGGGATCGTGCTGGTGGCGCGCAGGGAGGCAATCACCGGCACAACACGGCGTATCTCTTCGTCGGCAGCAACCGGAATATACCCCGGGCGTGTACTCTCGCCGCCGATATCGATCATATCCGCGCCGTCGGCGACCATCTGTAAGGCTTGCGCCAGCGCGGCTTCGGCGGCAATGCCGTCTCCGGAAAATGAATCCGGCGTGACGTTCACGATACCCATGACCAGAGCCTTGGGGGCGGCATTGATCCGTTCGGCGGTCAGATGTGCGCTACCAGATTGAAGCATGGCGGATGATCGTTGGGTCGGAAGGAAGCTGCGCGAGTTGCGTGCGTATCGTTTGCTGCGTCACCGGGTCAATCAGTTCCGGAGCAATATCGGCCAATGGTTGTAAGACAAAACGGCGCTCCAGCCGCAACGGATGCGGAATCGTCAGATTGCGTTCCGTCATGATCACGTTGTCGTAATAGATAATATCGAGATCGATGAGGCGCGGCCCGTAACGGAGCGTTGGCGCGCGCCCCATGAGTTGTTCGGCTGTTTGGAGGGCGTGAAGCAGTTCACCGGGGGGCATGCTTGTTTTACCTATGACCACGCTGTTCAGGAAATGAGGCTGATCGGTCACATAACAGGGCGCCGTTTCATAAATGGGCGCGGCGACAAGATGATCAAGAATCTGAGCCAAGTGCTGTCGGGCACTCTGTAATGCCGCCATCCGGTCGCCCAGATTGGAGCCCAGCGCCACCACAATTCCCATATTTTTCAAGCTTTCCCATGATGTGTCGCTCGTTTCCCTTAATTTTATAGCGGTGAAAAATTGCTTTGCCAAACCATCTCTTGTTTCTGCTATAAGAAGGGCGGGAGATTGGCGGCGGGCGGCGCGCTCGCCAACCCGGCCAGGGCCGAGAGGCAGCAACCGTAACGAGTTTCCGCGCCGGGTCGTCGTTTCAATCTCCCACTTCCTGACAAATTATTGATATTGTTGTCGTTCCCACACCGGGAGTCCTGGCAATGTTATTGCCAGAGCCGACCTGTATTCGGTATCATCTGCGCCATGAGTTCATTGTTGCTTGAAACTGAAGCTCCTCCGGAACCGCGCGATGACGCGACCTTTGACATGTTTGGTGGTTCCGAACCTGCGGCAGATTCCGCAGCGTCTAAAGCGGTGACGGGAGAAAGCGGCGGTACGGCAGGATACCGTGTGCTGGCGCGCAAATACCGTCCCACAAATTTCAGCGAATTGATCGGGCAGGATGTTGTTGTTCGTACATTGAGTAACGCCATCAAGACGGGGCGTCTGGCGCAGGCCTGGATGCTGACGGGGGTGCGCGGTGTCGGCAAAACGACCACAGCACGCATTATTGCCCGCGCCCTGAATTGTATCGGCGCCGATGGGCAGGGCACACCGACGGCTGATCCCTGTGGCATATGTGCCAATTGTACGGCCATTGCCGCCGATCGGCATGTTGATGTCATGGAAATGGACGCGGCGTCGCGCACGGGCATTGACGACATTCGTGAAATCATCGACGGCGTGCGTTATAATCCGGTCAGTGCGCGCTATAAAATCTATATCATTGACGAAGTTCACATGCTGTCGAAACAGGCCTTTAACGGCCTGCTGAAGACATTGGAAGAACCGCCGCCGCATGTGAAATTTATTTTCGCCACCACCGAAATCCGCAAAGTTCCCGTCACTGTCCTGTCGCGCTGTCAGCGATTCGATTTGCGTCGTGTCGATGTAGCGACCTTAAGCAAGCATTTCGCCGCTGTTGCCGCAAAGGAAAATATCACCATTGAAGCTGAGGCTTTGGCGTTGATCGCACGCGCTGCCGATGGCTCTGTGCGCGACGGGTTGAGCCTGCTGGATCAGGCAATCGCGCGTGCCGATGGCCGGGTGATGACCGCCGAGGTTCAAGAAATGCTGGGGCTGGCCGACCGTGCACGCGGCATGGATCTGGCGCGGCAAGTGCTGCTGGGGGCGATGCGTGAGGCGTTGGGAACCTACGACGGCATGCTACAAGGGGGTGCCGATCCTTTGGTGGTTTTGCAAGACACGGCAGAACTGACCCATTTGCTGACGCGCGTCAAACTTGCGCCTGAAGCCGTGCAAGATGGAACATTGCCGGAGATAGAAAACAAATTCACGGCTGATCTTGCGGTGCTGGAAATTCCGGCCTTGACGCGCGCATGGCAGATCTTGCTGAAAGGCATTGCCGAAACGCAGACAGCGTTCAATCCGGCGCAGGCGGCGGAAATGGTTTTGATCCGCCTTGCTTATGCGGCGGCGCTCCCTACCCCAGCCGACCTGGTACGGAAGTTGCAGCAGGAACAAGCGCAGTCTGCGTCAGCGCCGCATGGGGACGGTGGCGGCCAGGGGAGCGGGCCGGTTATGGTGACGCGCGGCAATCTGGCGCTGGCGGTGCAGAATTCGGCTCCGGATCCGGTTTCGACGGCATTCCCGGCAGTGGTTGCCCAGGCAGCGTTGCAGCCTATGCCTGATGATTTTCGCGTGCTGGTGCAGTTGTTTGCCACGCAGCGCGAGGCAAAAATCTACGGTGAACTTTATCAATATGCGCATCTGGTGCGGTTCGAACCGGGCAGGCTGGAAGTTTTTCTGGAGCCGCAGGCTTCGCCCGATCTGGCGTCGCGCGTCGGTAAATGTCTAAGCGATTGGACGGGGCAGCGCTGGATCGTGACGCTGGCGCGCGACGGCGATGCGCCAACTCTGGCAGCGCTGGATCAGGCGCGGGCGCAGGCGGAGCGTACGGCGGTATTGAATCACCCGCTGGTGCAACGTGCGCTCGGCTTGTTTCCCGGCGCGAAACTCGTCAATATCCGTCCGCCGGCGCCGGTGGGGCTGGCGGCGGGATCCGTCGCCGTAACGGATGAAATTGAAGGTACCGAGGAGAGAGACTGATGGCTAATCTTGTGCAGATGATGAAGCAGGCGCAGGAAATGCAAGGCAAGATGCAGCAGATGCAGGAACGCGTTGGACAAACGGAAGTGGTAGGTCAAAGCGGCGGCGGTATGGTCACGCTCGTGATGACAGGGCGCAGCCAGGTGCGGAAGATCAAGATTGATCCCAAACTGGTCAATCCGGCCGAAATAGAGATGTTGGAAGACTTGATCGTTGCGGCTGCCAACGACGCGAAAACAAAAGCGGACGCTTTGGTTGCCGGTGAAACGGAAAAGATGATGGGGGGATTGAATCTGCCGCCCGGGTTCAAGTTGCCGTTCTGATGACAGGCATGCGTGACTCATCTCTCGACCGGCTGACCCAGCTTCTGGCAAAATTACCCGGCTTGGGGCCGCGCTCGGCACGCCGGGTTGTGCTGCATATGCTGAAACGGCGCGAAGCTTTGTTGCTGCCGTTGATTGATGCGCTGCGCGATACGGCGGCGCAAATGTGTTTCTGCACGACCTGCGGCAATCTCGATACGCGCGACCCATGCCGCATCTGTACCAATGTGGCACGTGACCGGACACAATTGTGCGTGGTCGAGGATGTCGCGGATTTATGGGCGGTTGAACGCAGCCATGCTTTTAAGGGGCTTTATCATGTCCTGGGGGGGACATTGTCGGCTCTCGACGGTGTTGGTCCCGATGACCTGAATATCGGACGGCTTTGCGCCAGGGTCGATCACACCAACCCCGCTTATGAAGGCGTGCGTGAAGTGATCCTGGCTTTGAATGCGACTGTCGATGGGCAGACGACCGCGCATTATGTCAGCGAACGCCTGATGGCTTGCGGGGTGCGGATCAGCCGTCTGGCGCACGGTTTGCCAGTCGGTGGGCAACTGGATTACCTTGATGACGGAACCTTGGTTGCCGCGATGGTCTCCCGGCGTCAGGCTTGAAAAGGAAACCCCGAAAGATCGCGGCACGTGGTGTCGCGCAACCGGTTGGGGTGTTCATTGAAAATTAACGGGAAATGGTTGACAACAATATGATATCATCGCACAAAGCCGTGAGGTTTTGCCCAGGTTAAGTCGTTTCAACACCTTGAGTCCTATGGTTTTTTCCGTTTAAGAGGTTGTTTTGAATATCGGGTTGGTCATCAATGCGAAAGGCAAGGTCTGCCTGGTTCATGACGAGCCATTCGAGGCGGTTCCCGTCTGGGTCGCCTATGACGTTGATTCCAAACGTATGAAAATTATATTCGATACGGGAACCGACTACCCCATTGACTGGGAAGCAACCGATGAGATACATTACTACTTAATGAAAATTGGTAAGATATTGATGATTCGTATGGAAGATAAGAAGCCTATCGAAGGTTACGATACGAGCTTTGTGAAATATAAGAACGGCAAGTATTTCGAGGATCAAGCACAAGGAGTATAGCGTCGTGGCAGTCCTTTCCAAGGAAGCTAAACTTCGCGCCATAGAGGAGGATCTCCCTATGGATCTCCTCCCCAGACTCACCCCAACTTACATACAGCAATCAGAGATCGCCGAAATCGCGCATGAGGCATTGCTCGGTTGTAGCCAGCAGGAAAGTGAAGAACGTGGTGATGGTGAAAAGTCCTTTGGCGGGATAAACCGCTTTATCGCCGTGAGCCTAAATAGCAAAAATGCCTTTATTGATCCTGCCGGAAGCCTGCTGCATGGTGTGCGCACGACTTCACGGCAATTGCGGCGCGCGCGCGGTGCTGATCCGGCCGGGCACAAAGTACGCCCGAAAACTGCGCGGCAAAAGCAGATGACTGTGCAGCAGGCGCCAAACACGACGGGCTAACGCGTTCAAAGCGTTAGCCGGATCATCCAGCTTCCGAGAAAAACCAGTGCAATCGTACCGATGACCGAGGCTGCGACGTAGCACGTCAGATGCAGGAAATCGCCACGTTCGAACATGTGTGCGGCTTCCAGAGAAAAAGCGGAAAAGGTTGTAAAACCTCCCAGGAATCCGGTCACCAGCAAGAGGCGAATTTCCCCCGGTGCTGACAGTTTCATGGCCATGGTCTCGACAATCCCGCCGATCAAAAGGGCGCCCAGAAGATTGACGATCAGGGTTCCGAAGGGGAACTCTGTGCCAATGACGCGTCCAACCAGATTGTTGAGCGCAAAGCGACACACCGCGCCCGTGCCGCCACCAAGAAAAATCAGAAACAAACCGGGCATGGCCACCACCGAAGATCAACGATCCCCGGATATGACCATACAAATCTTTGAGCGACAAGCGGTGGTGTGGAAGTGACCAAGAGTGAAGAGGAGGCTTCTGCCGGCTATGCCGCGCGTCGCCAATTGGCCAGACGGTCGCGCCACGGCAAAGGTAACGACAGATGACCCGTGTCAGTGATGGCCAGCCGGAGATGCTGACGCGTGACACGATGACTGCCCTCGGCATAGGCGGCCAGCATGGCTTTGTCGGCCAACAGATTGATCAGGCGCGGCCAACCCTGGCTTGCGGTGGTCAAGAGATCGATTGCGGCGGCATCGAAAATGTCGGCCTGAAAAACATCGTCGGTGCAGCGATGCAGGCGAAACCGGAGATAATCACCGACATACTTGCCCGGGAGTGGTTTGGTGGTCAGGCTAAAGCTGATGCGTTGTGCGATGTGCTGCATATCGGGCTGCATGAACATCAGGCCGAGTTCCGGCGGGCCGAACATGACAATGTGCAGCAATTTATGCGCGTCGGTCTCAAGGTTGGACAACAGACGCAGGCATTCAAGTCCTCGCGGCCCTAAGGCCTGCGCTTCATCGATGACCAGGACACTGCGGCGACCACGTCCAAATTCGCGCAGCAGAAAAGTGCCGAGAGTCCGGTAATCGGCAATGACGGGATCGGGTTTGATGCCAAATTCCTGCATCACCAGCGCGGGAAGTTGTGCCGGATCGGCAATGGGGGCGTTCAGATAGGCCGTGTTAAAGCCCAGCGTGTCCAACTGCGCCAGCAGCAAGCGGCAGAGTAAGGTTTTACCGCTGCCCAGCGCGCCGCCAATATGCAGGATACCATCGCCGCGCAGCAGCGCGCATTCACTGCCGGACAAGATCGCCTGTGTGTGTTCCCAGGAAAAATACAAATGCGGATTAGGGGTCAGGGCGAAAGGCGCCTCAAGCAACGAAAAATGGCGCAGGACATCGATCACCGGCGTTTCCTTTGTGATAAATAGTCGGCGCGTGCCTCGATAGCCGTCCACGACATCGGCAGCAAAGTCTCGGCGGCAACAGGATCAGCCAGAACCTGCCGATAGAGGTTCAGTGCGGTCGTCGTGTCTCCGCGCCGGTCGGCGATGATAGCCAGGTTAAGCCGGGTGATCGGATTGTCGCGGTCGAGTGCCCAGGCGCGTTCCAGATCGCTTTGCGCTCCGTCAAGATCACCTTGCCTGATACGGGCATGCGCTGTCGCGGCAAGCGTAGCCGATTGTGGGGGCACTTCGGACAAGGAGGCAGTTTGTTCTTGTGCACTGTTCATTGTTGGCGCGGCGACCGCCGCCATATTGGCCAGCGCTGCCTGATCGTTCGGGTCGCTTTGATAGAGACGCGCCCAGATGACGGCTGCGTCGGTTGTGGCACCACTTTGCTCCAGAGCAAAGGCTTTGCCGCTCAACGCGTCGCGATTTTCCGGATCCTGCTCCAGCGCAGCATTATATCCGACGATGGCCGCCGCAAAATCCCCTGCGCGCGCTGCGGCTTGTGCGCGCGATAAAATCTGTTGCAGCGGGGGCGGGCTGTGTTCGGTGCGGATCGTAAGGCCAGGAGCATTATAGGTGGCCGGTTCTGATGGATCATTCCGATCCGTGAGAGGAACAGAGGTGACGTGTTGTGCAGGTGCTGGCGTTTTGTGATCCTGTGGCGCTTGCGCCGCCGGTTCGGGGGATAGCGCTGTTTGTTCGTTGGTGTGTGACGGGACGGCGCTGTTCAACGGGACGCTGTGGTGTGGCACGGGTGCTGACAGGAAGTTCAGGCTTGAAAGACCGATGCCGATCCCTCCGATGAGCGCCAGCCACCACGGCATATGGGCACTTCGCCGCCGCTGGGAGAAGACAGGCGGGAAGGGTGTATCGGCCAGGCCATGCGCCGTGCGATGTGAACGGGCGGCCTGGTCAAGAGCTGCGAAGAGAATGCTCATGGATCACCAAGGAAGGAGCCGCAGAATACACGATTATGGTTAACATTGAAAGCGTTATCGTAACACTCTCTTAGTAAATATTAACATACTGACGTGGCTAGGAATTCGTATGTTTTAATGCAAGAAAGCGTAATTTATTGTGATATGACAATTAGTTACTTCTGTGATCTGAGGTTGTGTCGCGGCCAGCGCATGATTGCTGAATGACCAGCTTTATAAACTTCGGGAGCGATAATGGTTAATGAATAAGGCTGGGAAGTATCTCAGGCAGCAGATTTTTTGGCCAGTTGCTGCGGCAGAGCGGTGAGGGCTTTATCCGTATAATCGCTTGCCGTTGAGGCCGTGTTGAATTGATCGCGCAGCACCAGCGCACTGGCACGGAGCGCCAGATCAATCGCTGCTGCGCGAACCTGCGCGACGGCCTCGGCTTCGGCGCGCGCAATGCGATCCGCAGCCTGTTGCTCATGGCGTGCCATGCTCTCCTGCAGGTCTTTGGTGGCAGCAGCGCGCAGGCGTTCGGCTTCACGGTTAGCTTGCGCAATAATGGCATCGGCCTCCCGCAAGGCTTCTTCTTGTTTTTTCTGGTAGGCGGCGAGCGTTTGTTCCGCTTCGGCACGCAATTTGCGCGCCTGATTGAGCTCATCGGTGATTTTGGTGATCTCACCGTCAAGGAACTTCAGAATCGACGCTTTGCCCCATTTCACACCGGCAAAAATGATTGCCGCTAAGGAAAGTCCGGTCCAGAGATAAGGATTACCGAGTATATCCTGCATCGCCCGTTCCTATGCCGCGTCGCGTTTCTGATGGATTTTATCAACCGCCCGCGCTGCTGCCGCGCCGGCTTCGACGCCGGTCAGACGGTGCAGGATCGTTGTCGTTGCCGTGACCGAGGTCTCGCGCACATGCGACAACGCCTGACGCAGCGTGGCGTCGATCCGGGTCTGCGCTTCAGCCATGCGCGTCTCCAGCGTCTGTTGCTGCTGCCGCGCCGCTGCGGCGGATTCATGCTGTGCTGCGGTGACAATCCGGCTCAATTGCGCCTGCGCCTGGGCGCGGGCATCGGCCAGAGTTTTCTCATAAGCAGCCATTGCCTGCTTGGCGGCATCATTGGCCGCTGCCGCTGCCGCTAAATCGCCTTGCCGTTGTGCTGTACGGGTATTTTGAACCACAGCGATTTTAGGCAAAGCGAGACGCTTCAACAGCAGGTAAAGCAAGGTGAAGGCGATGGCGAGCCAGAACAGCTCTCCAGCAAAAAATTCCGTACGAAATTGCGGCAAAGCGCCGCTTTCGGCATGCGCGGCATCTTCGGCCCTAGCTGGAAACGCGGTCGCCAGGATTCCTAATGTGCAGCCAACGGAATAAATACGTGCCTTCATCATGTGGTATGTGCTCTCAACCTGCTTTGCTAAGCAGCAGGAAGGCGACCACGAAGCAGAGCAGCAGAACCAGTTCGGTTGCAGCGAAGCCGATCCAGCCGATACCCAATTTCGATGCCGCGCCGGGGTTGCGACCGATGGCGGTAATCCAGGCCGCGAAAATCGAGCCGAGACCAATACCGGCTCCGGCAGCGCCGACCATCGCGATACCTGCGCCTAATAATGCGTACAATTTGGGATCCATCATGTGCTCCTTAGGGTTAAGTGTTGGGGTGATTGTTAATGCATTTCCAGCGCATCATGCAAGTAGACCGCAGAGAGGATGCAAAAAATATAGGCCTGCAACCCAGCGACAAAGAGTTTAAAGCCGGTCAACAGGATTGTCAGGATCAGCGGCAGCGGCGCAAGGAAGAGTTGCACGATATGCCCTTCATAGAGGCCTGCGACGGTCATGCCCGCAACCATGCCCGCAAAAACTTTCAGCAAAATTCCGCCCGCCAGCATGTTGGCGAACAAACGAATGGAGAGTGAGAAGGGGCGGACACAGAAAGACATGATCTCGATCACGAACAAGAACGGTGCCATCACCATCGGCGCGCCCTTGGGCAGAAACAGCATGAAGAAATGCAGGCCGTGACGCGCAAATCCGGTCAGGGTCACGAGCAGGAAAACCACAAGCGCCAGCGCGAAAGTCACGATGATATGGCTGGTAACGGTAAAGCCATAGGGAACCAGCCCCAGCATGTTGCAGAACAGAATGAAGAGGAACAAGGCGAAGATAAACGGGAAAAAAGGCTTCGATTTCTCGCCCGCCGTCTGTTCGACCATGCCGGCGATGGCGTTATGGATATATTCGACCAGCATCTGCAGCCGACCCGGAATGACCGCGCCGCGCCCCATGCCCATCACTATGAAGGTTGTCGCCAGCGCTACGGCGATGAACATAAACAGCGTCGCGTTGGTTACCGACACATCGAACCCCGCAAAAGGTGGCAGGGTAAGAAGCGGCTTGATCTCAAACTGCGCGAGCGGTGAATGTGATGCAGGCATTATATGCGTCCTAATCCCGTTTTTTCCCCGGCGGGGGACGCCAGCCGACGGCTTGCGTAACCCCGGACAGGGTGCGCCAGGCATTGGCAATTCCCGCCACAAACCCGGCAAACAGTCCGATTAACACCCCCCACGGCGATGTCGCGAACTGACCATCAACCAACCAGCCGATCCCCAGACCGGCCAGGACAGCGCCCATAAATTCAAAACCGATCCGTCCTGCCGACAGTGCCTGACGATCAGTCACCGGCAACAGCAAATCGGGGCGATCCGTTCCGGCTTGCTGCGCCGCATGGATCCGGCTCGCAAGATCCTGCACGTGGTCGCGGTCGGACTGATCAAATTCGGTCACGCCTTGATCCTTGTGGCAGGTGGTTGCAAACCCAAGAAAATCCTGACTAAAAGCCTGGCAAAGTCGCGGGAAACCTAGGGGGTGGTAGCCGCGAAGTCAAGGCCGGAACTGGCCCTGATGCACAAAAAACTGCCGCGACATTTCGGTATCCTGGAATTGCGCTGCATCTGATGAAGGGCAGGCAGAATACGGGGTCGCCTTTACCCATGTTTCATGCCAAGAATCTGCCTGATGCCAGCGTCGTTAACTTTAGGAACCTTATGAGCGCGCCAGAATCCGTATCGGATGTCGCCGAGGAACGTGCGCGGATCGGCCGCGCCGTGCTGGGCGCCGAGGCGGATTTTGCCCGGTTACTGGCCGACCATTATGACCGGATTTACCGTTTGGCCTACCGTTTCATGGGGCGGCGTGAAGATGCAGAGGATGTGGCGCAGGAGGTATGCATTAAGTTGGCGCAGCATTTGCCAGGATATCGTTTCGAAGCTCCCTTTGCGGTATGGTTAAGCCGCATGGTGATGAATACGGCGCGCGATGCCCTGCGCGGGCGTAAGCGCAGGCAAAACCGCGAAACTGAATTGTTTGCCGATCTTGAACCGGTGGCGCCGAATGAAAATCCGGAGCGTTTGGTGAGCGCCCGTGAAATGTTGCGCCTGGTGAATGATTTGCCGGACGGTCTGCGCGCAGCGGTCATTCTGGTCTATTGCGAAGGCATGTCGCATGCTGAAGCAGGAAGAGCACTGGCTTGTGCCGAAAGCACCGTATCCTGGCGCATTCATGAGGCGCGTAAATTTTTACAGAATCTGCTGGGCAAGGAGGTTAAACATGGCGGAATTTGACCTGGATCCACTGCGCGACGCGCAGCCGCCTGCCCCACGATCCGAAGCCAAGGCGGCGGCGTTGCACGCCGCGCTCCAGGCTTTTCGGCAGCAACAAAATAACCCCCAAGCTTCTGTCGAGACGGAACGTCTTCCTGATGCGGCCACGATTATGGCCATGCAACAACCCGGGGAGATGAAGATGAAAAGATCATTTAATTTCAATAAACTAACTCTGTCGCTGGTGCTGGCTGGTTCTGTCGGGCTGGTCGGCTACGTGTCGATGCAGCAATGGCAGACCCATCCTGGGTTGAGCCATGCGCCGGTTCCCGCCACAACGGCAGCACTGGTGCAGCAAGAAGAATTCGAACGGTTCAGAAAAAATCTGGCCGGGGAAGCGCAGCCGTTGCAACCGGCTCTGGCCGATGTGAAAGCCAAGGTCTCCGAGGAAGTTGCTGGGGGCAGGAACAGTTCAGATGCCGTCGGTGTGGCCGTCGCAGCCTTGCCTGTACCAATGCCGGAGAAAGCAGCCCCCAGTTCCGTCGTTGTCGCGGAACCTGTGCGGCGTGATAGTGCGTCGGTGCGGGAAGGCAACGCCGGTGCCGCCGCATCAGTCGTTGACCGGCTGGAAGCTAAAAAAGAAGTTCTGGCAAACAATCTACCTGCGGCATCGCCGCCCGTCGCGGCGGGAATGATGCGGCATCTTGTGGAATCCGATGCTGACACCATCGCGACGCCAGCCTATCATGATTTTGGCCGCGATAAATTCGATGCGATCAAAGACAACCAGATTATGGATGTTGCAGCCGCGCCGGTCTCGACCTTCTCGATCGACGTTGATTCATCTTCATATGCCTTTACACGGCGTGCCTTGAACGAAGGGCATCTGCCGCAAAAAGATGCGGTGCGGGTCGAGGAAATGATCAATTATTTCGACTATAATTACGCCTTGCCGGAAACGCGTGAAGCGCCGTTTAAGCCCAGCGTCACTTTGTTGTCGACGCCGTGGAACGCCAAAACCATGCTGCTCCATGTTGGCATCAAGGGATTCGACCTGCCGAAGGATCATCGACCCGAAGCGAATCTGGTTTTTCTGATCGACGTATCGGGATCAATGAATGCGCCGAATAAATTACCTTTGGCCAAGAATGCTCTGAAAATGCTGGTCGATACTTTGCGACCTGCCGATCATGTCGCCATCGTGACCTATGCGGGGAATGCTGGAACCGCGCTGGAATCAACGGCGATCAGGGATAAGGATAAAATTTTGCAGGCTATCGATAATCTTGGCGCCGGCGGCAGCACGGCAGGCGCGGAAGGTATCCGTCAGGCCTATACCCTCGCCAAGGCGCATTTTGTGAAGGGTGGCGTCAACCGGGTGCTGTTGGCCACTGATGGCGATTTCAATGTCGGCATCACCGATCAAAAAGAGCTGCAAAGTTATATCGAACGTGAACGGGGTAGCGGTGTTTTCCTGTCTGTCCTTGGCTTTGGCTCCGGCAACTATAACGATGCGCTGATGCAAACATTGGCGCAGAACGGTAATGGCGTCGCGGCTTATATCGACAGTCTCAACGAAGCGCGGCGTGTGCTGGTTGATCAGGCCAACAGCACATTGTTCCCTATTGCCAAGGATGTGAAGATCCAGGTCGAGTTCAATCCCGAAATGGTCAGTGAATATCGTTTGATCGGTTATGAAAACCGTATGCTGCAACGGGAAGATTTCAATAATGATAAAGTCGATGCCGGAGAAATCGGTGCGGGTCATGCCGTGACCGCGCTCTATGAAATTACCCCCAAAGGCGGCATGAAAATGGTCGATGATCTGCGCTATGGCAGGGCGACAGATGAAGCCAAAAAAGAAATCGACAAGCAAGCATCCGGCGAATATGCCTTCGTTAAAGTTCGCTATAAATTGCCGGATGGCGATGTCAGCAAACTGATCACGCGCCCTGTCACCGATGCTGACCGTGCCGGGGTCTGTCCGCCCAATGCAAAATGTGACGCGGCGCAACCATCCGAAGATGTCCGTTTCGCGGCTTCAGTGGCTGCGTTTGGGCAACTGCTTCGTGGCGGCAAATATACCGGCGCGTTCACCTATGATGATGTCATAAAACTCGCCGCTGAAGCCAAGGGGAAAGACGAATTCGGCTTGCGCAGCGAATTTGTTAATCTCGTGCGTCTGGCAAAAACCGTTCCGGCGATGCCGCAAGATCGATAGATCATGATATGAAACTGACCGGCGCGCTACATTATGCGCGCCGGTTTTTTTCTGTTGTGGCAAAAAGGTTAATGCGGTTATCGAAATAGTGTGTTGCAAGCAATTTAACCATGTTTAGGCTTTTTCCGCGCCGGGGTTTCTTGTATATTCCTGCCGCTGGTCTTGGGCTGTCGTTGGCGGATGCGCCGCGGCTGCGTGCTTTGTGAAGAATGGTCAAACGCCTGTGCGCCGATTGCCCCACAATCGGATTGACGGCGTGTTCGCGTGAATGGGGTTTTGGGGTATGCAGGATAATATTCATCGCTTGGCCGCTCGTGCCGCATGGGCTGTGCCCGAGGGCGCACGTTCGGAGCTTGATGAAGTTTTAGCGCAGGGGACGCAAGCGCTGCTCAATTTACAGCATCCGGACGGCCATTGGGCTTTTGAGCTGGAAGCCGATGCGACGATTCCTGCCGAATTTATTCTCCTGCAGCATTTTCTCGACAAGATTGATCAGGGTTTGCAGGAGCGCATGGCCACGCATCTGCGGTCGATTCAGGGACGCCACGGCGGTTGGCCGCTGTTTCATGACGGCGATTTCAATATCAGCGCCAGCGTTAAGGCCTACTATGCATTGAAGTGCGTCGGTGACGCTATCGATGCGCCGCACATGGTGCGCGCGCGCGATGCCATTCTGGCGCATGGTGGTGCCGCGACCAGCAATGTCTTCACGCGTATTCAACTGGCTTTGTTTGGCGCCGTGCCGTGGACGGCAGTGCCGGTCATGCCGGTCGAAATCATGTTGCTGCCGCGCTGGTTTCCGTTTCATCTTTCCAAGGTTGCTTATTGGTCGCGCACGGTCATCGTGCCGTTGCTGGTCTTGATGGCGCTCAAGCCGCGCGCCGCCAATCCGCGCAATGTGCGTGTCGATGAGCTGTTCACGATGCCGCCGGAATTGGTGCGTGACTGGAACACCAATCTCAACAAATCGATCATGGTTCCGGTTTTCGGCGCCATTGATAAGGTTCTGCGCTTTTTCGAGCCATATATGCCGCGCCGCCTGCGTCAGCGCGCGATTGAATCCTGTCTTGCGTGGGTCAAGGAACGGTTGAACGGCGAAGATGGTCTGGGGGCAATCTATCCCGCCATGGCCAACACGGTGATGATGTATCATGTGCTGGGTTATCCCTCTGACCACGCCGACGTGGCAATTGCCTGGCGTGCGGTCGAGAAGCTGGTCGTGGATGGGCCGGATCGCACTTATTGCCAGCCTTGCCTGTCGCCGGTCTGGGATACGGCACTGGCGGTGCATGCGCTGCTTGAAGTTGGCGGCGAGGGGTATAATGCCGTCAGTCGTGCGTGCACGTGGTTGAAAAGCAAGCAGATCACGACCGTCAAGGGTGACTGGGCGGTCTGGCGCCCCGATGTGACGCCGGGTGGCTGGGCTTTTCAATATGAAAATCCGCATTACCCCGATCTGGATGATACCGCCGTCGTGGTTATGGCGCTCGACCGGCATGACTGGCGTGCCTACAGGCCACAAAACGCCTTGGCAGAAGATTGGGTGCTGGGGATGCAGTCGAAGAACGGCGGCTGGGGTGCTTTTGACGCCGATAATACCTGTTATTATTTGAACCACATTCCTTTTGCCGATCATGGCGCGCTGCTTGATCCGCCATCGGCTGATGTCAGTGCACGGTGCATCGGTATGCTGAGCCAGATCGGCTATCCGAAAGATCATCCGCAGATGCGGCGCGCCATAGCGTATCTGCGCCGCGAGCAGGAAAAGGAAGGCTGTTGGTTCGGTCGCTGGGGTACAAATTATATTTACGGCACATGGTCGGTGTTGTGCGCGTTGAACGCCGTTGGCATTGACCCGCAAGACCCGATGGTGCAGCGCGCCGTTGCCTGGCTTATCAGCAAACAACGTATCGACGGCGGTTGGGGCGAAGATGGTGCAAGTTATTGTCCTGACCAGCCAAAAGGCGGGGGGAAAGTCAGCACGCCGGCGCAAACCGCCTGGGCGTTGTTGGGGCTTATGGCGGTGGGCGAGGTGAACCATCCGGCTGTCAAGCGTGGCATCGATTATCTGATCGATACGCAGGATGAGACCGGTTTGTGGCAGGAGCAGCATTACACGGCTGTAGGTTTCCCGCGCGTGTTCTATTTACGTTATCACGGCTATCGGGCGTTCTTTCCGGTTTGGGCGTTGGCGCGTTACCGTAACCTCAGGCAAAGCAACCAGCCACGTATCGTCCACGGCATGTGAGGCTTATGTTTCCGTCGTTACGCATAGGTGCGCTGCTGGTGGTGATGACCGGAACTGCTGTGGCCGCTGATGCGCCGTGCGGTAATTACAATGATATCTGGACCGCATGTGCGCGGGATTCAGACTGCATCATCGGAGCGACCGGTTGCGGGGGAGCTTATAGCGGGGTCTATAACAAGACCTATGTTGCCACCGCCAACGCTTACGCGGCTTGTATTGCGCCACGCATCAATTGTTTAATGCTTGATCCGGCGCATGATCCGTCCGAACCGGTGGTTTGCTTTCAAGGCCGGTGCGGGTTTACACTGCCCGGCAAGCGTTGAAATGCTGTTCCGGTGGCGCGGAATCTGTTTCCACATGTATAGGATTATATAATTTATGGCCGCCATAGATTCATCGACAACTCTGCCTTCTTTTGCCCTTGAGCAATGCGGGATCTTAACCGGTCTTGCTGCCGAGGCGCGCCTTGTTCCCGGCGGCATGGTTCGTTGCGCGGCGGCAGATCCGCAAAAAGCACGGCGCTTGATGCAGGATATGATCGCGTGCGGTGTGCAGTGTTGTGTCAGCTTCGGATTAGCGGGTGGGCTGGAATCCGGATTGCCCTCCGGCACGATTGTTATCGGCAGTCACGTTGCCAGCCGTGACGGCTCGTGGGAATGTGATCCGGTTTGGCAGCAGAAATTGATCGCTGCGCTGCCTGCGGCGCAAGTGGGTGGTGTCTGGGGCACCGATGCGATCTTGCCCGCTGTGTCAGACAAAAAGCGCGTGCATCAGCACAGCCACTGCCTGATTGCCGATATGGAGAGCCATATTGTGGCCGAGTGTGCTGCCGCCGCGCGTCTGCCTTTTATTGTTGTGCGCGCTGTGTGCGATCCAGTCGAGTTCAACCTGCCGCCTGCGGCGCTCTTACCGCTGCGCTCGGATGGTGCGCCGGATATCTCTGGCGTGCTGGGGTCGCTGCTGCGACGCCCTCTGCAATTACCGGCCTTGTTGCGTCTTGGACGTCATCACCGCCGTGGGCTTGCGGCCTTGGCCGCAGCGGGGAAAGCCCTGGATTATTGATAAGGAGCAGGGCTTTATTTGCAGTATAGCGTATAGAGCGTGGAGATTATTTTTCGTGCGGGTGCTGATTTGATGCTGTAAGTCACTGCCAGGCCTTTTTTTTTGCTTTCAACCAATCCTTCGCGGCGCATTTTTCCCAGAAACTGCGAGACCTGCGACTGCCCGGCGCGGCCGCGCTCGGCCCTGACCAGGGCATTAACTTGCATCGGGCCGTTGTGGAGTAAATTACACAAAATCGATAAACGCACCGGATGCGATAATAATCTCAACAGCTTCGTGGCATCGTCAATTCCGGATTCTTTGTGGCGTCTGCGGGTGGGTCGGGAAAGAGCAGGCTGTTTGAGCATATATTTTATTCCATCTGTGGCTCTTGATTTTCAGTATATTATATATATATAATTTACAATACTGTAATATAAGACCGCAAGAGGATTCGCGTGAGGTGGGTTGTCTGTAGGGGAATTGCGCGGGGAAGAGTTATATAGCGCTATGTAGAGGAAACATGACGTCGGTACAGGACATTACAGCAGCAGGTCTGGCGGAAATTCCAGCGCACGCCGTCGTGCTGGACGTGCGAACGGCAATGGAGCACGACGCTTGTCGTTTGCGCCGACCACACCAGCATGTGCCATTGGATCAGATTGATCCAGAGCGCTTTCTTCGTGAACATGGCTGTGGTTCTGATGTGCCGCTTTATCTTCTGTGCCGGAGCGGCGGCCGCGCCCGGCGGGCGGCGGAAAGGTTTGTGGCAGCAGGATGCCGAGATGTGTATGTCATTGCCGGTGGTCTTGAGGCTTGCCGTGCGCTGGGACAGGAAGTTACCGGCCATGCCGCGTCGCCATCGGAGCCTTCAGTTCATGGGCCGATCACGCTGGAGCGCCAGGTGCGGATTGCCGCCGGAACGCTTGTTGCTCTGGGGGCGTTGCTGGCGCTGGTCTGGGAGACAGGTTTTGCTGTTCTTCCGCTGTTCGTCGGTTGCGGCTTGATTTTCGCGGGCGTGACGGATCGTTGCGGTATGGCGCTGCTCTTGACCAAGGCTCCGTGGAACCGTCCTGTCAGTTCACAACCAAAGGAGTAACGTATGGCCAAGGACTATAAAACTGTTATCGCTGATATCAGCGCTTACACTGCCGAACTTCGCAAACTGATCCCGGAAACCATGCAGGCATTCCACAGCATGTCCAAAATTGCCGATCAAAACGGCGTTCTGACGGAGAAGACCAAGGAACTTATTGCCTTGGCGCTCGGTGTTGCGGCGCGTTGTGACGGGTGCCTTGGCTTTCATGCCAAGGCTTTGGCACATCTCGGCGCAACACGGGAAGAGGTCGCTGAGACGATGGGGATGGCAATTTACATGGGGGGAGGTCCGTCATTAATGTATGCTGCGGACGCCTTGCGCGCTTTTGATCAGTTCAATCAATCTGCGGCAGTATAGAGGAGGATGTCATGCACTGTAATGTCGGGAAAACGGATCGTCAGATACGAATTATCGCCGGTGGGCTCATTGTTGCTGCGGGCATAATGTTCAACAGCTGGTGGGGTGCTATCGGCTTGCTGCCGTTAATCACGGGAGTCATGCGCTGGTGTCCGGCCTATATACCGCTCGGCATCAAGACCGGTTGCGATGACAAGCCGAAGACAGCATGCTGCGGCGGAGGCTGTCACAGCAAGGAACCTCCTCAGTCGTAAGTCTAGGCTGTTCGCCCTAAAAGCTTCTGTCCGCGCACGATGGTGTGCGCTTATTCTGCGGCTTCCGGCTGCTGAGCTGGTTGCGCCTTTTTAGCTTTCTCGGCGTGGATGATGTCGAGATTGTCGGCAACCAGCTTGTCAAAGATCTGCACCGCCGGACGTTGCTTGCTGAGATCGATTTCCGGAGCCATCGGGCCTTCGGTTCGCGGGCCACGCCATGCTGCCATTAATGCCTTGATCGGATGCGCGATGGCGTCGTTGGCGGCGGTCGGTTCATACCCTGAATGCACCATGCAGTCGGCGCATTTCTCATAATTGCCGGTGCCGTACTTCTCCCATTCCGTGGTGTCGATCAGCTCTTTATAGGTTTTGGCATAGCCTTCGCCAAGAAGATAGCAGGGACGTTGCCAGCCAAAGACATTGCGGGTCGGCAGCCCCCACGGTTCGCAGTGGTACTGCTGGTTGCCCGCCAGAAAATCGATATAGAGCGGTGAAACGCTGAAACGCCATTTTTCCATCCCGGCGCGAATGCGGTCTTTGCCAAGACGCAGTGTATTGCGGAACAGTTCTTTGGTCGTTTGGCGATTGAGGAAATGTCCCTGATCCGGGGCGCGTTCATAGGCATAGCCGGGCGATACTGTAATGGCGTTGACGCCCATTTTCATCACCTCGTCAAAGAAGGCGGCAACACGTTCCGGAATCGCGTTGTTGAACAAAGTGCAGTTGATATTGACACGGAAGCCGCGCGCCTTGGCTGCTTTGATCGCGGCGACGGCTCTTTCATAAACGCCGTCCTGACACACTGAAATATCGTGCTCGCGCTGAAGACCGTCGAGATGCACCGACCAGGTGAAATAGGGTGAGGGCTGGTATTGATCCAGCTTCTTTTCCATCAGCAGCGCATTGGTGCACATGTAGATGTACTTCTTTTTGGCGATCAGGCCTTTGACGATCTCCGGCATTTCCCGATGCAACAGCGGTTCGCCGCCGGGGATGGAAACGACCGGCGCGCCGCATTCGTCAACGGCATCCAGGCATTCCTGCACCGACAAACGCTTATTGAGAATTTCGTCCGGATAATCGATCTTGCCGCAACCCGCGCAGGCCAGATTGCAGCGGAACAACGGTTCCAGCATCAGCACCAGCGGGTAACGCTTATTACCTTTGAGCTTCTGCTTGATAATATAAGTGGCGACATCGAAAGCTTGACGCAACGGAACTGGCATAGTTTGACCTCATAGGGTAGGCGTTTTGGTTGACGCCATAGATGGTTGCAAATTTCTGGGTTAATTCCTGATCTAAGCGGCGCTGACGGTTCCTGTCCGCCCTTCGGCTTTGGTAAGCGCCAACGGCAGGCGGAAATGCACATTTTCCTCAATGCCGGGCAGTACCGAAACTTCAATCGGCTCGATTTCACGCAGTCGCGCGATCAATCCCTGCACCAGATCTTCCGGAGCCGAGGCTCCGGCGGTGATGCCGACGGCTGCTTTGCCTTTGACCCAGGCGGGGTCGAGCTGGGTGGCGTCTTCGATTAAATAAGCGTCAATGCCTTCTTCCTGCGCGCGCTCCTGCAACCGGCTGGAATTTGAACTGTTGCGCGCGCCGATGACCAGAACGACATCGACATGCTTGGCAAGTTCGCGCACGGCTGCCTGCCGGTTTTGCGTGGCATAACAGATGTCTTTGGTTGATGGGCCGATGATGCCGGGAAAACGCGCTTTCAACGCATCGATGACTTCTTTGGTGTCGTCAACGGAAAGGGTCGTTTGTGTGACATAGGCCAGCTTGGACGGATCGGCGACATCGAGTTTCGCGACATCTTCGGTCTCGGAGATCAGATGCACTTTAGCCGGGATGCGTCCGAGCGTTCCCTCGACTTCCGGATGGCCGTCATGGCCGATCATGATGATTTCATAACCGAGTTTGGCGTAACGCTGCCCCTCTTTATGGACTTTCTCAACCAGAGGGCAGGTGGCGTCAATGACGTTCAGGCCACGGCGGTTGGCGTGTTCTTCAACCGCCTCGGCAACGCCATGCGCGGAAAAAATTGTGGCCGCGCCTTCGGGGATGTCGTCGGTTTCTTCGACGAAAACCGCGCCCTTTTTACGCAAGCGCTCGACCACATGCGGGTTGTGAACAATTTCGTGCCGGACATAAACGGGGGGACCGAACTTCTCTAGAGCCATTTCGACAATGGCAATGGCACGCTCGACTCCCGCGCAGAAACCGCGTGGCTGGGCGAGGATTACTTGCATAGTCATAACGCACGATCCCTTCTTTTAAGAGGCGCAATCTAGAAGGATTATCACCTCTTGTAAAAGAAAATCGCCGTCGATCATTGTCATGGAAGTGTCATATTTTTCAGATACATCGCCTTAAGTCTGCCGATGAGTAATCGTCGTAAATAGTTGCGCGCCGGTGGAGAGACGCTGATTCGCGCGGGCCAAATCAGAGCCAAAAGATGGTTCCGGTCTGGGGGTGGCGGATAAGTTTGTGCGTAACTGAATCAGGTGAGGGGTCGTCTCGTTGCCGTCACATTTCGAATCTGTTTGGCTGCCAAAAAATGTTAAATGAAACACTAACGGAGACGGGCGGTGGTTTTTCCGATTGTCGCGGTGTCACGAACAAAAACGCAATAATGTTACCGCTGATTTTCGCTGTTTTTTTGTCATGGAAATCAAACGGCTTCCTAGGTTAACTGCGTGGTTCAGAGTCGCGTTAACTAGTGTGTTTGAAACGTGACAGGGGCGCGATATGTGGTACGATCACACTCCAACGCCATCAATATCTGGTGGCAATCCCATCGATACGTCTTTATAGTTACCCACAGCTGTTGATATCTTGAATAAGGAAATCTGCAGGCTCTGGCGGAGGCAGTGAAATGTTTGATGTCATGCAAGTCGAGCGCGGTCCGCAAGTCACGATTGACCGTACCCGAGACGCTCTTTTGACCGGATTTGGCAAAGCGACACTGGAAGATCGCTATCTGCTGAAGGGGGAGGGCTTTCAGGACATGTTCGCCCGCGTGGCCATGACTTACGCCGATGACTCGGCGCATGCCCAACGCCTTTATGACTATATAAGCAAGCTCTGGTTCATGCCCGCGACCCCCGTACTCAGTAATGGGGGCACGACGCGTGGTTTGCCGATTTCCTGTTTCCTGAACGAAGCTTCCGACAGTCTGGACGGGATTTTGGGGCTGTGGAACGAGAATGTCTGGCTGGCGGCGCGGGGCGGTGGCATCGGTTCGTACTGGGGCAATCTGCGTTCCATCGGTGAAAAAGTTGGTGGTAACGGCAAGACTTCGGGGATTATTCCCTTCATTCGGGTGATGGATAGCCTGACCCTGGCGATCAGTCAGGGCAGCTTGCGGCGCGGATCGGCGGCGACCTATCTGCCCATCAGCCATCCTGAAATCGAAGAATTCATCGAAATGCGGCGTCCGACCGGTGGGGATCCGAACCGCAAAGCGCTGAATCTTCACCATGGCGTGGTCATTCCCGATGCGTTCATGCGCGCGGTCGAGCGCGACGAGGAATGGGCGCTGACCAGCCCGAAGGACGGCACGGTCATTCGCCGCATCAGTGCGCGGGCGCTGTGGATTCGCATTCTGACGGCGCGGGTTGAGACCGGCGAACCTTACTTGCTGTTTATCGATACGGTGAACCGTGCCATTCCGGAACATCACAAGCTGGCCGGTTTGACCGTGAAGATGTCTAACTTGTGCAGCGAGATTACTTTGCCGACCGGGCCAGACAAATATGGCAAGGATCGAACGGCGGTGTGCTGCTTGTCTTCGCTGAATGTCGAGAAGTTCCTGGAGTGGGAGAATCATCCCACCTTGGTCGAGGATTGCTTGCGCTTCCTTGACAACGTCTTGCAGGATTTCATTGACCGCGCGCCGACCGATATGGCGCGCGCCAAATATGCCGCCATGCGCGAACGTTCGATTGGCCTTGGTGTCATGGGGATGCACTCTTTCTTCCAGGCGCAGAATGTGCCGATTGAAGGCGCGATGGCGAAGGTGTGGAACCGGCGGATTTTCAAACATATTAAGGCCGCTGCTGACGCGGCGTCGGTCAAGCTGGCGCATGAGCGCGGCGCATGTCCCGATGCGGCCGATTACGGCATCATGGAACGCTTCTCCAACAAAATTGCCATCGCACCGACGGCGTCGATTTCGATCATCTGCGGCGGTACGTCGCCGGGGGTTGAGCCGAACGCTGCCAACAGCTTCACGCACAAAACCCTGTCAGGAAGTTTTGCGGTGCGGAATAAATATCTCGCCGAAGTTCTGGCGCGTTATGGCCGCGACGATGATGAAACCTGGTCATCGATCACCACGCACGAAGGATCGGTGCAACATCTCGATTTCATGACCGATCACGAAAAGGACGTGTTCAAGACGGCGATTGAGCTGGATCAGCGCTGGCTGATCGAACTGGCCGCCGATCGCGCGCCGTTCGTCTGTCAGGCGCAGAGTTTGAACGTTTTCCTGCCCGCCGATGTGGAGAAAAAAGTTCTGCATCAGATTCACTTCGCGGCATGGAAACGCGGCGTCAAGAGTCTGTATTACTGCCGTTCGAAATCAATCCAGCGCGCGGAATCTGCGGCTGGGACAGGTGCTTTCGCGGCAGCGACGCAGACCGTTCGCACGGCACCGGCACCTGCTAACGATACGGTTCCTGCGGATGCCCGGAATTATGAAGAATGTATTGCGTGCCAGTAAGCACGGGAACATGGTGGTCTTTTGAACCGATGAGGTGACCGATGAGCGCCGTGAAGAATGACCGCACCGCACCGCATTATCCCGGCGACCATCTGGATGATTTTGAAGAGCGGATTATGTTCGGCGATCTCGGCCAGCTGTTGCGCGATGTGGAAATTGATCGCAATGTGTCGGAAGAATTGCTGCACGGCATTGAAAGCCTGAAATACTTCCGCGATCATTATCTCGGTAAGCGTCAGAGTCTTGCGGGAGAAGATCGCGCGCGCCTTGCGGCTTATGATGCTGCCTGGTGTCTGGAATTAATCGATCTGGCGCAACGTGAACGTGCCGGGCGGCATTATCGCGCTTGACCAACCTGTTTTCTTGGTCAGTATAACGGTGTTGTGACGAATCTACTGACGTTCCATTTGGTAAGTTTTCCTCTTTCATGATCTGGTGATCTCATGTCCGGCCTTTTGACTCCCAATCCTGTTTACAAGCCCTTTCGCTATCCTTGGGCCTATGAGGCCTGGCAGAAGCAGCAACAGGTGCACTGGCTGCCCGAGGAAGTGCCGTTGGCGGATGATGTCAAGGACTGGGGGCATAAGCTGACGGCGGCGGAGCGTAATCTACTGACGCACATTTTCCGCTTTTTTACCCAGGCGGACGTCGAAGTGAATAACTGTTATATGAAGCATTATTCGCGCGTGTTCCAGCCGACTGAAGTGCAGATGATGCTCGCGGCTTTTTCGAATATGGAAACCATTCATATCGCTGCCTATTCGCACTTGCTTGACACGATTGGTATGCCGGAAGTCGAATATTCCGCCTTCTTGCGTTACAAGGAAATGAAGGACAAATACGACTACATGCAGGGCTTCAATGTCGATAGCCCTGTGGAAATCGCCCGCACACTGGCGGTTTTCGGTGCTTTCACCGAGGGGCTGCAATTATTCGCCTCCTTCGCCATGCTGATGAATTTTCCGCGATTCAATAAAATGAAGGGCATGGGGCAGATCGTTACCTGGTCGGTGCGCGATGAATCATTGCATACGCAATCGATCATCCGGCTGTTCCGTACTTTCATCGAAGAGAACAAGCATGTCTGGACCGAGAGTTTCCAGCGCGAGATTTATCTGGCCTGCGATACCATCGTTGATCATGAAGATGCGTTCATTGACCTTTCTTTTGAACTGGGGGGCATCGAGGGGCTGAACGCCGATGAGGTCAAGGCCTATATCCGTTTCATTGCCGACCGGCGTTTGACGCAGCTGGGGTTGCAGCCCATCTACCGCGTGGCGAAGAACCCGCTGCCCTGGATGGATGAAATGCTCAACGGTGCCGAACACGCCAATTTCTTTGAGGCACGCGCCACCGAATATTCCAAGGCCGCGACGCGCGGCACGTGGGAAGATGCCTTTGCGGAAATGGACGCCGTTACGGCGTTCGCTGCGACCGGATCAGGGCAGGGGTGATGTCGCGCGGTCTAGCCGTTATGTTGCTGGCTATGCTCACGGGCGGCAGTGCGATGGCCGAATCCGTGTGTACCCAAATGGGGTGTCAAAGCGGCCTGCAGCTTGACGTCGCTCCGGACTATCCGTGGTCGCCGGGAGCTTACTTTTTTGATTTTAATCTCGACGGTGCCCATGCAGTTTGTCGCGGTGTCTTGCCGTTGCCACCTTGTGAGCAATCTGGACTGACATGTGACAATGCGGCGATCACAGTTCTCCAGTCCGGATGCGCTATGCTACCCGAGAACCACGGCTTCGGAAATATCATGATTGATGGGGCTCCGGCCAAAGTGCGGGTGACGATCACGCGCGATGGCGCGCAACTGGTCGATAAAACCTTCGCGCCAAAATATCATGATATTCGTCCTAACGGCGCGCAATGCGAACCTGTCTGCCGTCAGGCAAGCGCGCGATTGTTAGGGCAATAACCGGCACATCATATACTGATCCACCGCGTCACCATTTGCGCGGCACGCAGGCCGGTGCGGATTGAGCCTTCGATGGTTGCGGGCAGATCGTTCTGCGTCCAATCGCCCGCCAACAGCATATTGTTCCAATTGGTGCGCGCTTTGGGACGACGCGCATTCTGCCGCGGCGTTGCGGCAAAAGTTGCGCGCTTTTCCTTGACGATGCGGTGTGGAGGCACACTGGCGGCGGCCAGCCGGAAGAAACTGGCGACATCGCGCCAGATGAGCGCCGCCAGCTCCGGAGCCGGTCGGTCGGCATGGCGCTCCGCCGCGCTGACGGTCACCGAGACAATGCCGGGTTTGGTAAAAACCCATTCGGCGATTCCTCCGACCAATCCGGCGAATCCGGGCGCAGTTTGCGGCACGTCGGCACGGAAATGCACATTGAGGATGCTGGAAAATTCATCCGGCGCCGTCAGATCGGGAACCAGCTCAGCCGCAACCCAGGCAGGAACCGCGAGGATAACCCAGTCCTTCGGCTCCAGAGGAATTTTCATGTCGCCAAAATCCAGCGCGGTTACGCGGCCTTCGCCGAATTCCAGCCGATGTACCCGACGATTCAAGCGAGTCTGGATTCCCAGACTGTGCAGTTTAGCCACGCAAGGATCGACAAAAGTTTCCGACAATCCTTGCTTGGGGATCAGGGGAATGCAAGCACTGCCTCCCAACGCGAAGCTCTGCGCCAACACGTTGCCCAGCAGGCGCGCCGAGCCGGTTTCGGGCGGCGTGTTAAGTACGGCAACGGTCAAAGGTTCCCAGAATTTCTCATAAAGCGCGCCATACTGATTGGTCAATTGCGCGACAGTTTCATGCTCGCGCGCATGCATCACCCGCAGCACGGACAAGTAGTCGCTCAGTCGCGTCCCCGGCACGCGCCGCCGGGCGCTAAGCAATGACCAGGGAATGATGCCGCGATTCATCGTCACCAACCAGCGTTCACCCGTACGAAGATTCATGAAAGGAAATTCGGCGTGCGGCGCGACCTGAAGGGTATCCTCGGACCCGGCGAGCATCAGGTAATCGCGCATGATGGTGTTGCCGCTGAGCACCAGGTGATTTCCGTTATCGATGCGGCAGCCAAGTTCACGGTCGAAATAGGAACGGCAGCGTCCGCCAGCTTGGCCTGCGGACTCATGCAACGTAATATTACGTGTCGCCTGCGCGAGATGCAGTGCCGCCGACAGTCCCGCCAGTCCGGCGCCGACGATATGAATATGGGGCGAAGGCGTTGTCATGCGAAAAACCGGTAACGCAACAGAACCAAGAGTTTTTGCCAGATCGGCAAAGACACGCGCTTCTTCATATCGCGCCAGTCCGCGGCAATCAACCGTTGCAAGATGGCGGCATAATAACCGCCCATCAACCGCGCCGGGGTCATGGCGGCGCGATCGGCGGTGCGCATGGCTTGCCTGGACTGTGTAAAATGCGTGGCGGCCATCGCGGCAATATCGCGGCAGGCAAGCGGTAGATTGGGGTGTGTCAGAGCCGCCAGACTCAACGGTAATCCGTGCCGCAGCAGAGTTTCGCGCGGCAGGTAGAACCGTCCGCGCAAGCTGTCTTCATGCAAATCGCGCAGGATATTTGTCAGTTGCAACGCGCGACCAAGATGATAGGCAACGCGCATCGCTTCATGACCGGCATCGCCAAAAATTCGCACTGAAGCTCGACCTACGGCGCTGGCGACCCGGTCGCAATAAAGATCAAGCGTCGCCAGATCTGGCGCGACGATGGGTGTACCAGCATCCATTTCCATGCCGTCGATAATATCGAGGAAATCCTGTGCCTGAAGTTTGAAGGCCGCGATGGCGGGTAATAAGGCGCGACTGATCGCCTCGTCGGCAACGCCGCGCGTGAACAAGGCGTTGATTCGATGCCGCCATGCTGCCAGATCGGCGCGGCGCTGCGGCTCGGTGGGGCCGTCGTCGGCGATGTCATCGACTTCGCGGCAGAAGGCATACAGGGCGTGCATGGCATCCCGGCGCGGCGCGGGCAGTGCGGCCATACCGGCAGCAAATGAAGTCTTGGCTCTGACGACACGTCCCGTTACTTCACGTTGTGCGTCGTCCTGCACGGAAACCGATGTTTGCGCTGTGGTCATGCGCTCACCATGCCCGACAACAGCCGTACAACGCGGCAATAATTTTTCCGGATTTCCCCAGTGTAACCTTGTCGTAAAGAGGGTCACGGCGGCGGAGCAGTCGGATCAGGCTGTCGGCCAGGCTGGCGATCACAGCCGTTTCGAGCCTCAGGCGCAGGTCGGGAACATGGCGGGGCAAGGCACGTGCCTTTTGCATGACCGGTTCCAGCCTGTCGAGCATGTCAGTGAGTGTCGCGCGCAAGGGCACGGTGCAGTGGGCGGCGGCCAGCATGGCGATATCAGCGTTGCGTGCCGCCAGCATATCGGCAGGAATATAGACGCGATCAAGTTCGCGATAATCGTCGGCGCAATCCTGAATATGATTGATGATCTGCAACGCAGAGCACAGCGCATCATTGGTTGGCCATGCTTGTTCGCCAATGCCATGCAGCGCCAGCACATAACGGCCAACCGGTGATGCCGAATAACGGCAGTAATCCAGAAGGTCGTCCCAGTCCCGATAGCGTAGCTGTGTGGCGTCACGGCAAAAGGCGGTCAACAGATCATGGCAATGCTGCGCCGACACGCCGCTTTGCTTCAGGCTGGCACGCATGTTCATGGCCGCCGGAGCGGATTGATCATCCATGCCGTTGAGGACATCACGGAAACGTTGCAAAATTGCCAGTTTCTCGGCGGGTTCCAGCAGCGGATTATCGGAGACGTCGTCAGCTGCACGGGCAAAACGATAAAATGCATGCACATGCTGACGCAAATCGGGACGGATCAGCCATGAGCCGACGGGAAAATTTTCTGTGTCGGCATTCTTTCCGCTCGGCGTCTCTATGGACGGTATATCGCCCGGATCAGGTTGAGCCAATAGGGGTGAATGACTCATGATTTTTGTTCCAACGTTTGCACCCGGTTCTTCCAACGCCCACCGCGGCCCATCCAGTCTTGCCAGGCCGAATCCAGCGTTGCGCCGACATAGATCAGGGCAGCCAAAGGCAAGGTCGCCGCCCAAAAAATATTCAACCGGTAGAATTCAACCATGGGCAGATAGCTGTAGAGCATCGCGACCATGATCACGCCGCCCATTAATGTACAAATAACCGATCCTGACAGAAGAAACAGCACAGGGAAAAGAAACAAGAGGCTCATGCCAAGAACGGCGCCGGCCAGAAGCAAAGGCGAGTATTTGAGCTGCGTATAAGCTGACCGACTGATCATGTGCCAGAGATCGCCAAGATTATTGTAAACGCGCAAGCTGGTCACCTCGTGGTTGACTAATGACAGCAATGTGCGCGCACCCGGCTCATTCTGATGCCCCCATTTGATCGCGTGCGCCAGAGCGCAATCATCGATGATCGCGCCTTTGATCGCCGTCATGCCGCCAATATCATGCAGCGCTTGCGCGCGTACCAGCATCACGCCTCCGGCAGCCGCCGCAGTATGAGATTTGGGATTGTTGCTCCAGGTGAAAGGGTAAAGCATCTGGAAGAAATAAACGAAGGCGGGGATCAGGAGTTTTTCCCAAAAAGTTTTGCAATGCAGTTTGACCATCAACGAATGCAGGTCAAGTTTATCTTCCACAGCCCGTGCGACCAGATAGCGCAGACTGCCGGGGCGGTGCAAAATATCGGCGTCAGTGAACAATATATAATCGACGGCGGGCGCTGCCTCCAGACCGGCCTGCATGGCGTGGACTTTCCCGGCCCACCCGCTTGGCAGCGCCGGAGCCAGAACGACGCGCAAACGATCGCCATGGGCGGTGGCGATCCGTGATGCAACGGTCGCTGTCGCATCACGGCTGTTGTCATCAACCAGAATCACCTGCCACGCACCAGGATAATCTAGCGCCAGCAGGGCAGGCAAGGTTTGCGGCAGTACCGCTGCCTCGTCGCGCGCCGGCACAATGATGGCAACGCTGGGCCAGGACGTTGGCTGTGTTTCCACAGGTTGCGGCAACATGATTTGCCAAAACCGTCCGCGCGCGAGATAGAGCCAGACCCAGGACAGCACGGCGATGAAGGCAATGAACAGCATCATTAAAAATATCCTTGATGCTGGAACCAATCAACGGCGTCGGCAATTGCCGCTGCTGCTGGGCGGTGGCGGTATCCCAAGTCCCGTTCGGCTTTGGCGCTGCTGAAAAACATCTTCTTGCGCGCCATGCGCAGGCCATCCAGCGTGACGAAGGGTTCGCGTTTGGTCAACAAGGCAAAAGCTTCCGCGCCAAAAGCCAGCGGCATTAACATATCGACAGGCAACCGGATTTTTGGCGGTTTGCGATGCCGATGTGCAGCAACGAGAGCCAGGATCTCACCGAGGTGCAGATTATCGCCGCCAAGAATATAGCGTTCGCCGATTTTGCCGTGCTGCAAGGCCAGCCAGTGACCCAAAGCGACATCGTCAACATGAACCACATTTAACCCGGTGTCGACAAAGGCCGGCATGCGTCCTGCTGCGGCCTCGACGATCATACGACCGGTGGGGGTCGGCTTGATATCGCGCGGTCCTATGGGGGTCGAAGGATTGACGATAACGCAAGGCAGGTCTTTGGCCGCAATCAGTTTGTGAACTTCGGCTTCGGCCAAATATTTGGATTTTTTGTAGGTTCCGATCATGGCCTGAAAGCCTGACGGGGTGGTTTCATCGGCGGGGGTGCCGTCGGCGTGCAGGCCGAGCGTTGCGACCGAGCTGGTATAAACGATGCGCTTGATCCCCGCCGTCAGGGCGGCTTCCATCAAGCTGCGCGTGCCGATTACATTAGCCTGATGCATCGCCATGGGGTCAGGAACCCAAATCCGGTAATCTGCCGCAACATGGAACAATGTTTGGCAGCCCTGGACGGCTCTGGACAAAGTGGCTGGATCAGTCAGATCGCCTTCGGCGATTTCAAGATCAAGACCTTCCAGATTGCGCCGATCACTGTTACGGCGGGTCAAGGCGCGGACACGGCAGCCATGTCCGAGGAGAACGCGCACAACCGCCGCGCCCACAAAGCCGGTTGCGCCAGTGACCAGTATCTGTCCGGGATCTTCCATGGCCAAGTTACTTAGCGGTCAAATGCCACGGGTGCAACTTTGCTGGACATCAAGCCAATGACGCGTGAAGGGAGTATTGGTGGTATTTGTGCAACAGCCGTGATCTCTAGTGCGGAAAGAATATTTCAGAAAGAGGTGTAACCCGACATCAAATAATATGTGCCCAGTGTTCCGCGATGACGTTTTCCTGATCAAGATGAGGATATGCCTGATGTTCATGGTAAAACCATGAATGCATAAAGGAGTGTGTCACGGCGCACAGCACCGTCAAGAATGAACGATTAACTTATTCTCAACTTCCCTACCACTAACTTTCTGTATTAGCGTCGTTATTCGCGCGAATCATGAACCGGTTAAGGGGTTTATTACAACTTTTCTTGGCTGCTCAGGTGAAGGTTGTTGCCTGAAGCAGGAAACTGTGCGCGAGGGTAAGGGGTTACGGTTGCTTGGTAACGGACGACATTTGGCATGGATTTTCGCAGCGGCTTTACCGTTGTGCTTGTCTGCCTGCGCGGATTTAGAGCTTCCGGGGGCAAAGAAGACTTTCGGACGGCTCCCGCTGTTGCCGGAAGTTCCTGCAGCTGAGGAGACTGTGCGCGGCGACGAAGACCCGGCTGTTGTAACGCTGAAAATGGGCAATGCCCTGCATGAGCGGGTGCTCGGTCGTTCCGACGCATTGCCGGCCGATATTATCATTCCCACCACGAATTTGCAGAATGTGCCGGTTGCTTCAGCATTGGAAGCGGTCTTGGCTGGCACGGATATTTCACTGGCTTATCAAAGCGAAGGATTTAATGACCGTCTGGTAACCTTGGTAAATTTGAGCGGCCCGTTGCCGAAGGTCGTGCAGCGCATTTGCTCGGCGGCAAAAATTTTCTGCATTTCTCGCGACGGTAATCTTGAACTGAAAGAACGGGAAAGTTTTATTGTTGAGTTGCCACCAATTGAACGTGGCCGCGCCACGACGGCTGCGGCCAATACCATCGCCGCTGCTGTAAGTCAGCTGGCGGGCAGCAAAGCGGAAGAGGACGAAGCGGGCGGCAATCTTTTGTACACGACGAATGTCGAAGGACAAGAACGCGTCAGTAAATATCTGGAACAGTTGCGTAATGGCCGTCCTTTGGTCGTGTTGCAGATGTATATTTGGGAAGTGTCGCTGGAAGGCGAGGCTGCAGCGGGCATTAATTGGAAAGATTTGACGACGAATAAATTCGGTGGCGAATTTTCTAAAATCAGACTGAACTCGGACGACGCGATCAGCGCTGTTGCAGGCGGCGTCAGTATGGGGGCGGTGTTAAGCGGCAAAGTCAGCGCGCAACTCATTGCCAAATTTCTGAACACGCAGGGTGTGGTGCAGACCCTGAGCAATCCGCAATTGACCTTCGTGTCCGGTTCATCGGCGGAATTCCGCGTTGGCGGCACGCGCACCTATGTTTCTTCGGTCGGTCAATTGACGTCAAATACCGTCGCGGGTTCGGGATCGAGCAGTAACGGCGTCGGCACGAATACGGTTGCCACGGATAAAATCGAGACCGGGTTGAGAATCAACGTCAACGGTTCATACGAGTCCGGAGTCATATTTTCGACGCTTACGGTGGCGATTACTGATCTGATCAAAATAGATTCAATAAGTACCGGCACGACCACGCTGCAACTTCCGGAAACCACCAACCGCAACTTCTCGACCGTGCTGCGTGTGCGCCCCGGCGATAATGTCGTGCTGGCTGGCATGACATCCTCGCGCGACGATCTTTCTCGCGATCGGCTTAACATGCCTTTGGTCAACCGCTTGCCGTTGCGTGGCGATGACAAGTTACAAAACCGCGAGTTGGTCGTGTTGCTCAAACCGGCGGTCGTGTTTTTCGCCGATGGGGATGCGAGCGAGAAGCGGACGACCAGAGCGGAAACGTTGCCGGGGCCGTTGTTGATTGACGGTGAGGGGACGCGGCGCCTGTCACACGCGGAACAACAGCGCATGCCGTATTTGCTTAATGCCCAGCTATCTCCGTCATTGTCAAAACCGGAAGATAAGCCAGCGTTGTCCGGCGGGGAAAAATGGTTGTCGACAAAGCCAAGCGCCTTGATCCCGGATGCTCCCGTGCCTCTGACGCCGAAAGTAGAAACGTTACCCTTGCCGGAACAGCGCAATATCGTCGTGCGCACGCAGCCGGACGCTCCGGCATTGCCTCTGACGGTGATGCCTTCCGTTCCAGAAAAACCAATTAACAAGAATCTGCTTCAGAGCGGCTTTTCACATGCCGTCGATGAATTGATGCCTCCCGGGGTGAAACCGCCGAGGGTGACGGGGCAGCCATGATTTTACGACGCGCCTTCTCATTTGGCTTGTTCGGCCTGGCGCTGCTGGCGGCGTCCCCGGTGTCGGGGCGTGATGCGGCTTTTGTTGAGCCCGGGACAATAACTGCCAAAGGGAATGTCGGGGAAGCGCTGGTCGCGGATCCGAAGCAATATGAAGCTGGCGAATCCAATGTAGGTATTGCGCGCCGCGTGACTTTGTTTTTTGCCAACAGCGGGGGCAACCCGATCAGCGTCAGTGATGTGAGTGCATCCGGCGACGGCAATGTCACCGTGCAAATGACTGCCAATGATTGCCGGAAGAACGATAAGTTGGCGGGGGGCAGTCGTTGTTCAGTCTCCCTGTCAATTACGCCAACGAGTGCCGGTCCATGGGGCGTCGAAGTCCTGACGACGCATGACGGCTCCGGGCGCATTGCGCGCGCTGTTGTCAATGGCAAGGCGCTCCAGGATGCCAAGAACAGTGGCGAGGGGCTGAATCCGAACAGCAAAGACATCAAGCCGGTTGATTTCGGCGAAGTCAATGTGAACAGCGATCCGGCGGTGCGGACGGCTTTGATGGTCAATGACAGCCCCGAAGCGATAACGGTCATGACCATTGATTTGATTGCTGTCAGCAAAGGGCTGGAGAAACTGGGGCATGGCTGTGCGCCCGAACAAGTTTTAAAGCCGGGAGAATCCTGCCCCATCACCTTGCGATGGACGCCTTATGGCCGGACGGCGTTGATGACGGATTTGATTATCCGTCATACGGGGAAGGTAGGATTTACGGTTATCCCGATCCGCGGGTATACGGTTGGTGGCGCTGAAAGCGCCGATGAAAGTACAGGCCGTGAAGGTCGTTTGGTCAAGGCGACGCGCGCTGGCGCTTTGACGCCGCCGCCGACGGCAACCGAAATCGAGAATCTAGCCGTCAAGGTTCCGCCGGTCGCGGCGCAGGAAATTATACCGGGCAGTGTATTAAGTCGTAATATACAGGAAGTCGACGGCGTGGTTTATTTCATCGGTCAGGTCGGTGACCGGGCAATATTGCAGCATAACGGGCTGACCAAAGTTGTAGCTCTGGACGATACGGTCGAGATTGATGGCGTGCAGGTCAAGTTGTTAAATATCGTTGATAAAGTCGCGCGTGTGGGGGTCAATGGGCGGCAACGCGACCTTAAGTTGCAGCCTTCAGGCTATCGGCCTTTACCTTCTGTTAAAAAAGACAAGGCAGAGACTGGAAAAAACGAGGCGTTAAGCACCGCCCCGTCAAGCAATTCGCAATCTTCTTCTGGTAAACAAGGCGTTAGTGCCAACAGCAGCTCCAATCAGGGCGGCGCTCTTATCAGCGGCCAATAAGTCCCGGCCGTTGCCAAGAGTTTCAAGACCAGAAGAAGGGTTCCTGCCGTGAACGATCTCACGCGGACAGTTGAAGTTGAAGAAAAAATCGCGACCGGGCAGCAGGTCAACCTGCGGCACTATGAACTTGCGCGCGCCGAGCAGGCTGTGCATCAGGCGCGCGGACGTCATTTCAGCATCGATGATATTTTGCGCCGGAACGGTTTTGCCGAGAGTGCGAAACCACAAGAACAGACGGCCAACAAACGCGATGACCTGACGATGCAGGCTTTACGCCTGTATATTCCTGCTGCGGTGCAGGCAGCGATGGGTATCTGTTTGCTTGAACTGCGCGCCGGAGCTTTGCGCATTGCGGTCGGTGACAAATTTACGCCGGACGATTCCGCCCGTGTCATTGAAGCGCTGGAGCGTGGCCGCCGTAAAGTTACCAAGGTAGAAATAGAACCCTGGGATCGTGCCGAGCTGACTCGCCTGATGCGCGAGCAGTCGGAAATGCCTGGTGAAAGGCTGTTGCGCATTCTTGCCAGTCTCAGCCGCGATCCGGATGACTCGGTTCTCATCGAACAGGCTGTGCATGACATTCTGGCCGAGGCACTGCAAAGTCGCACGTCGGATATTCATCTGACCTTACAGGACGACGATGTGCGGTGCTGGGTACGCTATCGCGTTGACGGCGACATCGTTTACAAACATCTGCTGCCCAACCGCGTGATGGCGCCGATAGTCACGCGCATTAAAACAGACGCCAAAATGGACGCTGCTGACCGTCAGCATCCCCAGGACGGACGCCTGGCTTTTGAATGGCAAGGCCGCATGATCGATGTGCGCGTCGCGTGTTTGCCGGTGGCTCCCGCAGGCGAGAAGATCACGATGCGTCTACTTGACCGTGAGAACCTTCGCAGTTTCGATGAACTCTTCAACAATGCGCCTGTCGTCGCCAAGAGGCTGAAAAAAGTTCTGCATGGCCATGTGAAAGATGGTGGCCTGATCGTCGTTTCGGGGCCGACAGGCTCCGGTAAGTCGACAACGCTCTACGGGATCATTCATGAAATTGATCGCGCGTCAAAAGCTGTTTATTCTGTCGAAGCCCCGGTCGAATACGATATGGCACTGGTTGACCAGACCTCGGTGACCGATAACGCCGCCAATACGATTGCTGATATTATCCGCGCCCTGATGCGACATGACCCGGACGTGATTATCGTCGGTGAAATGCGCGACGGCGATACGGTTGAGGCCGCATTACGCGCGACCGAATCCGGTCACTTGGTGATTACCACGGTGCACGCCGTCGATGCCTTGCACACACTTGACCGTATTGACGGTTTTCTGAGTTCGGCATATCGCACCAGCGGTCTCTATATTCTTGGCCACGCGCTGGTTGCCAGCCTGTCGCAACGACTGGTGAAAACAATTTGCCCGGCGTGCCATCTCACGCGGCAGGCCAGTGAGATTTATAACGGCGATATTCGCTGCGAAGACCTTGAGATTCAGGCAACCGACGAAGTCGGAGTTGCCAATCCGGAAGGTTGCGATTTGTGCAATCATCGGGGCTTTCTGGGTCGTACTCTGGCGCTTGAAGCCATGTTCCCGCCCGAAGATCAAAGCAGTCGCCGCGCCATTACCGAAATGCTGGTGTCGAACGTCTCGAACTCGGTCACCGATATTCCCGGGACGATTTATATGCCGCGCCGCGAATCAATTCGCGATCTGATTTGCCGCAAGGTTATCGACGCCAATATGGGCGCAGCATTGCTGATTGAAGAAGCCGCGACGCGGCAATCGCGTGGGCATTAGGGGGGCGCATGAGACTATATCATGCCAGATACGCGCAGCCTCTTCCCGGCGGTACGGTTGCTGTACGCGAAGAGGATTTTTACCTGCCCGATGCGTCGGCGGTGCGGCGTCAATTGCGGACGCGTGGCATGTGGCCGATCCAGATTCATGAGCAAAAGCCGCCTATGCTGGAATGGATGGATGTGCGGACGCGTGAATGGCAATTACAACTGTTGCGCGCTTTGCGGTTTCAGTCGGTGACGGCGTCTGCGGGCACGGCCTTTCTGAATATCATTGAAGGCGAGGCCGACTCGCGACGGCGGTTGGCGTTCCTGCCGACCCGCACAGTGCTTAAGGGCGGCGGCTCATTCTCCGAAGCGTTGCGTGCCCTGCGGTTGATGGATGCGGCGACCATGGCGATTATCATTGCCGGTGAACGCGCTGGAGATCTCAAAGGAGTCATTCAGCACGCAATCCAGCATGTTGAAGAGAAGGGGAAGCAATATAAAACTTTGGTCGCCGCCCTAGGGTGGTTGGCTTTCGATATCGCCAACGTGATTTCCGCGCTGTGGGGTGCTCAATTCGGATTTATTCCGTATCTGCGTGAGAATGCCCCCAAGAATGCAACACCAGAAGCGATGGCAAAATTTGAATATGCACTGGGGATGGCATCAACCGTCAATATGACACTGATCGTTATCACCACGGCGCTGATCATTGGCGGCGTAGGACTGGCCATTGCCTTCTGGACCAATCGGCAAAAGTCCGATCACGTTGCGGCGCGCATTGTCATGCGTGTGCCGCTGTTCGGTGAATATTTGCGCCACTCAGCTCTGTTCGATACCTGCCGCCTGATTGCGCGCTTGTTGCGCGGCAAAGTGCCGCTTGATGAGGCGCTGAAAATTATCATTGAAACATGCATTGAGCCGTCGGCACGACTTTACTGGACCGAATGCCGCAACCGGATCATGGCCGGTGTCGAGCCGGCCAGAGCCTTGTCGCGCTGGCCGTTGACCAAGGGCGAGCGCGATCAGTTGATGACAGTGCAATCGGCCGATCAGTTGACCGAAGTCTATGAAGCCATCGCGGCCGAGCGGCAATTGATGGGTAAGGCCGCGCAGCGGCGCATTGTGGTCGGCGGCGTCACCTGCATGATGCTGCTGTTCGGCGCCGTTGTTCTGACCATGATTTACCTGCTGATGATTCAGAACAGTGGTTTTATGGACAGTTTACAAGGGTTGCGCGATGGCGGCGACCATTCGAGTGGGGGCTGAACATGGAAATTGGGCTCAAGGAAAAGTGGTCACAGGTCGTTGTCGGCGCCAGGAAAATTGCCAGCGCCGTTGAAACGGCTGCTGCGGATCCTGCGGTGGAAAGCGCGCAAATGCCAGTCAGCAGTTTCTTTGGCGGGCATGCAGCTTTTGGTGATTTCTATTTCCCCGGAGAACTCGTCGGCGGTGCATGTCCCCGGGTGCGCGGTCAGGAACGGGAAATCGCATGGAATGTGGCGGCTGAAGCCTGTGACAGCGAGCGCGTGCACATGGTCTGGCATGCCACAGATGACAAAGTCTGGTATCTGGCGGCGCGCGCCGCAGAATTTTCGGCCAGATCCTTCACCTGGTGTCCGTTCGCGTCATTGCTGCCGGGCATGAAGGATGCCGTACCGGCGCCGGTTTGTTACACTTATTATTCCGACGAAGCTGCCACGATGATGACAGTGACGGCGGATTCATTGCAAATCCATCGTGGCACGGCTTCGGTCGTTCGTGCCAAAGCGGAACGCATGGTGCGCGAACTTGGGGGCGCAAAGCTGGTTGAACTTGACCCCGATATGATTGTCAAGCTGACGCCGGTCGCCTGGTACTCCATTTCGTTGTTTGAAGATCGCGCGCGACGCTTGCTGACAAGCGCCATGGTGCTTTCCGGACTGGCTTGTGCGGGGGTGGCATTCCTGATCTGGATTTCGGCCTCGTTCAGCATCATGAGCCAGCGTCGTGCATTGGAGGTGACGCAGGATCTTACCCAGCAGAAAACCATGGAATTGATGACATCGGTCGAAAGACTGCGCGCCAGTGTGATGCGCGACCAGATCGCGCGTTTCACTGATCTCAACGAAGGGTTGGTGCAGGTGGGCGGATGGCTCAAATTCTATCAAATCCGCAATAACGTGGTGCGGTGGCGCGCTGTGGCTCCGGCAAGCGTGACGGGCGAGCGGATCAAGGAATTGGGCGCAAAACATCTTGTAACGAACGAACAAGGCGTTCTGATCGGGACGGACATGAATCCGGCAGACAAAAGGTGATGATGATGCGTGCAGGTATCGGAAGTATTATGACGCTATTGTTGGTTGATCTGTTGGCGAAAACGCTGCGTTCGCTTGATCGCACGGCCATGGCGATGTTGATCGTCAGCTGGTGCGCCGCGATTACCATGATGGGGGTAGCGCTTTATACAGTCTCGACCGCGCACCGTGCGCGGCAGGAAGCGGAAACTGCCGCTGCGTTAGAACCGATGGTGCCAACCATCAAGCGCGCCACACTGACCCGTAAGGAGCTGGACGGCTTTGTCGAGCGTCTGCGCGCGCGGTACAAGGTGGTCGGGATCAATGCGACGCCTGATAATGCGTTGGAAATTTCTGGAGCCGAATCGGCGCATTTCCTGGACTGGCTGTCAGCCATCAGTTATCTTGATACCGTCGCGCCGCAGGTTCGGTGGTCAATCCGTGATCTATGTGTAGGCAACGAGTGTGGCAGCGCAACCTTGATGCGCGCCCTGATTATCGCCGAACGCGTGACGTTCCAGGCACCACTGCCCAGAACTGAGGTAACCGACACAGAGAACAAGTCTTAGTCGCAACTAAGTTTGCGCGAATATATATGTGGTGCGGTTGCAGATTACCCAGGATATGGTGCGAGGTTGGATCGGAAAAATTAACAAAAAATTAACTTAGGTAATCGATTAATGTATCGCCATTGCCGTGTAAGGAATATATAAATAAAGTTAGTGCCATATATATACCTACCGGGGACAAAGGGGAAAAATGATCATGAACCGCGAACAACGTCTGCATGCGGATGAAGGTATTGCCATCGGACCAATTCTGTTCGTTGTGGCGATTCTGGGTATTCTCGCGGCGGCTATTGCGGCTGGAAGCGGGTCATTCACCGGCAGCAGCAGTACGGAAGCGGCACGAACGAAAGCGGCCGCCCTCATACAAATTGGCCAGAATTTAAAAGTCGGTGCCGATCGCTTGGGCGGTTTAGGCTATGATGCCGACAGCATCAATATATCCCCCACGGCGACGACAGCAGATAACGACCTGTTCTCGCCTTCGGGTGGCGGTGTCGGCGCACCTTCGACGACGATGGCTGACGTCCCGGCAACGGATGTCTGGCGATACTCGCATATGGCCGTGACGAATATGGGGACGACGGCAACGGAACTGGGAGCTTTCCTGAAGGTTGCCTTGACTGTTTGCGATCAAATCAACGTTAAAGCGAATGCTATTTCGGCGACGGCCGCCAGTACGGCGGGGCTGGCTGCTGACGTTGGTGATCTGGCCAATGACCCCAGCGGCGCTGCAGCCTGGCCAGCCTCACTGGCCGGCAAGCCGACCGGATGCCTGAAAGGCACGGGAACCTCCACAGGTTACTGGTTCTATCAAATTCTCATGATCCGTTAGTATTCTCAGGGGTCGTACGTTCACGGTCGTACGAAAGGTGTTCCGTGCCCAGTCGCCGCTTGTCAGCGGATTGCGGTATCGCAATCGGCCCGCTTCTTTTTGTTGTTGCCATTTTGGGACTTCTTGTGACGGCAATCGCTGCCGGTAGCGGATCATTTAGCAGTAGCAGCAATAATGAGGCTGCACGAACAAAAGCTGCGGCGCTCCTTCAAATCGGTCAGATTCTAAAGGCGGGGGTGGAGCGTCTGGCTGGACTCGGCGTCGATATCGACACGATCAATATTGACCCGACATCGACCAGTAACACCAATGACCTGTTTGCTCCGGCAGGCGGCGGCGTGAATGCTCCTGCCGTGACGCTTGCAAACAGTCCTGTCAACGATGTCTGGTACTACCCCTTGGCAGCGATTCCGGGGTTGGGATCTTCAAACACCGAACGTCTCGCGATGCTGAAAGTGGCTTTGGACATTTGCAATGAGCTCAATTTAAGAGCTAACGCGATCAGCACGGCGGCGAATGACAGCAGCATGACCAACGACATCGGTGATGTTACGACGGCGACGCTTGCCGGCGCGGTAAACTGGCCGACGCCGCTGCAAGGCCAGAATTCTGGATGTCTGCATAACAGTAACTCCACAACATCGGGGTATTTCTTTTATCAAGTTCTGGGCATGCGCTAAATCACGCGTCAGCACTATTTTTCCGTGTCAGGGCGGCCTGTTTCCATGGTACCGGGGTGTCCGGTGCGGGGCACAACGCGATGCGAAAATACCACAAAAAATCTATATTTACAGTCAATGAGTTAGCGTGCTATTCCGCAGCGATAATTCGGGTAAATTCGCTGGTTTCCGGGCTTGCAAAAACGGCGCTGGTCGCGCATTTTGCCTCCGGCGTTGGGTTTGCGTGAAACGCTCTGCAATCAAGGGGATAGCAATGGCAAAACAGAATATTGCCCGCACCGGAAGGTGTGTCGATATCAGGCAGGTGACTTGCGCTCTGGTCGCGGGCGGCGTGATGTGTCTGGCGGATGCCGCGTCAGCAGGGCAGCCTGAAGCTTGGGGAATGTACCTGCAGCCTGGCGCATCGCCCGTGCGTGACCATATGGATAGCTTCCATACTTTATTGATGTGGACGATCACCTTTATTGCGCTTTTTGTCACCGGATTGTTGGCCTATGTTATTTTACGCTTTAACAAGCGCGCCCATCCAAAACCTGACCAATTCGCACATAACACCACTCTTGAAGTCGTCTGGACGGCAGTTCCAATTATCATTCTGTTTGTGATTGCAATTCCATCAATGCAGTTGCTGTATTTCGGCGACCGTATCGCCAAGTCGGATATGACGATCAAGGTTGTTGGCCATCAGTGGTACTGGTCATATGAATATCCCGATCACGGCAATTTCTCGCTTGATGCCCGGGCTTTGTGGGATGGACCTGCGACGACGGATCAGCAGGCGCTGGATCTGGCCAAGGAGGTGTCATCCAAATGGCTGATCCCAACTGATCCTCCGCTGCGGTTGTTGGAAACCGATAACCGTATGGTCGTGCCGGTCGGTGCTAATATCCGGATTCTGTTGGCGGCGACCGATGTACTCCACGCGTGGTATGTGCCGGCTCTGGGTGTACAGGCGGCCACAGTTCCCGGACGCTTGAATGAGGTTTGGTTTAAAGCTGACCGTGAAGGTGTCTATTACGGACAATGCACGCAAATCTGCGGCACCGGCCATGGTTATATGCCTACCGTCGTTGAAGCCGTATCGCCAGAGCGGTTCGCCGCCTGGGTGAAGTCTAAACAAACCACCGGGGCGATCGAGCCTCAGTCCGATGACGTTCAACTCGCGACCGCCAAGGCGGCGCGCTGATATCATGAATATGGAGTAATAAGATGGCGCATCCCCATGTCACGACGCAAGGTCACGGCGATCACGCACATGATCATAAACTGTCTTTCTTCACGCGCTGGTTTTGTTCCACCAATCACAAGGATATCGGTACGCTTTATCTGATTTTTGCGGTTGTCGGAGGTTTGATCGGCGGGGGGCTTTCGGAATGGATGCGCCTCAATTTACAGAATCCGGGCAGCCACTATGTTCAGGATGGGCAGTTATGGAATGTCATCATCACGGCACACGGATTAATCATGGTATTCTTTTCCGTGATGCCCGCCTTGATTGGTGGCTTCGGCAACTGGTTCGTGCCTTTGATGATTGGCGCACCGGATATGGCATTTCCGCGTTTGAACAATATCAGCTTCTGGTTGATGATTCCGGCGCTTGCTCTGTTGGTTGCTTCGGCATTTGTGGGCCAAGGAGCAGGGACGGGATGGACGGTCTATCCACCTCTAAGTACAGCGGGGCATAGCGGGCCGTCGGTTGACTTGGCGATTTTCTCGCTGCACTTGGCGGGAATTTCCTCAATTCTCGGTGCGGTAAATTTCATCACCACCATTTTCAATATGCGCGCGCCAGGCATGACGTTGCACAAGATGCCGCTTTTCGTCTGGGCCATGCTGGTCACGGCGTTTTTGCTGCTCTTGTCCGTGCCGGTTCTCGGTGGTTCGATTACGATGCTGTTGACCGACCGTAACTTCGGTACCAGTTTCTTCGATCCTGCCGGTGGTGGAGATCCACTGTTGTTCCAGCATCTCTTCTGGTTCTTTGGCCATCCTGAAGTTTACATCATGATTCTGCCGGCCTTTGGTGTCATCAGCCACATCGTGTCGACATTTTCCAAAAAACCGATTTTCGGTTACCTCGGCATGGCTTATGCGATGGTTTCCATCGGCTTTATCGGCTTTATTGTCTGGGCGCATCATATGTACACCCAGGGACTCGACGTTGATACACGCGCTTACTTTACTGCGGCGACATTGATTATTGCCGTGCCGACGGGAATCAAAGTTTTCTCGTGGATTGCGACCATGTGGGGCGGGTCGATTGAATTCCGCGTGCCGATGTTATGGGCGCTGGGCTTCATATTTTTGTTCACTATCGGTGGCGTCACCGGTGTTGTGCTGGCAAACGCAGGGCTCGATGCACTTCTGCACGATACCTATTATGTCGTGGCGCATTTTCACTATGTGCTGTCCCTGGGGGCGGTGTTCGCGATTTTCGCAGGCTGGTATTACTGGATCGGCAAAATGTGCGGACGGCAGTATCCGGAATGGGCAGGTGTTTTGCATTTCTGGATGACATTCGTCGGCGTTAACTTGACCTTCTTCCCCATGCACTTTCTTGGGTTGCAGGGCATGCCGCGGCGTATTCCGGACTATCCAGATGCCTTTCACGCCTGGAATAATATCGCGTCCATTGGTTCTTACATTTCCTTCGCCGGAGCGGTGTTCTTCGTCTTTATTGCGCTGTACACCATTTTTGCAGGCAAGCGCGTCGGTGCCAATTATTGGGGGAGCGGTGATACGCTGGAATGGACGGTTGAATCGCCGCCTCCCTTCCATCAGTTTGAAACTTTGCCACGGGTGCATTAGGTCAATATGGTGGACACAGTTTTGCCTTCAGGAGTTGTGCTCCAGGATCATGCCGTTGGCATCAGCGTGGCCGAAATCGGCGATTACTGGGCTTTACTGAAGCCCCGGGTCATGTCGCTGGTGGTGTTCACCGGCGCTGTTGGTCTGGTTATTGCGCCGGGGAATCTGCATCCTGTTTTGGCTCTGGTGGCGATCCTCTGTATCGCGTTGAGCGCGGGGGGAAGCGGTGCCATCAATATGTGGTATGACCGCGATATTGATGCAGTCATGCACCGCACGGCGCATCGACCCATTCCGGCCGGGCGTGTTGCGCCTCATGTAGCCGTTGAAATTGGAGCTATTTTAATTATTGGATCCGTCGGTCTGATGGGGCTGGCGACGAATTGGCTGGCGGCGGGGTTGCTGGCTTTCGCTGCCGGGTTTTATGTGTTCGTTTACACGATGGGGTTAAAGCGCCGGACACCACAGAACATCGTCATCGGCGGTGCGGCAGGGGCTTTCCCGCCCATGATCGGCTGGGTTGCCGTTACTGGTAATATTGATTTAGGCGCGGTGCTGTTATTTCTGCTGATATTTTTCTGGACCCCACCGCATTTTTGGGCTTTGGCGTTGTATCGCAACGATGATTATCGTCGGGCAGGCGTGCCGATGCTGCCGGTTGTTGCCGGAGCGCGGGCGACCAAGCTCCAGATTCTGCTTTATACCCTTGTGCTATTCCCCGTGGCTTTCGCGCCGACATGGTTCGGCTATGCCGGGTGGGTGTACGGGGCAGGAGCCCTTGGTCTTGGCGCGGCCTTTATCGCATATGCCGTGTCTGTCTGGTTTGATGCAACCGACCGTGCGCCGCGGCAGATGTTTCGTTTCTCGTTGATCTATCTGGCGGGACTGTTTCTGTTATTGCTGCTTGATCACCTTAACGGAATGTCGACATGGTAACGCCACAAGACGATCCAGAAACCAAAATCACTGAGGCTGCGCGCCGGTTGCGGCGTCGCAACTGGGCGATGCTTGTGGTTCTGCTTGGATTGTTTGTGCTTCTTTATGCCATGACGATGGTCAAAGGGCGACGCTAATGGATGCGCAGCAAAAAAATCGGCGTTTGGCGTTACGTCTTGGTCTTGTTGTTGCGATGATGGTTGGACTGGCTTACGCGTCTGTGCCGCTCTATAGCCTTTTTTGTCAGACGACGGGCTTCGGCGGCACGACACAACGGGCGGAGTCCGTTCCGTCCACGGCTCCGGGAAACCGTGTGGTCACGGTGACTTTTAACGCTGATGTCGCGCCGGATTTGCCCTGGAGTTTCGTTCCGGAAGTGCGGCGTGTTTCTGTTCGTATCGGGGAACCGATGACGATCAGATACCGTGCCAAAAATTTATCAAGCCGTGCTGTCGTGGGCACGTCGGTTTATAATGTGCAGCCTGACAAAACCGGCGTTTATTTCAATAAGACGGAGTGTTTCTGTTTCGTTGAACAGATGTTGCTTCCCGGACAGGAAGAAGAATTTCCGGTGACTTTCTTTATCGACGCCGATATGGCGCAGGATCACAAACAGGACGACGTGCAGGACATTACTTTATCCTACACTTTTTTCATGGCCAAAGATCAGGCCAAGGCCAAGCTGGCGCAGAACAGCGCCGTACCGATTATCAAATCAAACTAACGTGAGGACGAGATGAGCGCTGAACACGACGTGCCCCATTTTGAAGACAGTGGTCTGCCGCAGCCCTATCATCTGGTGAAACCTTCTCCATGGCCCTTTATTGGTTCAATGGTCGCCGGAGTATTGGCGCTTGGAATCGTTCTCTTCATGCACAAGGCTAAACTTGGCGGTATGGATATTGGCCTGACCGGCGTATATCTTGGCCTCGCCGGTGTATGCGCCGTTATGTTCGTGTGGTGGCGCGATGTTATCCATGAAGCTGTTGTCGAGCAGGCGCACACGGTGCTGGTCAAAATTGGCCTGCGTTATGGCATGGCGCTCTTCATTGCATCGGAAGTTATGTTCTTCGCGGCGTTCTTTTGGGCGTATTTCAACGCGGCAATGTACCCGACCGAAGCAATCAATTTCAAATGGCCGCCCGCGAATATCGAGACCTTTAACCCGTTCGATATGCCTTTCACCATGACGATGATTTTGTTGTTGTCGGGAACGACGGTGACTTGGGCGCACCATGCTATTCTGGAAGGTAAGCAGAAAGAAGCCGCCAAAGCACTCGGCATCACGGTGGGGCTTGGTGTGTTGTTCAGCTGCTTCCAGGCGTTTGAATATGCGCATGCCACCTTTACCATCAAAGACGGAATTTTCGGCTCGACCTTTTACATGGCGACTGGGTTTCATGGCCTGCACGTTCTCATCGGCACGATTTTCCTGGCGGTGTGCTGGTGGCGCACGGCCAAGGGACATTTTACCCCCGACAGCCATTTCGGGCTGGAGGCGGCTGCCTGGTACTGGCATTTCGTCGATGTGGTCTGGCTGTTCCTCTTTTGCGCTGTATACTGGTATGGCTCGCATTGAGCCGGAAACAGCCTCATTGTTCCGGCGGGCCTTGATCTGTCGCTGCCCGCGTTGTGGTGAAGGTAAATTGTTCAAGGGGTTTCTTGACCTCGGCGCGCGTTGTACTGTCTGCGGCCTGGAATTTTCCAAGGCGGATGCTGGTGATGGCCCCGCATTTTTTCTAATCTTTATTCTTGGGATTCTTGTTGTGCCGCCGATTCTGATTTTTTCCTTACACAGTTCATGGCCACTCTGGTTGCATGTGCTGGTATGGTCCCCGATTATCCTGGGGCTTACGCTGGGCATGCTGCGTCCGGCCAAGTCCATCATGGTTGCTTTACAGTACAAGCACCGGCAAAGTTCTTTCAGCAAATAGGGGCGCATTGTGCTGAGGCAATATCACGTTTGTGGCGGTAAATTTGCCCCGCGTTTGGGGCCAGCGCTCTTTACATTGGCGGGCATAGTCCTGTTGGTGACATTAGGTATCTGGCAGTTGGATCGCAGGGCATGGAAGCATGACCTCGTCTCCAGAATAACGGCACAAATGCAGGCTGATCCAGTTGCATTACCGTCCGAGTGTCCAGATCCTGCCGCGCTTGAATATAAAGGTGTCCATGTCAGGGGAACTTTTCATCATGACAAGGAAATCTTTCTGGCTGCACGTGATGTGAAGTACAGCGTCTTCGGTTATCATGTGCTGACGCCGCTGGAGACGCCGGAACACAAATTTGTTCTGGTTGATCGCGGTTATGTGCCGTCGCAGAAAAAACCGCCGGAAGCCCGTGCGGCGGCGCGGGTGGAGGGAGAAGTTACTGTCGCCGGCGTCGTGCGCGTGCCCAAAGAACGCGGCTGGATGGTGCCGGATAACGATGCCGCGCGTAACTTCTGGTTATGGGTTGACCTGGTGGCCATGGCCTCCTTCGCCAAGGTACCAGAATTTATGCCGATCATCATTGAGGCTGACGCCACGCCCAATCCCGGTGGTTTTCCGGTCGGTGGACAGACGCGGGTGGTCTTTACCGACAATCATTTGATTTATGCGATTATCTGGTTTTTCCTGGCGGTTGCATTGGGCACGATCTTTTTCCTGGCGCACTGGCGGCGCAATGGAACTTGATCATGCATTACATCAGCACGCGCGGCCATGCGCCAGAAATTGATTTTGCCACTGCGGCAACCACAGGACTGGCGGCAGATGGTGGGCTTTATGTTCCGAAGACATGGCCGCAATTTTCCGAAAGAGAAATCGGCAGCTGGCGCGGCCAACCTTATCGCGTGATCGCCCAGCATGTTCTGGGCGCGCTGGTTGGTGATGCGCTGCCGCGGCACGAGCTCCAACAATTGATTGACAAAAGTCTGGCACATTTCTCCGACCCGGACATTACACCACTGCGACAGCTTGATGAACGCATCTGGGTCATGGAGCTTTTCCACGGCCCGACTTTGGCTTTTAAAGATCTGGCGCTGCAATTCCTTGGGCAGCTCTTCGACTATTTGCTCGGAAAAAATGGCCGTCGTGCGACGGTTGTCGGCGCGACATCGGGCGATACCGGATCGGCCGCTATTGCGGGATGTGCCGGTTGCAGCAACCTCGACGTTTTTATTTTATATCCGCACAATCGCCCCAGCGAGATCCAGCGGCGGCAGATGACCACCGTCGCCACGCCGAACGTGCACGCGATTGCCATTGAGGGCAGCTTTGACGACTGTCAGGCAATCGTCAAAGGAATGTTTAACAATGCCGCGTTGCGCGCTGAAATGAACCTCATGGCGGTGAATTCAATCAACTGGGCACGGATTGCGGCACAGATCGTCTATTATTTTTATGCCGCGACCCGGCTTGGCGGCCCCACAACGGCGCCAAGTTTCGTCGTACCGACCGGTAATTTCGGGAACATCTATTCGGCTTATGCGGCGACGCAAATGGGATTGCCGGTTGCCAAACTGGCGGCGGCCACCAACGCCAATAATGCAGTGCACCGTTTTTTCACGACGGGCGCGATTGTACCAACTGCGGCGCAGCCGACATTAAGCCCCAGCATGGACATTCAGGTTCCCAGCAACCTGGAACGGCTGCTTTTTGCCCTGACGGGGCAGGATGGAGCTATCCTGCGCGCTATTATGGCTGCCAGCACGCTGCGTGTTGCCCCGGTAGCGCTGGGACAGGCGCGGCAATATTACACCTCGGCGGCTATTGACGACGCGGCGACGTTAAAGGAAATTTCCCAGGTTTATCATGATCATAGCTATCTCCTTGACCCTCATAGCGCGGTGGGGGTGGCGGCGGCACGGCAGTTAACCAAAGAACTCCCAGATCCGGTGGTGTGTCTGGCCTGTGCGCACCCGGCAAAATTCCCGGAAGCAATTATCCGCGCCATCGGCAAAAAACCTGATTTGCTTCCGTCCGTCGCTGCGCTATACGAGAAGGCGGAGCGGGTGACGATCCTGCCTCCCGATCTGGAAAAAGTGATGGCTTTTGTCCGCGGGAGGCGGTGTGCAGATTAGTCCAATATTTCGCTTTAAGTATTTGTAATATAATGGATTTTTTATTTTTTTATTCTCACGAATTTTAAACATCCCCATGGTCAAATTGAGGGGTAGTACGAAATTGGAGAATAGTTCATTCTTAATGCTTCGTTAGTCAAAGGTTAACGCATGTCCGTAAAAATTTCCAGACTTTCCAACGGCTTGACTGTCGCTGTGGACACCATGCCTGAGGCTCAGAGCGTCGCTCTCGGGGTCTGGGTAGGGGTAGGAACCCGGCATGAGCCTGTGACCGCGCAGGGGGTCGCCCATCTGGTTGAACATATGCTGTTCAAGGGCACAGGGCAGCGGAGCGCCATCGAAATTTCCGAGGCCATTGAAGGTGTGGGCGGCTATATGAACGCCTATACGGCACGCGAAGAGACATCGTATCACGTCCGTGTTTTACCGGAGCACGCGGGATTGGCGGTTGATATTCTTGCCGACATGCTGCTGGGGTCGGTGATTGATCCGGTTGAGCTTGACCGTGAGCGGACGGTGATTATTCAGGAAATCGGCCAAGCCTATGACACGCCTGATGATTACATCTTTGATCTGGCGCAGGAAGTTTCCTTTCCGGATCAGGGGTTGGGGTGGTCAATTCTCGGCAATGCAGAAAATATCGCGGCTATGCCGCGCCAGAACCTTGTCGATTATCTTGGACGTTTCTATGTCGCGAGCAATATGGTGCTGGCGGCGTCGGGAAAAATCACACATGACGAACTGGTGCGTTTGGCGGAAAAGCATTTTGCTGCCGTTCCTGCCGGTCGCGCACCGGAACGGGTTCAGGCCGCTTATCGCGGCGGTGCGCGTTTTGAAAAACGCGACCTGGAACAGGAACATTTGTTGATCGGCTTTTCTGCTCCGAGTTTCCATGATCCCGACTATTACGCCGGGCAGACCCTGATGATGGTGCTTGGTGGGGGCAGCGCGTCGCGCCTGTTCAAGGAAGTGCGCGAAAAGCGGGGTCTTGCCTACCATGTCAGCGCGCAGGGACAAACCTTTGTCGACAGCGGAACCCTCATGCTTTACGCCGGTACCAGCCACGAGAAGGTCGCGGAACTGCGTGATGTGATTTGGCAGGAAATCGGTAAATTACAGCAGGAAGTGACGGCTACAGAATGCGCCCGTGCCAAGGCGCAATTGCGCGCCGGGTTGGCGATGGGGCATGAATCGCCGCAAACACGGCTTGATCATTTGACGACTCAATTGCTGGTCTGGGGCAGGGAAGTGCCGATGGCCGAACGTCTGGCGCAATTGGAAACAGTGACGCCGGATGCCCTGTGTCGGTTGGCGCAAAAACTTACCCCCCAAACCGCGACGACGGTCGGTCTGGGAGAGCGGATTTAGGTAATCTAAGTTAGTCGCAGCCCGGTATGGACGGCAGTAGCGTAGTGCTTCCGGGATGTGCTTGTGGTGAGGCGCCGCCAGCGGCGGGGGTTCCTTGTGATTGTGGCGTGATGCCGCGCTGTTTATTCATTTCTTGAATCATCTGTGCGCGGCATGCCCCGGTTTCTGGCCTCACTGCCAGGGCTTCAGAACGCTCATATGACCCTTTCCCCGTTTTCCGACCGGGATTGATGGTATTCGCGGCGCGCTCATCAAGACGGCTGGCTCCTTGATAAAGCTCATCACCGGCAGTTCCCACTATATACTTTGCTGTTCTGCCGATAGTATCGGTAACCGGTTCTATGGTCTTCACGACTTTACCGCCAAGTTCAGCGGTTTTATGTCCTAGCGCAGCGACGGTTTCGCCGCCGGGAATCGCTTCCTTAACCTTCGTGACACCGGCTCCTAACTCGTTGGAAAAAAGATTGAAGGCCGGCGTGAGGAATTGTTTGAAACCGTCTTTTGCCAACGCAAAAGCGATGATCCCAAGAAAAACACTAGCACCATAGCGGGCAAATATGTCTGCGGAACTGAACAGACCCGTGACCATTTTCTTGAAGGTACCTTGGCCAGTCCTGGCCTCGCGTTTTTCATTCGCGTGATGCTTACTCTTGCGCTTGTCCCTGTTGTACGCGCTCAACGGGTTCAGCTTCTCTAAACGGCTGACCTTCTCGCCCTCATGATTATATACATCTGCCATAATTGCCTCGAGCCCTTCTCATAATACTGCGTTATTGACCAGTATATCTTGGAAACCATAAGGCAACAAAACTTTCATGCCCTGGCCGGGGCGCGGGCATATTGCGGTGTATGCGTACGACTCCAGCGACCGCGTTCTCTATTAACTCCGTCTGGCCGCTGCGGGGTGGTTTCTTTAATGCTATTTAAGTTAACAGATTCTTCGGCGTTGGGTAAATTCCCCCTTTGATTCAAGGGCGCGCCCATAGCGGCAGTTTCTTCCAACCGCCTGGTATCCTGATGTCGCATCTCTAAATTTCTCACGTAATCGTCATGCGCCAATGCTATACGCAGTCGATGCTCGTCAAAATCCTTTGAAACAACAAGGGCGGTAAGGGCGTTACTTGCGATAGCCAGCGGCAAAAGAGGCGCATAGAAGACAGTACAAATCGTCGTGGCCATAGAAACCCACAGCATTATCCCTAATTCAGGGGCGCCAATTCCGGACGGATATCCATGCCAATTGCGGCCACCGAAATTTTCTCCATCGAATTGCGACCGCGAACCGCCTTGCGCCTGATCACCGAAAAGATCGGGCAGAAGATTAATTTTTGCCGACTCTTGATTATGGCTAAGACCCGAATTGATTTGTGGATCCTTGGACTTGCCGGAATTTCCCCCCGCCGGTGGCGGCACGTCAACATCTGTCACAGAGAGGTCTTTTCCTGGCGCTTCCTTGCGAGGGTCGGAATCGGATTTTTCAACTGTGGCTGTAACAGTAAAAGGGTTGTCTCCGGCGCGCGTATAAAAAACTACAGGCAGCGCGGATGAAGGTTTGTGCGTGGTGTTTCCCGCAACTTCCCGGACATTTTCTGTGGGGATGGTGACGATAGCCCAAGGATCATGCTGTTCAATGCGGGCGACAGCGCGTGACATGGCATGAATCGGAAGGAGATGGTCTCTTTGCATAGCCTCGATGCGCAGCACAGGTTGCTGTATCGGCTTTCCTGTCCGAAGATTGGCCAAAGAGGCGCTGAGGCCAAAAGCAATGGCGATATCCATAAACGTTTTGGCATCGGGGTGAGAATCTTGCGCTGCCTCCCAAGTGCGTCCGGGCACAAGGTTAGGTTGACTGTCACGAGGGGCGGCGCTTGAGCTCCCCGGCTGCTGCACGAGCGGATTATGTTTCATCGGTTCCACCAGAAGCCCCCCTTATCCGAACATTTTACCATGATTCAAGGGCTTCTCAAAAACTTTCATGAAAGGACTTTTTATAGAATAACGCATGCGGTAATATGCAGTGCCTTGAAATATAACAAAAAGACCACTTTTAGTGTAAGCCGGACGCCGTGAAATTATAGACGCATAGTGTCAATCGTTGCCGGAGGTCTGTTTAAGAACTACCCCTGTTTGCCCTGGCCCCCCGCGTTGGCATCGTGTCCCTTGGGTGGAGCCGATTCAGGATTCTTCTTGTCCCAGTCGGCAAGCGCTTTACTGCCAATGACCGACCCCATATTGCGGAAATTCGAGGCGTCTGTGGCGGACAACGGGTTGCTCCCTTCTGGTCTGGACATACGGCTAATCAGAGCGCTTTGGAAACTTTCCATGTGCTTTGCCTCAAGCGCTCCTGGCGCCATGCCGCTATAGCGCAAGGATGTCAGACCGCCCGTGACTTGTTGTGCCACTGTCTGACCGGCCAATGCACCAGCAAGAGCGGTCTGGGCGTTGTGATTCGAGTCCACCGTCTGGCCGTTGATCCAGGAAACCGCGCGCAGCGGAAAATCATCGATGGCCGTGATAGAGGCATTGACGATGCCATAGCAGAGGCCAGCGTAGAGCACGAAATAAACCAGCTGCGACAGAGGATCCGATCCTGACATGCTGGAGTTTGTGTTGTCATTGAACATGACGGAGGCAAAGACCAACCCCGTATTGGCCAGCAAGATACAGACATACAGGCCGAAGATCATCATGACCGGGCGCAGAAAAATTTGCAGAATCATGACATAGGCGCCGCGCGTCGAGGCCGAAGGCAGCCCTTCGCCATTCGGCGAGAGATGGCCGATGGCGATCACCGGAATGGCGATCGTCGCCATGAGCAACGATGTAATCCAGGTAATGCAGCCCAGAATGAAATTGATAAAGGGCAATGCCGGCAGCAGATAGAACAGAATAAAGCCGGGGAAGAACATGATCACGCCGAAGCTGATCACGAAGGTCGAAAGCATCGACCCTAGTTCGACGATACCCTTGACGACATCCGTGGCAATACCCGCAGCGGCGAGGAGATGTTGAGCTTTTTCAGAAGTGGCTTTGATGGCTCCTTGTTTGGTCGCATCGCTAAAGAATGCCGTGGCGGCTTGGGCTGCATTCAAAGCCAGACCCATTTTGATCAGCGCGCCGGCACTGTTCACCAGCTTGCCGCCGAAATTGACCATGTCACTGAAGGGCATGGCATTGCCCGTGCCGGCAAACTGCCGTCCGGTCATCATCTGGAAATTTCTGTCCATCAGCCCAAGAGGAATAAAGCCAACGCAGTAAATAATCTTCTTGATCAGATCCAGACTTGCGCCATTGGCTACGGACCCGCCGCAAAGCGAGTTCGGGTGTGTCAAGCTTTGGAATTCTTGATTACGTTCAACAATACTTTGTGCCAAGCTATCTGTAAAAGCATGTTCCGCGCCATCGCTTGACAACGGCATGCCCGAAACCACGGGCAGACCGATCATACGCTGGGCATGCGATTGCATGCTAACCAGCTCCATGAAAAACATACCGGCCGACATCCAGCCGCGTTGATCCGCTACATAAGGATCAACGGTTTTATAAGTCAGCGTGTTGGAATCCGGGTCATAAGCAAACGCCCCGGGGCCCGGTATGCCTGTGCCAATTGCCGCGCCAATTGACGCTATGAATCTGCCGACATATCTTTGCTGCAGGTTATCCATGCGGGTTTTATAGTTGATGGGCACGCCGGCGCTGCCATTGGTACGGGTTTCGGCAATGCCCATATCGACGCCCAACATAAACGCGTCATTCTTGATTTCCTCGAAGGCAGCGATATAGGCTCCGGATATTCTTTCCAGATTCGCGGCATCCGGGCCTTTGGCGCCATAGGCCGCCCGTCCGCTGCCCCCGACCTGTCTCCTGACGTCCGGAGTATAAAACATGCCACAAGCCGTTCCCGTCCACCAACTGGCGCCTATCGGTCCGGCATAAACCATGAAGTTTGGTCCGGCGGGGTTGAAGCCCGTGGCCAGACCCGTTCCTCCAGGTGCAAGGGGGCGTACAATTGTTCCCGGTCCCGGGGCGTCGATGCCCCGGAAATAGTTTTGGACAGCCGGTACGTTAGCCTGATTGATTTCCGTGGGTCCGTCGGCGCCTTCTCTGTAGGATGTGTTGACAACACAGCGACCGGCATATTCCAGATGGTTGAGCGTATTGGCAGCCAAAAGGTCAGGGTTAATCCGAACCAAAGGTGTTGGAAACCGTGAAGTTATATTCCAGATATTCGAGGCCATGCCCGACCCCCATTTGGCGATCTGCAAGACCAGGTACTGGCCGCTGCTCCAGCCATTGGCGACGGGAACCAGCAAGCCAAGCGCGAAGACGAGACGGACGGGAGCCCAGATCTGATGGGCGTTCCGACCCATGACCGTGCCTTCGTGTGCCGTATGCACGACCATCGCGATCAGGTGATAGAACAGGATGATCACGGCCAGGATCAACATGACGGTGGCGTACATCACCGCAATTTGTTTAAGGATTTCCGGCGTCGGGGCGGCGTCGCCTGTCAGCATGCCGTAATCGGCGCCGCCAATTGCCTGATTCTGGAAAATGAAGTTGCCGTTATTAAAGATATGTTCAAGCCATTTGTTGCCCACATCTTCCAGGGGGAAGGGCGGCTCAACAAGACCGGCATGCGCGGGAGTTGCAAGGATGCCGAACACCGCCAGGGCAAAGCCGACAATCGAAAAAACGATCGTGCCGATGACCGCAAAGAAGAACGCGACCTGCGGCATGCCGTCCTTGGTCCATTGCAAACTTCTGAACGCCGTACCGATGACATCGCCCAAAGTCAGGCGCAGCGAACTATCCTTGAGCGCGGGATGTTGACGCGGGAACAAGCCCTGCATCACGAATACGCCCGCGATCAGGCGCACGAATATACCACTTGTCTGGCCAATCTCTCCAACGCTGCGGCCAAAACGCGGCGCGTACATGTATTTCAGCACTGTGCCGACTGCAGATTTACGCGATGGGTCGGAAGATTGCGAATTTTTCCCCGGATCGCGCTGCCAATTCTGTGCCGCCATCGCCATGTTCTCCCGAAAATTCAATTACGCGCCAAAGCCGTGAAACTTAGACCGCAGACAATATCATCCGAACCTTAAACTAACCCTCATGCCGCAAACAAACTTTCCCAAGATTACATTGCAACAAATTGCAGTTAACATTGCTTTAATTAACCTGAGTGTAACAAAAAAAATTTACACAAATTACTTATATCATAACCCGGCGCCGTGGCGACACAGAAAAAGAGACGGCGTGCGGCATCTTCATCTGATCTTTACGCTCTTACCAAATTTAAGTAATCAGCCGACAGCGTTTCTGTCATGGCGCCGATCTGGAAGCGCATATCATCAATCTGACTCACGCCGGTGACTTCTGCCGCCGTGCCACAAAGGAAGACCTCCTGCGCGTGTTTGATTTCTTCCGGTTTGATCTGACGTTCAATGACGTCGATGCTGCGCTTTTTGGCCAGTCCGATAACAGTCTGCCGCGTGATGCCGTTCAGAAAGCAATCGGGAATCGGGGTATGCAGTTTTCCGTCCATGACCAGAAAGATATTCGAGCCGGTCGATTCCGCAACCAGCCCACGGAAATCGAGCATGAGAGCGTCGGTATAGCCCGCGTCTTCGGCCTCATGCTTGCTGATCGTCGCGATCATATAGATGCCTGCCGCCTTGGAGGCCGTCGGCGCCGTATTGGGAGCCGGGCGTGCCCAACGGCTGGTGCGAAGCCGGACGCCGCCTGCATTGGCCGCGTCCCGGAAAAAGGGCGGCCATTCCCAAGTCGCTATGGCGACGTGAATTTTTGTCTGCCGTGCCGCCACCGCCATTTGCTCGCTGCCGCGAAAGGCAACCGGGCGGATGTACCCATCGGTGATGTTGTTGACCTTGATTAGCTCTTGCGTGGCGGCTTCCAACTGGTCGCGCGTGAAAGGCAGCTTGAAGCCAAGAAGACCGGCCGAATTCTCCAGGCGTTCGGTGTGTTCACGCAGTTTGAATATCTTACCGCCATAGGCGCGCTCACCTTCGAAAACGCTGCTGCCATAATGCAGGCCATGATTGAGTACATGCACCTTGGCGTCGCGCCACGGCACAAGCTTGCCATTATACCAGATTTGGCCGTCACGGTCGTCGAAGGGAATCAGGGGCATATCCTACACTCCAAAATCAAGAAAGAAGCAGTTTACACAACGCAGCGCTGAGTTGCCAAGAGGCCGCTGCGATGCATGAAGCAAGCGGAGGACTATTTTTCGCTAATGACGATATGGCCGTCGGTCTCGATCGTCAAAAAGGCCTGCCCGCCCATGCCGCTGGTGATATAGCCAAAGAGGGTTCCTGTTTTGGTAACGCCATCAAGGCTAAGCCGGAAGGCAACCTGTCCTTCGCCCGCGAAGCGCAGCCGATGCTCGGCATGTGCTGCGGGGGGCAAAGGATCAACCGGGAATTCCGCTCCGAGCGGGTCTGTCATGATGATATCTGCGGCGCTTCGTGTGGAATTATTCTGTAGATGCACGATATATATTTCCCGCAGATCCAGCACAAAACAGGTCAGAGCGATGCCTACCGGAATATTGGAGAACAGGAGTGCTGCGGCAAATAATGAGCGTCGTACATATGGTGTTAGAGCCTGACGACACTGGCGCACATGTAGGCCAAGGGTGACAAATCCGAACACAATAAGAAGGAGAAATACCGGAATCAGCAGCAATCCAGCATAAAGCATCCAGTCATGACGAAGGGCTGCCCAGGCGACAAAAAGACCCGAGCCCACAACGAGCGGTAACAGTCCGCAGAATTTGGCCACCCAAAACCAGGTAAACATGCCCCGGAATTATAGCGTAACTTTTTGTATGCGGGGTTAATTTACACGCCATCGTTTAACAAAAAACGTCGGCTCCAGATCCGGAGCCGACGTTGGCTGCAATGACTTGATGTGATCTTTTGAGGCTATTCTTCAGCTTCGACGGCGCTGCCCGCCAGCATGGCGCCTTGAACCTGTCCGGCATTGCCGCGCACTTTGGCTTCGATGGCGGCGGCAATTTCGGGATGTTCACGCAGGAACTGCTTGGCATTCTCGCGACCCTGGCCGATGCGCTGGCCATCATAGGAGTACCAGGCGCCGGATTTCTCGACGACACCAGCCTTGTCACCAAGATCGATCAATTCGCCGAGTTTGGAAATGCCTTCGCCGTACATGATATCGAATTCAACGACACGGAAGGGGGGAGCCATCTTGTTCTTGACGACCTTCACGCGGGTCTGGTTGCCGACCACGGTATCGCGATCCTTGATCGCGCCGATGCGCCGGATATCAAGCCGCACCGACGCATAGAATTTCAGCGCGTTGCCGCCGGTCGTGGTTTCCGGATTGCCGAACATTACACCGATCTTCAAGCGAATCTGGTTGATAAAGATGACCATGCAATTGGATTTGGAAATCGAACCGGTCAGTTTACGCAGCGCCTGACTCATCAAGCGGGCCTGTAATCCGACATGGGTGTCGCCCATTTCGCCTTCCAGCTCGGCGCGCGGCACGAGGGCGGCGACCGAATCAACCACCAGAACGTCGATAGCGCCGGAACGTACCAGGGTGTCGGCGATTTCTAGCGCCTGTTCTCCGGCATCGGGCTGCGAGATCAGCAGTTCGTCGATATTGACGCCGAGTTTACGGGCATAACCGGGGTCAAGGGCGTGCTCTGCATCGACGAAGGCGCAGGTGCCACCGGCTTTTTGTGCTTGCGCGACGACATGCAGAGCAAGGGTGGTCTTGCCAGAACTTTCTGGCCCATAAATTTCAATCACGCGCCCGCGGGGCAAGCCACCAATGCCGAGAGCGATATCGAGCCCCAGTGAGCCTGTGGAAATCACTTCGGTTTCGGCGGCGACGCCATCCGTTCCCAGCTTCATGATCGACCCTTTGCCGAAAGCGCGTTCAATTTGTCCTAAAGCCGCATCGAGGGCACGCTGTTTGTCACGGTCCATTTCCTTGCTGGCCTTATCAACGACTTGAAGGTTGGGGCGGGGAGATTGAGCCATGATAACAACTCCTTTAGGGCAAATGCTGTGGGGGATTAGGACTGTAGATGTTTGTGTTTTGTTCTATATACGCGATTCTTGCGGATTGCAAGTTCTAATTTTGTTCTATCGTTATATTTTTATATAATCGCCAATATTTCAGTCCTGCGCGACCATGATATAAGCGCCAGTATGACACAGGATGACGCCCATCAACCCCGCCTTCAATTGCCGGTGCCTGATAGCGCAGGCCAGGTGCTGCTGCATTCCTGTTGTGCACCCTGTTCGGGCGAGGTGATGGAAGCGATGCAGGCCAGAGGTCTGGCGTTGACGGTATATTTCTACAATCCGAACATCCATCCGCGCGAGGAATATGAAATCCGCAAGCAGGAAAATATCCGCTTTGCGGAAAAGATGAATATTCCCTTCGTCGATGCCGATTATGACAGCGACAATTGGTTCGCACGTGTCAAGGGACTGGAGTGGGAGCCGGAACGCGGCGCGCGTTGCACACAGTGTTTCGATATGCGCTTTGAACGCACGGCGCTCTATGGCCACGAGAACGGCTTTAATTTATTCACTTCCTGCCTGGGAATATCGCGGTGGAAGAATATGGCGCAGATCAATGATTGCGGCCATCGCGCTGCCGCGCGGTATGAGGGGATGCGTTACTGGGACTATAATTGGCGCAAGCAGGGCGGTGCGAACCGCATGATCGAAATTTCCAAACGTGAAGGATTTTACCAACAGGAATATTGCGGCTGTATTTACTCGCTGCGCGATACCAACAAACACCGCCGAGAAACAGGTCGGGACAATATTGCGATTGGCGTCAAATATTACGGGCAAGACGAAGGATAATACTATTTGCTGCCCTGCACAATGATATGGCATAATATTTGCCCTGTTTTATAGGCTTGGATTAAAATGTCCCAGAGCAACCGCGTCATCATCTTCGACACAACTTTGCGCGACGGCGAACAATCGCCCGGCGCAGCGATGAGCCTTGACGAAAAACTTAAAATTGCCCTGCATTTGCAGGAGCTTGGCGTCGATGTGATTGAGGCAGGCTTTCCTGTGGCCTCCAACGGAGATTTTGATGCTGTGCAGGCAATTGCCCGGGAAGTGAAGACGGCGACCGTCTGTGGTCTGGCGCGCGCGGCGCGTGGCGATATCGAGCGCGCGGCTGAGGCGATCAAGCCGGCGGCGCGCGGGCGCATTCATACTTTCATCAGCACGTCGCCGCTGCATATGAAATATAAGTTGCAGATGGAGCCGGCGCAGGTTCTGGAAAAAATTTGGAGCAGCGTCGAACTGGCGCGCAAACTCTGCGACGATGTCGAATGGAGCGCCGAGGATGGGACACGCACAGAACGTGATTTTCTGTGCCGAAGTGTGGAAACGGCGATCAAGGCCGGAGCGCGCACAATCAATATTCCCGACACGGTTGGTTATACCGTGCCGCATGAATATATTGATATTATCGCGATGCTCGTGAACCGCGTGCCGAATATCGACCAGGCGATCCTGTCGGTGCATTGCCACAATGATCTTGGGTTGGCGGTTGCGAATTCACTCTCCGGCGTCATTGCGGGTGCGCGACAGGTTGAATGTACGATCAACGGTCTTGGGGAGCGCGCCGGTAACGCGGCGCTGGAAGAGGTGGTGATGGCACTGCGTGTCCGTCACGATATGATGCCCTTTACGACCGGCATCAAGACCGAGCAGATTACGCGTATATCACGGCTGGTTTCGACGATTACCGGTTTTGTGGTGCAGCCAAACAAGGCCATCGTTGGTGCGAACGCCTTCGCACATGAAAGCGGTATCCATCAGGATGGCATGATTAAAAATGCCCAGACTTATGAAATTATGCTGCCGGAAACTGTAGGCCTGACCAAATCGGCGCTGAAACTGGGCAAGTTGTCGGGTAGCAATGCGTTCAAGACGAAACTCAAGGAGCTTGGCTATGCGTTGGGCGATAACGCGCTGGCCGATGCTTTCCGGCGCTTTAAAGAGCTGGCGGACAGCAAGAAAGATATCTGGGACGAAGATATCATTGCGCTGGTTGATGACGAAGTGGCGCGCGTGCATGACCGGATCAAATTTGTCGCCTTGGAGCTGCACGCCGACTCGCGCGGAGAACACCGCGCGAAAGTTGAATTGAGCATTGACGGCCAGTCTGTCACGGCTTCCGCCGAAGGCAATGGTCCCATTGATGCGGCGTTCAATGCCGTGAAGCAAATGGTGCCGCATCAGGGCAAGTTAATGCTTTATCAAATTAATGCTGTTACCGAAGGTACAGACGCCCAGGCGGAGGCCACGGTGCGTCTGGAAGAAGACGGGCATATTGTGAATGGGCAGGGGACCGATCACAATACGATGGTTGCTTCGGTGCGTGCCTATATCCATGCGGTCAACAAGTTGATGCTGCGACGCCTGAAATCCGCGCCGCCAGAAATTGAAACGCGTACCGCCATTTAACCTTTTGGTAGTGAAATCGTGCTCCATTTCGTTATTCCGCAAATACTGGTTGGTGCCGTGCAGTTGTCAGGGACTATTGAGCAACACAAAGAATGGGGGCAAAAAGCCTTTGACCGGTTGCTGCGCGAGAATTTGCCGCCCAGCCCGGAAAATTATGCGCTGTTCTTCTGTTACTACGCGCACCGCATTCCTGATCTGAATATGTCGATTGACGAACTGGAAAAACAGTTCGGCAGCGTCTCGCAGGAGCAATGCAACAACCTTTATACTGCGCATCTTGGTGTGGAGGCTGAACGCCGGTCTCTGGAAAAAGCCAATCTGGTCTTTGACGACGAAATGCATAAAATTCTGGGTCTGATGGATCAGACGCATCAGGGGACGGATCGTTTTGGGAAAACTCTCGATAACTTCACGGGGCACCTTAATGCCCCGCCAGATCTGGAGCGGCTCAAGACAGTTGTTGGGCGTGTGGCGCAAGAAACCAAGATTATCACCGAGCAAAATACACGATTACAGGTGCAATTGTCACAATCGACCCAGCAATTATCTGAATTGCGGTATAATCTCGACAAGGTCCGGCAAGAATCGCTCATTGACCCTTTGACCGAAGTCGGCAACCGCAAATCTTTCGATCATCACATTCAGCAGCTGATGACCGATGCCAGTGAGAATCAGGTACCGCTTTCCTTGCTCATGATCGATATTGATCATTTCAAGAAGTTCAACGATTCCTATGGGCATCTGGTCGGCGATCAGGTGTTGAAGCTGGTCGGGAAAACCCTGCTTGAAAATATTAAAGGTCGGGACTTTGTCGCGCGTTACGGCGGCGAGGAGTTTGCCGTGTTGTTGCCCCAGACTGTGCTGGATACCGCGGTACATGTGGCAGATCAGCTGCGGAAGACTGTCGGCAGCAAAAAGATTACCCGAAAAAGCACACATGAAAGCCTGGGCGCGATCACGCTGTCTATCGGCGTGGCGCAATGGCAACCAGGGGAAGCCCTGAGCGATTTCGTCGAACGCGCCGATCAAGGCCTGTATCAGGCCAAGCAGTCCGGGCGTAATCGCGTTGCCGTCTTCGCGGCGGCCTAAAAAACGCCTTTCCCTGACTCACCGCTTGCACCGTAGCGATGGCTGTTTTATGCCAGAAGCATGAACGCACTGCCCCAGACCTTGTTGCCCGACCCCGAATTCATGCAGGGGCTTAACCCGGAACAGCGCGAGGCGGTTCTGGCGGCCGATGGCCCTGTGCTGGTGCTGGCGGGAGCGGGGACGGGGAAAACCCGGGTGCTGACCATGCGTCTGGCCTGGCTGCTTTATTCCGGGCGTGCCGTGCCGGGACAAATCATGGCCGTGACCTTCACTAACAAGGCAGCCAGGGAACTGCGCGAGCGCGTCGGTGCCTTGATTGGGCGGTCAACGGAGGGATGGTTTCTTGGTACATTCCATGCGTTGGCGGCGCGCATGCTGCGCCCCTATGCCGAGCGCGTGGGGTTGAAGCCCAGTTTTACCATTCTGGACACCGACGATCAGCTGCGTCTGATCAAGCAGCTGTTAGAGGCCGAAAATATTGACGAGAAGAAAAATCCGGCGCGGCTGGTGCTGGGCATCATTGAACGCTGGAAGGATCGCGGGTTGCGCCCCGAACAGGTGACCCATGAAACCGGTCAGGTCGCGAACGGAAAAATGCCGCGTCTCTATGCCGCGTATCAGGACCGATTGCTGACGCTCAACGCCTGCGATTTTGGTGATCTGATGCTGCATCAACTGACGTTGTTGCAACAGCATGCTGATGTGCGGGAACATTACCAGCAGAAATTCAAATATCTTCTGGTCGACGAATATCAGGATACGAACGTGGCGCAATATCTGTGGCTGCGGCTGCTGGCGCAGGCGCATCAGAATATCTGCTGCGTCGGTGACGAGGATCAGTCCATCTATGGCTGGCGCGGGGCGGAAATCGGCAACATCCTGCGGTTTGAAAGCGATTTTTCGGGCGCAAAGACCGTGCGGCTGGAGCAAAATTATCGCTCGACCGGGAATATTCTTGGCGCGGCTTCGGGATTGATCGCCCGCAACCAGTCGCGTCTTGGCAAGAATTTGTGGACAGAGGCGGATCGCGGCGAAAAAATTATCGTGCGCGGTGTCTGGGATGGGCAAGAAGAAGCGCGCTGGATCGGTGATGAAATTGAGGCTTTGCAGCGCCGGGGCACAAAATTGTCGGAAATTGCCATCATGGTGCGGGCGGGGTTCCAGACCAGAGCTTTTGAAGAGCGCTGTATTGCGCTTGGCATCCCTTATCGCGTTCTGGTAGGCGCGCGGTTCTATGAACGAGCGGAAATTCGCGATGCGCTGGCTTACCTGCGCGTTATGGCTACGCCTGAAGACGATCTGGCGTTTGAACGCATCATCAATATGCCGAAGCGCGGCGTTGGTCCGGCGACGATCCAGCAGCTTTATCACTATGCCCGCGCCGCCAATATTCCGTTGACCGAGGCGGTATGGCGCTTGACGGAAACCGACGAATTGAAACCAAAAATGCGCGTGACGTTGCGCGGCCTGATCGAACAGATCACGCGCTGGCGCCAGTTGCTGACTGAATTGCCCCATGCCGAGGTGGCGCAGATCGTTCTCGACGAATCCGGTTATACCGGCATGTGGCAAGCCGACAAGTCTCCGGAAGCTCCGGGCAGGCTGGAAAATCTTAAGGAACTTATCGGTGCGATGGGAGAATTCCAAACGCTGGCCGTTTTTCTGGAGCATGTCAGTTTGGTGCTGGAGCAATCCGAGAATAGCGACGGCGAACAGATCAGCATCATGACGCTGCACGGGGCGAAAGGGTTAGAATTTTCCCAGGTCTTTCTACCAGGCTGGGAAGAAGAAATCTTTCCGTCGCGACGCACGCTGGACGAAAGCGGCAATGCCGGTCTTGAAGAAGAACGACGGTTGGCTTATGTCGGCATTACGCGGGCAAAGCGCCGCGCCTTTATCTCTTTTGCCGCCAACCGGTTGCTCTATGGCGCCTGGGTCAATGCCATTCCGTCGCGTTTCATTGCCGAACTGCCCGAGGAGCATGTAGAGCGCACCAATGCCTTCGGCTTCGCGTCTGGACGACCCGAACGTAGCGCCCTGGAATCTCAGCAGGCCTATGCCGCATGTTCCATGCCGTCGCGGCGTGCGGTGCATGAAATCGAAGGCACGGCCTGTGATGTCACGCCACACGCCATGAGCACGGGCGGATACAAACCCGGAGAGAGAATTTTTCATCAGAAGTTCGGCTATGGTACAGTGAAACGTGCCGACCACGACAAACTGGATATTGCCTTTGACAAGGCCGGTCTGAAGAAAGTCGTTGATCGTTTTGTTGTTCCGGCGGATCAGGCTTCATGAGCGCAATGTCCGACGCCCCGCTCTGGCGCGTGCACCTTGATGTACCCGTTGCCAACGCCGAAATCTTTGGTGCGGTGCTTGAGGATGAAGCTCTGGCGCTCACGGTGATGCAACCGCCACGGCAGGATCGGGCACGAATTGAGGCTATTTTTGCGATACAGCCCGACCAGGGAACGTTGAACGCGCGTTTGGCCATTATTGCTGCCGTGCATGGCGTGGATGCACCGGCATGCGTGATCGAATCCGTGCCGCCACAGGATTGGCTGCGTCTGGTCGCGCAAGCTTCGCCGCCGCGGCGGATCGGACGCCTTGTGGTCTATGGCACGCACGATGCGGGGAAAATACCGCCTTATATTCCGTCTTTGCATATTGATGCAGCGACGGCCTTTGGAACAGGAGAACATCCTTCCACGCACATGTGCCTGCTGTTGCTGCAGGAATGGCTGCGTCGTCGTCGTCCGCGCCGGATTCTTGATATCGGCTGTGGTTCCGGCATTCTGGCACTGGCGGCGGCGCGTCTGGCGCACAGCCAGGCTCTGGCGATAGATTGCGATCCCGAAAGCGTCCGGATGACCCGGAATAATGTGCGGCAGAATGGGGTGGAGAGCTATATCCGTGTCATACGGGGTGACGGATATCGGGCAGGGATCGTGCGCCAGCGGCGACCCTATGACCTCATTTTCGCGAACATCTTCGCGCGACCGCTGGTGCAAATGGCCGATGATTTGCAACGTCACCTTGCTCCCGGAGGGGTGGCCATTCTCGCCGGACTCTTGCGGTCACAGGCGGCAATGGTGCAGTCTGCCCACCGGATGCAACGTTTGCATCTGCTGCGCCGGATACACATGGGTGAATGGGCGGCATTATTGCTGGTTCGCAAGAGGGAACGATGACCGACGCCACGACCATAAGTGCCCGATTGACTGCCCTGCGCGCCGCGATGGCCAAAGACAAGATCGACGGCTTTGTCGTGCCGATGGCCGATGAATATCAGAATGAATATGTACCGCCCGCAGCACGGCGGGTGGAATTTATCACCGGCTTTACTGGTTCGGCGGGACAGGCTGTGATCCTGGGCGACCGAGCGGCTTTCTTTACGGACAGCCGCTATACGCTACAGGCCAAGCATGAAGTGCCAGATGCCTTCACGCGTTTTGACACCGCCGATAAACTTCCGGCCGACTGGCTGGCAGAAACTATGCAGGCTGGGCAGCGCTTGGCTTATGATCCTTGGCTGCATGCCGGGCAGAGTGTCGAGCGGTTGCAGAAGGCGGCAGCCAAAGGAAAATTTGAACTGGTCGCCGTGACACGCAATCCGATCGATGCGATCTGGGATGACCGACCTGCGCCGCCGGTTGCGCTGATTGTGCCGCATGGCGTTGAGTTTTCCGGCAAAGACAGCATCACGAAACGGCAAGACGTGGCGGAAAAACTTCGTGCGCAAAATTGCGCGGCGGTGATTCTGTCCGATCCTTCTTCGACCGCATGGCTGTTGAATGTGCGTGGTGGTGATGTGCCACATGCGCCTTTGCCGTTGAGTTTCACGATCCTTAATGCTGATGCGACCGTCGATTGGTTTGTGGATGCGCGTAAGGTAACGCCGGAACTTGCGGCGCATCTGGGCGGTGGCGTGCGCGTGCATGCCGCCGATACTTTCTCCGGAGCTCTGGCACAGCTTGGCAAACAAAAAGCGCGGGTCTTGGTCGATCCACAACTTTGCGCTGCGGCAATCACGCAGCAATTGACCGCAGCAGGCGCGCTATTGGTGCAGGGCGATGATCCTTGCGCGTTGCCGCGCGCCTGCAAGAATACGGTGGAACAGCAAGGCACCCGGGCGGCGCATCGGCGTGACGGGGTGGCGCTGGCGCGCTTCTTCGCCTGGCTGGCGCAGCAGCCACCAGGAACGGTCAGAGAATTGCAGGCCGAGAAAGTCTTGGAAGAATGCCGCGCCGCGCAAAACCTGTATCGTGGGTCAAGTTTCGCGACGATAGCAGGCAGCGGCGCGCATGGTGCGATTGTCCATTACCGCGCGACGCCGGCGACCGACCGAAAATTGCAGGCCGGAGAGTTGTTTCTGCTCGACAGTGGTGGACAATATCTGGACGGCACGACCGATGTTACGCGCACTGTCGCCGTCGGCACGCCGACTGAGGAAATGCGCGACCGCTATACGCGCGTGGTGAAGGGGCATATCGCTCTGGCCACCATCCGCTTTCCTATCGGTACGACGGGCGCAGAACTGGATGTACTGGCGCGGCAGTTTTTGTGGGCAGCAGGGCTGGATTATGGTCACGGTACCGGGCATGGCGTTGGCAGTTATCTGGGCGTGCATGAAGGGCCGCAGAGTATTTCTCGTCGTGCCCGGGGGGGCGTCGCGTTGCAACCCGGCATGATCGTGTCGAACGAACCCGGTTACTACAAAGCGGACGCCTATGGCATCCGCTTTGAAAATCTTCTGTTGGTCACCGAGGCGCAAAAAATTGACGGTGGTGAACAGGCTATGCTGGGTTTTGAGGTTCTGACCCTCGCGCCGCTGGATCGCGCCTTGCTGAAGCGTGAATTACTGACCCAGCCGGAACTGGACTGGATTAATGAATATCACACGCGCGTGAGGAAAGAAGTGGGCACACAGGTGGAAGGAAAAGAGAAAGAATGGGTTGTTCTGGCTGCGGAACCCTTATAACAACATTCAAACCTTGCTTGCCTTCAGCCATTCTTCTTCCGTCAGCACTTCTACCCCAAGCTCTTTCGCTTTCTTGGCTTTGCTGCCCGCGTCGGCGCCGATGACGACATAATCAGTATGTTTTGAAACATCGCTGCCGATTTTGGCGCCGAGGCTTTCGGCTTTGGCTTTGGCTTCGCTACGGCTCATGTTTTGCAGCGTACCGGTAAAGACGATGGTTTTTCCAGCGAGGGGATGGCCGGAGTTTGCGGGCGCGGGTGGTGCGGTGATGCTCAATTCCTGCGCCAGTTCCCTGATCGCGGTGACATTGCGTTTCTCGCCGAAGAAAGCGCGGACTTCGTCGATGATGGCCTGGTCGATATTTGGCTGGTCGTCGAGGATTTGCACCGCCGTTTCATCGCCTTTGGCGACAGCTAGCATCGCCTCAAACCAACTATCGAAACTGCGGTAACATGCTGCCAATTGCTTGGCCGTGACCTCGCCGATCTGTGGGATGCCGAGCGCGAAAATGAGTTTTGCGAGAGGAATGACCCGTCGTGCCTCGATAGCCGCCAGCAGGTTGCCGACCGATTTATCTTTCCAGCCCTCGAATGAGAGAATCTTTTCCCGGTGGTCTTTTAATTTGAAAATATCGACGGGGGTGTGAATCAACTCGGCCTGTATAAATGCTTCGATACGTTGCTCGCCCAGACCTTCGATGTTGAAAGCGTCGCGGCTGACAAAATGGCGCAACTTTTCTTGCTGTTGCGCCGGACAGAACATCCCCCCGCTGCAATGACGGGCGGCATAATCTTCTTTCTGAATGACCTTGGAATTACAGACCGGGCATCGTGTCGGGAACGCGTACGGCGTAGAATCTTTAGGACGTTGCGCCGGATCGACGCGCAAGATTTGCGGGATTACATCTCCGGCGCGTTGCACCGTCACCAGATCTCCGACGCGAATATCCTTGCGGGAAATTTCGTCGGCATTGTGCAAGGTGGCGCGGCCGACCATCACGCCGCCGACATTTACCGGCTCCAATTCCGCCACCGGAGTTAAAACTCCCGTGCGCCCTATCTGAATATTGATGGCGCGCAACCGTGTTTGTGCTTGCTCCGCTGCGAATTTATGCGCGATAGCCCAGCGCGGGGCACGGCTGACAAAGCCCAGACGCTCCTGCACGGCGCAATCATTGACTTTGTAAACCACGCCGTCGATATCGAAGGGAAGGGACGGGCGACGGCTGGCGATTAACTGGTAGTAATCAAGCAGTGCGGCGGTATCCGCGCAGAGTTGTGCCGGCGCGTTCAGCTGAAAACCCCATTGTTCCAGGTTCGCGCGTAATTCCGTTTGTGTCAGGGCGACGGGGGCGCTGGTTTCACCCAGCGCATAGGCAAAGAAACCAAGTTTGCGTTCCGCCGTAATTTTGGCGTCCAATTGTCGCACGCTGCCCGCCGCTGCATTGCGCGGATTGGCGAAAGCTTCTTCGCCCGCTGCCGCCCGGGCGGCGTTGAGCGCGGAAAAATCGTCGCGGCGCATATAAATCTCGCCACGCACTTCAAGTATGGGGGGGAATGGCGCCCGCAGTTGATGCGGAATGGCTGTAATCACCCGAAGGTTGGCGGTGATATTTTCACCCACGGCTCCGTCGCCGCGCGTTGCGCCTTGCACGAATTGTCCGTCTTCATAACGCAGACTGCATGATAGGCCGTCAATTTTCGGCTCGGCCAGACAGGGAATGACGGTTTCGGCAGGCAGTTGCAGGAAACGGCGGATGCGGCTGAAAAAACCTTCGACATCTTCGGCGCTGAATGCATTGCCGAGAGACAACATCGGTACGCGGTGTATCACTTTACCAAATCCGGCCACCGCTGCGGCGCCGACGCGCTTTTCCGGATCGTCTGGCGGCGCCAGATGCGGAAATTTATCCAACAGGGCGCGGTAATCAACGCGGAGTTTGTCATAGGCCGCGTCGCTGATTTCCGGCTTGTCCTGCGCGTGATAAAGCTTGTCGTGATGGGCGATGAGGTCGGCCAGATGTTGCAGTGTGGCGGCGGCTTCAATCGGCGTCGGTTCTGACATGGCCTTGCGTTTACTCATGCGCGTTTTGCTCGTTTGATCCGCGTCGCGGGGATTCCGGTTCCCGCGATCAATGCTGTGGCCGCTGCCCGCGCCGCATCGGTGATGGCATTTCCGGACAGCATGCGGGCGATCTCCTCGCGGCGCGCGTCGTCGTCAAGCAGAGTGATCGCGGTTGTCGTTGCGCCGCTGCGGGTTGCCTTTGCCACGCGCCAGTGCTGTGCCGCACGTGCGGCCACTTGCGGGCTATGCGTCACCACAAAGACCTGAACGTGCGCCGCCAATTGTGCCAGACGATCACCCACCGCCGCTGCTGTCGCGCCGCCGATGCCGGCATCGACCTCGTCGAAGACCAGAGTTGGAACCGGATCCGCCGCTGCCAGTACGACTTTAAGCGCCAGCATGAACCGCGCCAACTCGCCGCCCGAGGCAATCTTCTGCAACGGCCCTGCCGGGGCGCCGGGATTGGTCTGTCCCAGAAAAGCCACGCGTTCCGCGCCCGCTGCGCCCCATTCAGATTCCGGCAGGGCGGCAAGGTCAATCTGCAACCGCGCCTGTTCCAGCTTCAAGGCCGGGAGTTCGTGATTCACCGCCATGGTCAACGCTTGGGCTGCCTTGCTCCGCGCCTTTGACAAAGTGCGGCAGGCGGCGGTGAAATCCAGGCGGGCTTTGGCCGTCGCCTGCGCCAGATGCACCAGCCGACCGCTCTGGTCATCCAGTGCTGCAAGCTGTGTCGTAAGTTCCGCATGGATACGGGGCAGGGCGTCGACCTCGGTCTGATGCTTGCGCGCCGCAGCACGCAGCGCAAACAAGCGTTCCTCGGCCTGATTGAGCTGTCCCGGGTCAAGCGCATCGTCATGCGCCAGATGGTCAATGACCGCTTCGGCGTCGCTGAGTTCCGCCGCGATGCGGTCAAGCGTGACCAGGAGCGTATCTCCCTCTGGTCCCGCCTGTTGGGCGATTTTGGCGATGATTGTCGCGGCTTCATTGACCTGCTTTGTCGCGCCGCGATGATCGGCCAGAAGCTTGCGCGCCTGTTCCAGACCGGCGAGGATTTTCTCGCGGTGCTGCAATTGTGTGCGTTTGGCCGCCAGCGCGTCGGCTTCGCCAACCTGCGGCTCAAGCAGGTCAAGCTCCTCCAGTGCTGCGCGCAAATAATCTTCATCGGCACGTGCCTTGGCGATGGCAGCGGCCAGAGCGGCTTCTTCCTGCTGCGCCGCAAGCCATGATGCGTACGCAATGCGAACTGCATCGTTCAAGGGCTGGAGTCCACCAAAGGCATCCAGCATCTGTGGATGAGAGGCGGGATCGCGTAATCCATAACTTTCAAACTGGCCGTGAATTTCGACCAGATTCTGTCCCATGGTGCGTAATAAGCCGATGCTTACCGGCTGGTCATTGATCGTCGCACGGCTTTTGCCGTCTTTTCCCACCATTCGGCGCAGAACCAGCGAATCTTCGGCTTCAATCCCGGCATCGGTCAACAGCGCGGCGGTTGCCGACGTATCAGACTCGGTAAACTCCGCTGTAACATTGGCTGCTGCGCCGCCGTGGCGTACCAACCCGGCATCGCTGCGGCCTCCCAACGCGAGACCCAGTGCATCGAGCAATATGGACTTCCCCGCGCCAGTCTCGCCCGTAAAGACGATAAGTCCGGCGGTGAAGTCGAGCATCAATCGTTCGATCAGCACGACATCGTGAATGGCGAGCCGCGTCAGCATGACATCCCGTCAAAATACCTTGCGCCAGACCCGACCGATCCAGCTCTGTTTATTGGTTGCCGGAGCCAGATTGGCACCGCCGAGCAAGTCATAACTGTACTGATACCAAACGCTGCCGGGGAAATTGTGCCCCAGAACTGCCGCTGTCGCTTGCGCTTCCGACTTAATGCCCAAAGCAAGATAACACTCGACCATGCGGTGTAGGGCTTCTGGCGTATGGCTGGTGCCCTGATATTTCTCGACCACATTCTGGAACCGTGTCAGACCGGCATTATAGATCTTTTGCTTGAGGTAATAGCGCCCGATTTCCATTTCGGCGCCGGCCAGCTGATCCTGCACCAGGGCGAGTTTGGCCAGCGCGTCGCGGGCATAGGGGCTATCTGGGAAGCGACCGGTGACATCCTGCAACGCTTTTTCGGCTTCGCGGGTAAAGGTCTGGTCGCGAGCCACATCGGCAATGCGCTGGTAATAACCCAGGGCGCGCAGGTAATAGGCATAGGCGATATCGGCATTGCCGGGATGCAGTTGGATAAAGCGGTCAAGTGTGACAATGGACGAGTCGAAGTCCTGTGCCTGAAATTGAGCATACGCCGCCATCAACTGTGCGCGCGTCGCCCATTGCGAATAGGGATATTGCCGCTCGACTTCCTCAAAATTCTTGGCGGAGGCTTTGTAATCTCCGTCCTCAAGCTGTTTGGCGGCCGCGTTATATATTTCTTCGACCGGCTTTTCGACATCCTTGTTGTTATCAGTGCTGCTGCATCCGGCGAGCCAGAGGCAACCAGCAGCCACAATCACGACGGAAAATAAACGAGAACGCAAAACGTCCATAACTGCCCCCAAAGATGAATTCGGGGGCAGGTTATCGCATTGTGGCCGGGAAGGAAATTATTTGTTTATTCGGCGGCAACCAGCGCGTGTTCATCGGTCTGCGTCACCAGACGCCAGGCCGAACGGTCGGCGAATAACGCGCGCAACAATTTGTTGTTCAGCGCGTGACCGGTGCAATAGCCGACAAAGGATCCGCGAATCGGTGCTCCCGCCAAGCCAAGATCGCCGATAGCGTCCAGAATCTTGTGGCGCACGAATTCATCATCATACCGCAGCCCATCTTCGTTAAGGACTTGTCCGTCGCTGATGACCACGGCATTGTGCAGCGAACCGCCTTGCGCCAGCCCCATTTTCCGCATTTGATCGACTTCTTCCAGAAAACCGAAGGTGCGGGCGCGGCTGATCTGACCCTTGAAGCCATCGGCGGAGAGCGCCAGATCATAGCTCTGACGGTCGATCAGCGGGGTTTTGAACAAAATCTCGACGCTGAACATCGGCTGCATGCCCGGCAACAAAGCCGCATGCTTGCCGTCATGCTCGACCTCAATGGGGCGCAGGATCTCCAGCCATTGGCGCGGTTCGTCCTGTTGCTGTACTCCGGCCATTTCGATCATAAAGACAAAAGGTGCCGCGCTGCCGTCCATGATTGGCACTTCGGGGCCGTCAAGCTCGACGAGGGCATTGTCGATATTCATGGCGCGTAGCGCGGCCATAAGGTGTTCGATCGTACCGACGGTGGCGTCGAAGGCATTGCCAATGACGGTGCAAAGCCGGGTATCAACGACATGATCCCACAATGCCGGAATCCGATTGCGCCCAGCCGGAAGATCGGTGCGGACAAAAACGATCCCATGGCCTGTCGGCGCGGGGCGCAGATGCATGGTAACTTTTTTACCGCTGTGAACGCCCACGCCGGTACATTGCGTGACGCCGTAAATGGTACGCTGCATCTCGAGATCCTGTGGCGGCAACCGGGGCGTCCTTAGACGCGCGGTAATGGCTGTATCAAGCGGAGACAATGGAACACCTTGAGACATAAGGGGGAATCACCGGGTATTGTGCGGTTTTTGCAAAGATAAGCGCCGCATGAATTCGTCTTCTTGCAAGCAGCTTTATCATCAGGGTGCGTCGCCACATAATCAAGCTGCGTTACACGATGTTACACACGCTAACTAATTGTAATTGCATGGGATTATCAAAAATTCTGGATGTGGAATTTATGGCGAAAAAAAACGCCGGATGATGATCCGGCGTCTTAAAATCGCAAAAGGTAAAACTGCCCTCAGTGATTGGTCTGCCGCCGCAGGAAAGCAGGAATTTCCAGCAAATCTTCTTCTTCGTTCTGCGAACTCTGAACGCGGTCATTGGGTTCGACATTGAGACGTGTCTGTGTCGGTTGTTGCGGCTGTGCGGGAGCATCTTGTTCAATTGATGGGCGTACAAGACCGAACCCGGTGATGCGCGTGAATAGAGATTCTGCTCGTTTGCCGCCCTTTTGCTGGGCAGACGGATCCAGAGCATCAAGAGACTGTGCCGAAAGCGTGGTGGATTGCGTGGCGCGGGGTAACGGCTGTTGTTGCGCCATCTGTGGCGCGCGGTTGATTTCCAGCGGACGGGGCGCGACGAAATTGCCGCCGACTTGTTGCCCACGCAAAGCTTGCTGTGGCGCGGGTTGGGGCGCGGCTTGTGAGAGCGGCGCGGACTCCGCGACCCGAGCCAGGTGCTGAACAAAGGCCGATTGCGGTTGCGGCGCGGTCTGCGGGGGAGCCTGCGGCGGCGCCTGGAACTGCGGCTCTGCCATGGCTGCAAACTGCGCTGTCTGCTGCGGTTGCGGGGCAACGGGGGCCTCTTGCGCCGGTTCGGCATGGCGCGATGCAGGTGCGGTCGGCGGCGTGGTAAAGAACCCGGCATGCGGCGGTGGTGTCTGCGGTTTCGGCGCATTCACAGTGCGGAATCCGGGATGAGCCTGCGGGGGCGTTGCCATGGTGGCAGTCTGCGCTTCGATACCGGTGGCGATCACGGAAACGCGGATGACACCATCAAGATTTTCGCTGAGCGTTGAACCGACTTTGATCTGTGCGTCGGGGTCGACTTCTTCGCGGATGCGGTTGGCGGCTTGATCGACTTCGAACAGCGTCATGTCAAGACCACCCGTGATGTTGATCAGCACACCCTTCGCGCCCTTCATCGAAGTGTCTTCCAGCAGCGGATTGGAGATAGCGGCTTCGGCGGCGCGCAAAGCGCGGTTCTCGCCGTTGGCTTCGCCGGTTCCCATCATTGCTTTGCCCATTTCGCCCATCACGGTCTTGACGTCGGCGAAGTCGAGATTCATGAAACCCGGCATGACCATCAGGTCGGTGATGCCGCGCACGCCGCAATGCAGAACTTCGTCGGCCATGCGGAATGCATCGGCGAATGTGGTGCGTTCGTTGGCTAACCGGAAAAGATTCTGGTTCGGGATGATGATCAACGTGTCAACATACTGCTGCAGCTCCGCCAGGCCTTGTTCGGCCAGCTGACGGCGGCGGTTACCTTCGAAATCGAAAGGCTTGGTGACGACGCCAACGGTCAAAATGCCAGCCTCGCGCGCCACGCGGGCAATAACGGGCGCGGCACCGGTTCCTGTGCCGCCGCCCATACCCGCCGTGACGAACACCATGTCGGTTTGTTCCAGGCAGGCGAGGATATCGTTGATTTGCTCCTCTGCTGCCGAACGACCGACATCGGGTTTTGACCCTGCACCGAGGCCGCGAGTCTGACTGATACCCAACTGAATCTTGCGTGGCGCGAGCGAGTTGGCCAGAGCCTGGGCGTCAGTGTTGGCGGCGACGAAGTCGCAGCCTTCAAGCTGGGCGCGGATCATGTTGTTGACGGCGTTGCCACCGGCTCCGCCGACGCCCATGACGGTAATACGGGGACGCAGAATATTGTCAGCATCAGCGATAGACAGGTTAATCATGAGGGGAACTCCGTCAGCGGGGCATATCAAAGGGGAAAAAGCGCAAAAATCGATTCGACAAATAGAGTCTTTTTACCTGATTTTTGCAAGAGACTTTACGTGATGAATCATATCAACGCCTTGTTTGCGATCTTCAAACCAGAGTTGCAGCTAAGCGTTGTGTTTTAACCAGTAGTGGGCGCGTTCCAGCCAAGTGCCGCCGCCGAACTCTGCCGCGAGATTGGGAACGGTGACCGAAGGCTGCATGGCGATGGCTAAGAGCCCGGATACCGTGGCAAAACCCGGCCCCGCTGTCGCCTCGGCCAGTCCGGGAGTATAGGAACCATTGTCCGGCACGCGATGCGGCCCCAAAGGGCGTCCGATCCGCACCGGGCGGCCAAGGCGCACCTGTTTGTCGAGGACGCGCTGTGCCATCTCGCGCGTGCCAGGCAATTGGCTTGCGCCCCCGGTCAGCACGACCCGCCGTCCACCCGCTTCGTCGAAGCCACTGGCGGCCAGCTTGCCACGCACCAGTTCAAAAATTTCTTCCAGGCGCGGCCGGATGATGTTGATAAAGTGCGACTTCGGCACGTGATTGGCCAATTCGGGGGCTTCCTCGCCGACCTGAGGCACATCAATCATCTCGCGTTCGTCCGCCGAGCTGGAAAGTGCGTGGCCGTGTAAGGTTTTCATGCGTTCGGCGTGCTGCAGCGTGGTGGTCAGCCCACGCGCGATATCGCTGGTGACATGCATGCCTCCCAATGGTAGCCCGTCAGTATAAACGCATTGGCCATCGGAAAAAACGGCGAAGGTCGTGGTTCCGGCTCCCATGTCGATGACGACACTTCCCAGGTCCATCTCGTCTTCCACCAGACAGGCAAGGCCACTGGCATAGGCACTGACGGCCATTTGCTCGACTTCGAGGTCAAGTCGCGCCAGTACCGCGCCAATGGTACGGACAGGTCCGTATCCGGCTGCGATCACGTGCAACTGCGCGCCCAACTGATGTCCGACCATGCCGCGCGGGTCACGAATGCCGCGCTGACCATCGATGCTGTAACTGACCGGAATCGTGTGGATGACTTCCTGGGGGTAATTATCCTGCCCGTCGCTGGCGATGTCCGGCGACTGGCCAAGAATACGGTCAATATCGGCATCGCTGACTTCCCGGCCATGGAGCGGCAATTCCAGCTGGCAGGTGCGCGACAGGATATGATTGCCCGAGATGTTGACGGCAACCTTGTCGATCCGCAAGGCGGCCATATTTTCTGCAGCGTCCAGGGCGTTGCGGATGGAGCGCTCCACCGCGTCCATATCGGTAATGATGCCGCCGCGCATGCCGGCCGAAAGCTGGTGGCCGACTCCCAGAACGCGCAACTGGTCGTCATCTTCGCGACGGGCGATGAAACAGACGATTTTGCTCGAACCAATGTCGAGCGCGGCCAGAATTTCGCCTTTTTTTCTTGTGCGATGTGTCGATGTCAACCAGGTCATACGGATTCTTCCACTATATTTTCGGCGTTCCGGCAGCGGTTTTGGCGTTGCCGCTATTGCCGCCCGGTGCGCGTTCCACGATCCACCTGTCGTCGGCACGCAGATCGATTCCGGTCACATCGCGGGTGAGAATCTGCTGATTTTCGATCAGATCAGCCAGACGTTTCAAGCCTTCGTCTTCCTGTCCTTCCGGCAATTTGACGGTGATGCCGGGCTCAAGGATCAGATCCCAGCGACGGTCTCCGACACGCACGGCGGCGCGCATGAGCTGTTTAACCTTGGGATAGATCTCAAGAAAAACCAGCAAATCAATAGCGTTTTCTGCCGCACCTTCGCCGACGACAAGCGGCAATTCGGCAAAGTCGCGCGGGGCGGCTGGAGGCAGGGGCTTGCCTTCCAGGTCGATCACCTGCACACGGTTCTGAAATTGCCAGCGTGCCAGGGGCTGCCGCTCATAAAGCCGAACGTAAAGCGTATGCGGTAACCGACGTTCAACCGCCACATCGGCCAGCCACGGCAGGTTTTCCAGTCGTTGCAGCATGGCCGTACGGTCAATCGCCAGAATCGGCATGCCACGTCTGACTTGCATAGCGTCGAGAATATCGCTCCTGGTGGCGAAATGCCGGCCTTCGACAATGATGTCGTCAAGATTGAAGCCCAGGTCGGCAGTGTATTGATAAACGGCGTCCACCAGACGCGTGGCCTGTCGCTGCGGCCAGCCGACATTCCACAGGAATATCCCGCTGACTCCAAGCGTCAGTACGCCGCCCAGCATAAGATCAAGCCGATGCAACGGCCATTTTCTTGGCCGTCGTCCCGAGACATAAAGTCGTGCTTTGGGTTTTACGCCGGGCATGTGGGGTGCTCCAGAATCCAGCCGACGATGTCGGCGAAACTCATGCCAAGATATTTGGCTTGTTCCGGGAGAAGTGACAAGGTGGTAAAGCCGGGTTGCGTGTTGATTTCAAGAAAATAGACGCCGTTAGTGCCCGGTTGGGTGTCGTCATAACGAAAATCGACGCGCGCCACTCCTTGACACCCTAGAACCCGGTAAGCCAGTTCGGCTTGCCGCATGGCGTAATCATAAACATCCGCCGGAATCGGGGCGGGAAGCAGATGGTCGGTAACGCCGTCAGTATATTTAGCCTGATAATCATAAAAGCTGTTATGCGAGCGCAATTCCGTGACCGCCATGGCTTTGACGTCATGCTTGTCGCCCATCAAGCCGACCGTCAACTCGTGACCGGGGATAAAGGTTTCGATGAGGACTTCTTCGCCGTAAATCCAGCTATCTTCCTCAATCGTGCCAAGATTATCACCGTCGCGGACGACGCGCACACCGACGCTGGAGCCTTCATTGGTTGGTTTAATAACGAAAGGAGGCAGTAAAGGGTATCCTTTGGCAATGATGGTTGCGCGGGTTACGACCTGCCCGGTGGCGCAACGCACACCCGCCGCCATCACCAGTCGTTTGGTCGTTGGTTTATCCATGGCAACGGCGGAAGCGCGTACGCCGGAATGCGTATATGTGATGCCCAGATATTCCAGAACCCCCTGGATACAGCCGTCCTCGCCGCCGCGGCCATGCAAGGCGTTGAAAACAATATCTGGCTTGCCATCGACATGCATGGTCAGGGCTTGCACCAGCCCGGGCAAATCGCGTTGCACATCAATGGGCATGACATGATGACCAAGTTCGCCCAGCGCTTTGCATACGGCAGCCCCGGACACCAGAGAGACTTCACGCTCTGCAGACCATCCCCCCATTAATACGGCAACCCGGAGCTTTTTCTTGGCGGTCATGGTTGCCCCTTTCCGGGAATGCCAAGACGGACGATTTCCCAATGCAATTCGATATTAAACTTCGCGCGCACGCGTCGCCGTACTTCTTCACCAAGATTTTCCAGGTCGGCTGCGGTCGCATCGCCGGTATTGATCATAAAGTTGCAATGCTGCTCGGACATCATCGCGCCCCCAAGGCGCAACCCTCGGCAACCTGCGCCGTCGATAAGTTGCCACGTTTTGTGCAGGGTAGGGGGAAGACCGCCAAGTTCGTCCGGTGCAGGATTGGCAAAGGTCGAACCACCGGTTTTTTCGCGGATCGGCTGCGTTGCGCCACGTTTGTTTTGCACATCCTGAATGCGCGTCGTGATTGCGGCGGGAGCATCCGGGTGCCCCTGAAATGTGGCGTCCAGAAAGACCCAGTCGGTGGGCAGGGCGCTGTGACGATACGTAAAACCACATGCGGCGTTTTGTATCACATGCCGTTGTCCATGCCGGTCAAGCGCTGTCATGTTGATCAGCACGTCTTTAAACTCACCGCCATAGGCTCCGGCATTCATCCGCAGGCCGCCGCCGATGCTGCCCGGAATGCCGGCCATAAATTCCAGGTCGCCAATCCCAGCTTGCACGGCGGCCTTGGCAACATTCATGTCGAGCGCTGCGGCGCCTGCCGTGACTTGTGTGCCCTGACAACGAATGGTGGCGAATTGCGGGCCCAGTTTAATAACAACGCCGGGAATGCCGCCGTCACGAATCAGCAAGTTTGAAGCGATCCCGACCACCGTCAGCGGCACATCTGCGGGCAAATGAGCAAGAAACGCCGACAGATCATCAGCATCGGCAGGTTTGAACAAAACTTCCGCTGCGCCGCCGACACGGAACCAGCTTTGCATCGCCAACGGTGCATCGGCCTCGATTCTGCCGCGCGCCGGAGGTAAACGATCCAGCAAGATTTCTGTCCTGCGTTCCATCATCGCCAGCATCACATCATGCCTTGGCCCGGGATTGGGCGTTAAGCGCCGTCGTCAATTGCTCGGGAAGCGTCTGCGCCCAACCGCTGATGCTGCCGGCGCCGAGGCAAATCACCACGTCGCCTGGCTGCGCCATTTGTGCCACCATTCCCGGCAAGGCATCCTGGTTCGGCAAGGCATGAACATCACGATGGCCGCGTTCGCGCATGCCAGCAACCAGACTATCGCGATCCGCACCGGCGATGGGGGTCTCGCCGGCAGCATAAACGTCGGTGACGATCACGGCATCGGCGTCGTTGCAGCAAGTGCAAAAATCGTTGAACAGGCTGGACAGACGGGAATAGCGATGGGGCTGCAACACCGCGATGACACGCTGATTGCCGGCGGCCTGCCGTGCGGCTTTCAACGTTGTGGCGATCTCCACCGGGTGGTGGCCGTAATCGTCGATAATCATGATGCCGTTTACCGTGCCTGTGCGCGTGAAACGGCGTTTGACACCGCCGAATTTGCCCAGTCCGGCACGAATTGCGGGTTCTGCAAAGCCAAGTTGGTGCGCGATAGCGATGGCGGCCAGGGAGTTTTGCACATTATGCTGGCCGATCACGGAGAGATGCATGCCCGCCATGGGCGTCGTGGCCCGCGTCTTGCGGTCCGTGATGATGACATCAAAACGCGATCCGGTCGGCGTAAGTTCCAGATTAACGGCACGGACATCGGCTTGAGCGCTGAAGCCATAGGTCACAATTCGGCGGTCGGAGACGCGCGGAATCATCGCCTGCACTTCGGGATGATCAATACACAGGACGGCGAACCCATAGAACGGAATGTTCTGGATAAATGTGTCATAGGCGGCACGAACCGCGTCGAAATTACGGTAATGATCCATGTGCTCGGGATCGATATTGGTGACCACAGCAATCGTGGCGGGCAGGCGGGTGAAGCTGCCGTCGGATTCATCGCTTTCCACCACCATCCAGTCACCGCTGCCCAGCCGGGCGTTGGTGCCGTAATCATTGATAATGCCGCCATTGATGACGGTGGGTTTCATTCCCGCGCTGTCGAACAAGGCGGCAACCATCGATGTTGTGGTTGTCTTGCCGTGTGTGCCGCCGACCGCGACCGCCCATTTCAGACGCATGAGTTCGCCCAGCATTTCGGCGCGGCGAACAACGGGTAACAAAGCGGCGCGTGCGGCGATAACTTCCGGGTTATCGGGCTTGACGGCGGAAGAAATGACGACGACGCTGGCGTCACCAAGATTTTCCGGCTTATGGCCGATGGCGATGCTGATGCCGCGGTCGCGCAAGCGTTTGACATTATAATTATCGGCCTGATCGCTGCCTTGCACACGATAACCTTGATGATGCAGGATTTCGGCGATACCGCTCATACCGATGCCGCCGATGCCAACAAAATGGATGATGCCAATTGAGACCGGAGAAAATGATCGTGTCGGCGCGAGGGGGGTAAGGCTGTTCATGCTGCGCGTATCTCCGCGTGAGAACCGGGGGATGAAAGGCCGGGCGTGCCGATCACATCAAGAACACAGGACGCAAGATTTTCTGCCGCCGTAATGGTACCCCAGGCACGTGCCGCTTCGGCCGTTTTCTCCAGCGAAGCCGGCAGGGTCAGCAACGCTTCCAGCCTGACGGCCAAGGCTTCAGGGGTAAAGGCTTCCTGCGGAATGATCCATGCGCCACCGGCTTCGGCCAAAGCTTCGGCATTCGCAGCTTGTTCCTGCGCGTGGCCAAAAGGATAGGGAACGAGGATCGCCGGGCGCCCGATGGCGGTCAGTTCGGCAATGGTCGAGGCTCCGGCACGGCAGATGGCAAGGTGGCAACGCCCTAAACGTTCAGGCACGTCGCGGAAAAAAGTGGCGAGTTCGGCATCGACCCCGGCTCCGGCAAAGCCGGTGCGGGCATGCTCAATATCCTCGGCGCGGCATTGCTGTGCGATCACGATGCGCCGACGCAGCGGTTCAGGCAGCAGCGCGAGTGCTTGCGGGACGACGCCGCTGAAAACACGCGCCCCCTGGCTGCCGCCCATGACAAACAAATGTAAAGGACCATCAGGCGTGACGGCGGGATAGGCCTGGCTGCGAAGTTCGGCAAAAGCCGGGCGCACAGGATTTCCAGTCTGCACCAGACCGGGCATGTTCGCGCCACCCAGTCCCGCGACCTGCGGGAACGACGTAGCGATCAGCTTCGCCTGCGCCATCAGCACCCGGTTGGCGCGTCCAAGGACGGCATTTTGTTCATGCAGGACGATGGGGATTTCCATACCCGATGCCGCATAAACCGTGGGTACGGAAGGATAACCCCCAAATCCGACAACAGCAGCGGGTTTGAGGCGACGCAGCAACAGTTTGGCCTGAACATAACCGATGCCCATCAAGGCAATGCCCTTGATCTTGCCGCTCAGGCCACGCCCCCATTTGTGGGCGTGGATGCGATGTACGGGAACGGCGAGGTCATCGCTGAATTTGTCGCCGCGCCAGTCAGTGATCAGGACAACGCGCAGACCGCGTTGCAGCAGGGCGCGCGCCAGTGCCTCGGCAGGGAAGATGTGTCCTCCCGTGCCGCCAGCCGCCAAAACCACCAAAGGCGCACCGCTATTTGGCATTAACTCTCCCCCGGACCGTAACGCCTGCGCGTTAAGGCCAATAACATTCCCATCGTCACCGCCAGCGCCAAAAGCGACGACCCACCGTAAGAAATAAACGGCAGGGTCATACCCTTGGTTGGCATCAGTCGCAACGTCGATGCCATATTGATGACTGCCTGGAACCCGAATTGCAACAACAAGCCACTGGCGGCCAGAACGACAAATAAATTTTGTTCCCGTCGCAATCTCCAGAAGCCGCGCAGTACGATCATGGCAAACAGCAACACGATGATAAGACAAGAGACTAGCCCAAGTTCTTCACCTGCAACCGCAAAGATAAAATCGCAATGCGCGTCCGGCAGTGACATTTTGACCGTGCCTTCACCCGGCCCGGTGCCGAACAAGCCACCGTTAGTAAAGGCCTCCATCGCGCGTTCAACCTGATAATTGTCGCCGCTGGCGGGATCAAGAAAACGATTGATTCGGTGATGGACATGCGGAAATACGAAATAGGCGCCGATGCCGCCCGCCAGCACGAGCACAATGCTGATGCCGACGAGCGCCAGCGGCAAGCCAGCCAGAAAGAACTGTCCGAACCAGACAGCGGCAATCAGCATGCTCATGCCGAAATCGGGTTGCAACAGCAACATGCCGATAACGCCGCCGAACAGCAGGATATTGACGCCGATTCCCGGAAAGCCGCGCCGCTCGCAATGACGTGCGAACAGCCAGGCGGCGACGATGGTCAGGGCGGGTTTGACGAATTCCGATGGTTGCAGCGAGAGACCGGGAAAATGCAACCACCGCGTCGCGCCTTTAATTTCAGCGCCGAACGCCAGCGTCATGGCCACACCCAGCAGGCTGAGCGGCAGCAAGGCAAAGGCAACCAGTCGGATGGTGCGCAGAGATTGCATGGACAAGGCAATCATGCCGACAAGTGCAGGAATTAGCACGATAAGATAATAATGCACGAAATGAAAATTGCTGAATCCGCGCGCGACGGCGATGGCGGGTGACGCGGCCTGAATGAGGATAATGCCGAACATAATCAAGGCAGCGATAAAGGCCAGCATCCAACGGTCAATTGTCCACCACCAGCGACCAAAGACCGATTCATCCGCGCGTGTCAGGGCGATCATGCGTTGCTCCGTGCATATTTGGCCGGGATCGGTAAATTGTGAACCAGTTCGGTGAAGACATCGCCGCGATGTTCAAAATTCTTGAATTGATCCCAAGAGGCGCAGGCAGGCGACAGGAGCACAACCGCAGGCGCATAACCTTCTGCCATGGCCATTGCCGCAGCGGCCGTCACGGCCTTGTCAAGCGTGCCGCAATGCGTATAGGACGCCTTGCCGTTCAGCCATGCGGCAAAAGCGTCACTGGATTCGCCGATAAGGAAAGCGTGGCGGATGCGCGGCATAAAGGATTCCAGGCCGTCGAGTCCCCCTTCCTTGGGGCGACCGCCGATAATCCAGTATATATTGTCATAACAGGCCAAAGCCTTGCCAGCAGCGTCAGCATTGGTTGCTTTACTGTCATTGATGAATTTAACGCCACCGCGCATGGTTACCAGCTGTTGGCGGTGGGCGAGGCCAGGAAAGCTCCTGATTCCTGCGATGATCGCGGCTGGTTCAAGCCCGAGTGCGCGTGTGGCGGCATAAGCGGCGGCACTGTTCTGCCAGTTATGCGGACCCGCCAGGTTGGACAACGTTTCAAGGTCAAGGATAGCGCGCGCTGCGCCGTCGCAATTGTCGATCAGGCGCGTATCTTCGACATAGACGGCACTCTCTTTCCGCGATGTCTGGCTGATACCGCGCAGCGTAATATTGGACATGGTGACCGCCTGTGCCGCCAGCGCACGGCTGGGGTCGTCATCAAGGCCGCAGATGAAGGTCTGCGGCCCTGCGCGGCGTATAATGAGTCGTTTGGCGTCGATATAACCTTTCATGCCGCCATGCCGATCAAGATGATCGGGCGTGATGTTCAACATCACGGCAACCTGCAACAAATTTTGGGGCATCAATTCAAGCTGGTAGGAAGACAGTTCCAAAACATAGACCCCGTCGGCTCCCAACGGCGCGAAAGAGAGCATCGGCGTGCCAAGATTACCGCCAACTTCGACCCGTACGCCCGCTTCGCGCAGGATATGTCCGATCAGGGATGTTGTGGTTGATTTGCCGTTGGTTCCGGTAATGCCGACATAACGCGCATGGGGCTGTGCCTGAAACAGCAGCGCAATGTCACCGATGATCGGTACGCCGGCGGCTTTGGCAGCCGCGGCGCATGGGTGCGGAACCGGATGTGTATGCGGGATGCCGGGCGACATGACCAGAGCCGTCACAGTGCGCCAGTTGATTGTGGACGGGTCGGTGAGAGAGACGTTGTAGGCCGCCGCGCGCGCCGTGGTGGAATCATCCCAGGCCAGCACCCGCGCCCCACCGGCCTGCAAGGCGGCGGCATTGGCGTCACCGGATTTGCCCAGACCAAGCACAACATAGGTTTTCCCCATAATGCCCGGTGGCACGATCATGCTTACCTCAGTTTCAGTGTCGACAGACCGATCAACGCCAAAACACAGGCGATGATCCAGAAGCGGATGACGACTGTCGGTTCGCTCCACCCCAGTTTCTCAAAATGATGATGCAGAGGCGCCATCTTGAAAACGCGCTTGCCGGTCATTTTAAAGGATGCCACCTGAATAATAACCGATAGCGTCTCGACGACGAATAATCCGCCGATGATGGCCAGCACCAGCTCGTGCTTGGTAATGACTGCCACGGTTCCCAATGCGCTGCCCAGCGCCAATGACCCTGTGTCGCCCATAAAGACCTGCGCCGGTGGCGCATTGTACCACAGAAAACCAAGGCATGCGCCGGCCAAAGCGCCACAAAAAATAGCCAGCTCTCCCGATCCGGGAACATGGTGCAGTTGTAGATATTCGGCGAATTTCACGTTGCCGACCAGATAAGAGATGATGCCGAAAGACAACGCGACAATCATCACCGGAACTGTCGCCAGCCCATCCAACCCATCGGTAAGGTTGACGGCATTGCTCGCGCCCACCACCACCATCATGGCAAAGACAATAAAGAATATCCCAAGTTGCAGCAGATAGTCCTTGAACAGAGGCACGGCCACTCTCGTTGCCAGATCATTGGGATGCAACGCGGTGATGCCATACACGGCAATCCCTGCAATCAGAAACTGGCCGAGCAGGCGTGTCTTGCGCGACACGCCCTTTGGGTTGCGACGCGTGAGTTTCAGGTAATCGTCAGCAAAACCGATCATGCCGAATCCGATTGTGACCAGCAAGACCATCCAGGTGTAGCCGTTGGTCAGATCCATCCATAGCAGGGTGCTGATGATCACCGAGATCAGCATCATGAGCCCGCCCATCGTTGGCGTACCTTTTTTCGCGAAATGGGTCTCTGGCCCGTCGTCGCGGATCGGCTGGCCTTCACCTTGCTTGCGACGTAGCCAGCGGATCAAAGCCGGACCAATCACGAAACAGATGATCAGCGATGTCATGAGGGCGCAGCCGCCCCGGAAGGTGATGTACCGGAACAGGTTGAAAAAAATTGCCGCCGAATCATGCCCCGCCAGGGGATAAAGTAAATGATAAAGCATCTTCGGTTCTCTCTATGCCGCACTGCTGCGTGACTGTTGAATCGCTTTGATGATCACATCCATGTGCATGCTTTTTGAGCCCTTGACCAGTACAACGTCACCAGGGCGCAGCAGGCCGGGAAGAATGGTAGCCAGTGCCTTGCTGTCGGCGGTATAGCGTCCGCGCATGGCTGCAGGCAGAGCCTCGAACAGACCCTGAATAATATGCCCGCAGCAAAAGACCAGGTCGAGTCCTGCTGCGCAAAGAGGAGCGGAAAGTTCAGCATGCAGTTGTGGCGCGGTCGCGCCAAGTTCACGCATGTCCCCCAGAACGGCGATGCGGCGACCGCCGGTTCCGGGAATGGTTTTCCCGAGCACGGCAATAGCGGCACGGGTTGCGACCGGACTGGCATTATAGCTTTCATCGATCACAGTGATCGTGCCGCCGGGAACTTGAATCTTCTGCTGTGCGCCGCGCCCTGACGGCGGTGTAAAATGCGCCAGAGCAGCCATGCAATCCGGCAGCGGGGCTCCGGCCGCCTGTGCTGCCAGCAGGGTTCCCAGCGCATTCATGGCGTAATGCAGTCCCGGTGCGCCGATGCGGAATTGCACGGGCTGACCAAAGAACTCGGCGCTGACGATGCTGCTGTCGGCCTGCAACTGGCAATCCAGCAACCGGGCATCGGCTCCGGCACTGCGTCCGAAGCTCAAGATAGTCTGGATGCCTTGTGTGCGCGCATGGCCAACCAGCCGTGCAAAGTGCGAATTGTCGCGGTTCAGTACCGCGACGCCCTGAACATCCATGCCCAGAAAAATCTCTGCCTTGGCGTCGGCAATCGCCTCGGTCGTGGTGAAAAATTCCAGATGCACGGCTTCGATTGTGGTTATCAAGGCAACATGGGGCTGTACCTGCCGGGTCAAGGCTGCCATTTCTCCGGCATGATTCATGCCCAGTTCAAACACCCCCCAGGCGGTTTCCGGCAGCATCTGTGCCAATGATAACGGAACACCCCAATGATTATTGAAGCTGCCTTGACTGGCAAATACCGTGCCGCAGGCGCCGAGCATAGTGCGGAGCTGTTCCTTGCTGCCGGTCTTGCCGACAGAGCCTGTGACGGCGATGATCTTGCCTTGCGCGCGGGCGCGTCCCCGGCTGCCCAAATCCTGGAGCGCTGCAAAGGTGTCGGGAACCAGAATATACTTGCTGTCCGGGGATATATGATCGGGCAGTCGTGAAACGACGGCGGCGCAGGCTCCGACGGCGATAGCCTTCGGCGCGTGATCGTTGCCATCATGCAGGGGGCCTTTCAGGGCAATGAACAAATCTCCCGGAGCTACCGTGCGACTGTCGATCGAAAGGCCGGTTGCGTGCCAATCGGTTGGGCCGGTTCCCCGCGTGCAACGCGCCACATCTTCGCCGGACCATAAAACCTGTTTCATTGTTGTATCTCGTCTAAAATCGTACGTGCGACTGCCCCGTCATCGAACGGCAGCACTTGATTGCGGATGATCTGTCCTGGTTCATGTCCTTTGCCGGCAATGACCAGAATATCGCCAGTCTGAAGCAAATTTATGGCGGTGCGTATGGCCTCATGGCGGTCACCGACTTCATGGACAAGCGGTGTGGACTGGCAGCCCGCCATGATTTCGGCACGAATGGTTGCCGGTTCTTCAAAACGCGGATTATCGTCGGTGACGATGGCGATATCCGCCACCCGTTGCGCGATACTGCCCATCACCGGGCGTTTGCCCTTGTCGCGGTTGCCGCCGCAGCCGAAAACCACCAGCAAACGCCCCCCTGATGCGGTGCACACATGCGGGCGCAGGGCGTTGAGAACAGTTTCCAGTGCATCCGGCGTATGGGCGTAATCGACGAAAATTGCCGCGCCGCTGGGGTGGGTGGCGACATGCTGTAACCGGCCATGGACGCCGGTAAGCTTCGCCAGTGCCGCAACCGCGCGATCCGGGTCAGCGCCATGGCCGATGCACAAACCTAGGGCACATAGCGCATTCCATGCCTGAAACTTGCCGACGATAGCGAGAGGAACCGTGTATTTTTTGCCTAAAACTTCGATCTGTAAATCCTGCCCATGCGCTTGCGGAGTTATGCCCAGCAATTTGAGATCGCGCCCTTGGTGGCCGTATGTCAGCACACGGCATGCGCGCCGTGCGCTGCGGGCGGCCAGATCGGTGGCTTCGGGGGTATCGGCATTGAGAACCGCCGTGCCGCGTGCGCGGAGAACGACATCGAATAGCCGGGCTTTGGCGGCATAGTAATTTTCCATCGTGCCGTGAAAGTCCAGATGATCGCGCGTTATGTTGGTGAAGCCCGCTACCTCAGCTTCGAGGCCGTCGAGCCGATATTGAAACAAGCCGTGGCTTGATGCTTCCAGAGCCACGTGCGTCACGCCATCTGTGACCAGATTGGCCAGGGTTTGATGCAGGGTCACGGCATCGGGGGTTGTCAGTGTGCCATAAATACTGGTCTTCGCCCCGATAACGCCCAGCGTGCCGATGGACGCTGCAGATGCGCCGAGCGCTGTCCAGATTTCACGCACGAATTGCGCGGTCGATGTCTTGCCGTTCGTGCCGGTGATGGCGGCGATATGCGCGGGCATCGCACCGAAGAACTGCGCCGCGATTTGTGCCAGAAGCCAGCGCGGTTCGTTGGCACGGATTATGGCGGCTGAACAGGTTGGGGGTAAGATGGCGTCTGCATCGGTCAGGATCGCGGCGGATCCCTTGGCCAACGCATCAGCGATAAATGTACGACCATCGGTCTTGGTACCGGATAGCGCGGCGAACAGCGTGCCCGGGCCTGCGTGGCGTGAATCCGCCGTCAGTGCCGCGATGACGGGGTCGCCCCCCATCACCGCATAGCCGCCCGGCGTGGCGGCGTTGGCGGGAACCTTAATGTTCGCCAACAGACTGGATAGATGAGACGGTTGTGGTTTCATGACGTTCGATCAGTTCTCTGAAAAGTTTCGCGCCAATGGGTTTAAGTATCTGCCGGTCGATCAAGGCAATATTATCCGGCTCCTGTGGTGGCAAGCCAAGAAGGGGGGCGGCGGCGGTGATGACGCGTCCGGCCAGTGGTGCGGCGACCCAGCCGCCGGTGGCAAAGCCCCAGGTTTTTTTGGTGCCCTTTGGTTCGTCAAGCATGGCAAAGATCACATAGTGTGGCGTATGCAAGGGAAAGGCGCCGATGAAAGACGACAGGCGCGCATCCTTGTTATAGCCGTGCGCGCCAATTTTTTCCGAAGTTCCGGTCTTGCCGCCGACGATGTAACCGGCAACATTTGCGCTCTTCGCCGTGCCTGCTGCGACGACAAGGCGCATCATGGCGCGCACCTTGGCTGTGGTCGCGTCGGAAACAATTGGCGTGGTGGCGGGCGTCGATGTCTGGGATCCTGTCAGTAGCAAGGTCGGCGTAACGACGCGGCCGCCATTGACCATTGCCGCCATGCTGCGCGTCAATTGCAGGGGTGATACGGCGATGCCATGTCCGAAACCGACCGTCATGGTGGTTGCATCACCCCAGTTGTCTGGAACGATGGGGCGACCGACTTCCGGCAATTCAATGGGGGTTGGCGTGAACATGCCCAACCGGTCAAGGAAGCTGCGTTGGCGCGGGCCGCCGATCTTAGCGGCAATATGTGCAGCGCCGATGTTCGACGACACCATGATAATCTCAGGCAAAGTCAGCCAGCGGCGTTCCGGATGATAATCGCGGATCGACTGATGCCCGATCTGGATCGGATCCACGGTATTGAACGTGTCTGTCATTTTGACTTCGCCGGTCTCGAGCGCTTGTGCTGCGGTGAAGATTTTAAAAGTCGAGCCGAGTTCATAAACTCCAAGCGTCGCACGGTTGAATTTTGCAGTATCAGCCGCGTCACCGCCATTGTGCGGATCGAAATCGGGCAGGGAGGTCATGGCTATGACCGCGCCAGTTGTGGCGTCCATAATGATACCGGCGCCCCCAATGGCGCGGAATTCCTTGATCGCATCTGCCAGCTCGCGGCGCAGAATGTGCTGGACGCGGATATCAAGCGTGAGTTGCAAAGGCAATGCATCCTGGCTCAGCCGCGCGTCGAATTTTTTTTCGATGCCTGCCGTGCCGATATTATCGATATCGGTCATGCCGACGACGTGCGCGGCCAACGTACCCTGCGGATACATGCGGCGTTCATCTTGCGTGAATTCGACACCGACCAGGCCGAGTTTATTCAGCGCGTAATATTGCTTGGGGGTCAAATGGCGCTTGACGGGGACGCATCCACGCCGTGCCGATAAATCTGTCAGGAGCTTATCGGTATCAAGTTCCGGCAGGATCGCGCCGATTTTGGTTGCCGTTGTTTCCGGGTCGTCGATCATCTTGACCTGGGCGCAGGTGCTGATGGTCGGAAGCGATGTGGCCAGTACAAAGCCGTTGCGGTCAACTATATCCGCACGACCCATGCCGGCGGCGGCAGTTTTTCGTACCGATCCTGGATCGCCGGCATGAAAGACGGTCAGATCGGCCAGACGTCCGCCGATCACCAGGAAAGCAACCACAAAGAGAAGACTTAGAAACACCAGTCTGGTGCGGGCGCAATCTAAAGCCTGTTCCGTCGGTGTCGGCAACGCCCGCCGCTGTGTTGGTGGACGCACCAATCCGGGCAGAGGCACCTGTTGTAAAAACAGCCGCGGCTTTTTAACTTTCCAGCCCGGCATTACCGGGTATCCATATTGGGAGCATCAGGACGTGTATACCAGTGGGTGCGTGCGTCCGTCGCCGTCAGAGCCGCGAGGTCGTTTTTGCTGCGTTCACGTGCCGGAAGTTTTCGTGCAAGGGTATCGCGTGTCAGGATTTGCGCCGTCATGACTGGCTGCAAAGCCAGATATTTTTCCGTCAGGCGTTGCAAGCGTGTGGGCGAGGTCAGATAGTTCCATTCCGCCTCAAGAACATGGATCGATTCCATCTCGGCGTTACGCTCCATTTCAAGCTTGCTATACTGTTTTTGGAGCTCCTGTACTTGGTAGCTCGTGTGATAGAGCAAGGCGCTGGCACCGAGAAGCAGGACAATCCACAACCAGTTGGTTAAGCGCAGACTCATGATGCGGCTCCCGCGGTTGTGCGCTCTGCCGCGCGCAGGCGGGCGGAGCGGGCGCGTGGATTGGCGTCAATAATGGTTTGATCCGGGGCGACCGGACGCCGCGTCAAGGCAACAAAATGCGCGGGTACGCTGTCATTTGCTGGCTGATGCCGTGACGCCTGGCCAGGCTTGCCGCTGCGGGCGCGCAGGAAATCTTTCACGATCCGGTCTTCCAGGGCGTGAAATGATACGACGACCAGCCGACCTTGCGCGCGCAACAACTGCTCCGCTGCCGCAAGTCCGGACTGCAATTCGCCCAGTTCATCGTTGACGGCGATACGCAAGGCCTGAAAGGTACGCGTCGCAGGATCGATGCCATCTTTACTGCGCGGCACGATTTTTCTAACAATGTCGGCAAGTTGCAGCGTCCGTGTGATTGGCGCCACGGCGCGCGCCGCCACGATGGCGCGCGCAATGCGGCGAGCGTAGCGTTCGTCGCCGAACAGAAAAATTATATCAGCAAGTTCTTTTTCGCCGCTGCTGTTGACAAGGTCGGCGGCGCAACGTGGCGTGTTTTGATCCATCCGCATGTCAAGCGGGCCGTCCGCTCGGAACGAAAAACCTCGCTCCGGCGTATCAAGCTGCGGCGAGGAGACGCCGAGATCAAGCGCAATGCCGTCTATGGCATGAACGTTTCGTTCGGCCAGCAAAGTGGCCATCGCGCTGAAACAGCCATGGATCAAGGTAAGATTAGGATGCTGTTGTGCCAGATCCTCTCCCGCTGCAATCGCGGCGGCATCGCGGTCGAATGCGTAGAGGTGACGTGGTTTCCGAGCAAGAATTTCCCGGCTGTAACCGCCGCGCCCGAATGTGCCGTCCACATAGATGCCGTCTGGACGCGGCGCGAGATAATGCAAGACTTCGTCGCGCAGCACGGGAATATGAGACGAGACGCCGGACATCAGACATCTCCCCTTTTGCCGGTCGCTTGTGCGATAATTTTGCTGAACGAAATATCGCGCGCGCGGGCGGTCGCACGCATGGCATTTTCATGCACGGCGAATTTTGACGGTTCCCACAATTGAAAAGTTTTGCGCCGCCCGACAAATGCAATCTGGTCAATGATGCCAACGCTGGCGGCCAGGTTCTCCGGCAAACCAATACGGCCTTCGCCGTCGAAAGGCAGATGTTGTGCGCCGCCGAAAACTGTAGTCTCGATCAGCTCATAGTCTTCGGATGACAGATCAAGATTATCGATGCTGTGGCTCAGAAGCTCAAGATGGGCGGGGGCACAGGCATCCAGAGCCTCGTGATGCAGTGCCCGGAATACCATGATACCGCTGGCCTCTACCCCTAACGCCGCGCGAAAAGAAGCGGGTACGGAGACGCGACCTTTCTTGTCGAGGCGGTTGATGAAACTTGAAAGGAATACCGCCACGGCGGAATCTCCGTAAGTTCTGTTTGTTAGCGGTGGGGCTTGTTAGAGGTAGGTCGCGATTGTCTGATCCTGGACTGGGCAAAAATGGGTATTGGTTTTCCAAATTTGGGCATGTATGGGATAGCATGGGTTTTTATGGGAAGACAAGGAAATTGTCCCTGTTTTTTGTGGCCATGGTCAAAAAAATGTGTTGCATCCATGCCTTAGATGTGTGCCTTCAAAGCAACACCCTGTGTTTGACTATGATTAGTCGAATTGTATTATAACGGGGCGTGGTTTTTTCTTTCCGCGACATTGATCCCTTTGTTGGCGCTGATGCGGACGGAGGCAACCTATTGAAGTGGACTAATACATTGCCGGCGGTGTCGCGTTGATGGAACAAGTAAAAACTGCACTGCCTGTGGCTTCGCATGCCCCTGTTGCGATTTTTGTAGAAGATCTTGGTGGTGGTGGCGCCGAGAAAATCAGCGTCACATTGGCGAATGGTTTGTCTGCACGCGGTTTACCGGTTGATTTTTTTATGTGGCGTGCCGAAGGGCCTTTTCTTGCAGAGCTTGATCCCGCCGTGCGGCAGATAAACCTTTCCGCGACGCGCTCTGTCGGCATTGTCGATGTAGTCAAAGTGCTTAGACGTTATTTTCGAGACTCGCCGCCGCGGATCTTTTTGCCGCAGCTCGAGAAACCGTCTTTGGTCGCCATTCTGGCGGCTCGCTTGGCGGGCTATCGCGCCGTTGTACCCTGCGTGCATATCGATCTGTTACGTTATATGCAGCATGGGCATAGCCTGCGGCGGGTTGTATTGGCGGGGTTGGTGGCGTTTTTTTATCGCTTTGTACCGAGTGTTGTGGCGGTATCGAAGGGTGCTGCTGAAAGCACCCAATTATTGCTGTGGCCGAAGAAGCAAGGCATCAATGTCATCTATAATGGTTTTGATTTCAATAAATTGCGTCAAGACGCCGCGATAGAAGTTGAAGCGGGATGGCTGCGTGACAAGACGGTTCCGGTCATCGTCGCCTGTGGGCGCCTTGTGCCGCAAAAGGCTTATGATGTCCTTTTGAACGCTTTTTCCCATGTGCGTCAGCAGATGGCGGCGCGTTTAATTATACTGGGCGAGGGGGTGTTGCGGCCTGATCTGGAAGAGCAGGTTAAGCGGCTTGGACTGACGGATGTGGTTCAGATGCCGGGCTTTGTTGCCAATCCTGCGGCATGGTTTGCCAAGAGCGATTTATTTGTGCTGTCTTCGCGGAATGAGGGATTGTCGAATGTACTGATCGAAGCTCTGGTTCTGGATGTTCCGGTGGTAAGTACCGATTGTCCTTCCGGCCCACGTGAGGTATTGGCGGATGGTCGTTATGGTCGGTTGGTGGAGGTCAATGACCCGGAAATGTTAGCGCAAAACATTATCCAGGCGCTCCAAAAGCCGCCAGAACAAGCGACAAACGAACGTGGGCAGTATCTTGAAAGATTCTCTGCGACAGGCATGATCGAGAAGTATCTTGAAGTGATCAATAACTTTAGCCGAGATACGCGCGCCACGTAGCGCCGTAGCAGTATGTCAGGTGACCTGTAAGCCGGGTTCTGTCCGGCGCTTGCGCGCTTGGATAACCATTCATCTGGGGCAATCGTTGCCGATTGCCTCGTGCAGCCAACCCGAATGACGATGTGGGAACACCTGCCGCATGCGGCGCGTCACTCCTATTCGGCCTTGCTTCCGGTGGGGTTTGCCTAGCCACCGCCATTGCTGGCGGTGCGGTGCGCTCTTACCGCACCATTTCACCCTTACCTGCCGTTGCCGGCGGGCGGTATGTTTCTGTTGCACTGTCCCGCGAGTCACCTCGGCCGGATGTTATCCGGCACCGTCTCCCATGAAGCCCGGACTTTCCTCCCCGATGCCGATACCCCGCAGCCACGTCTGTTGATTCGACGGATTACAAAGAAATATCGGTATCGGGGCGGTTACCCAGCCACCTGACGCAGTGTGGGTAGCATATAAATTAACCATAGGAAAGCCCGATCGTTGCAAATAGGACACATATTTTTGGGTTTTATGCAGCTTTTATACAAATAAGTAAGGAATCGCCTTACCCACAGGCGAGCCGGGTGCTATACCCACCTGAGACACGGATAGAGTCTTTGTCTTCATTCGGATCCATAAAATTTAAGGAGCAGGCTATGATCAACATTCGCACTCTCGCCTTGACGGTTTCGGCTCTGGCGCTGGTGACCAGCCCGGGTTTTGCCGCCAGCGGCAATCACCAGGGTTTCTATGTCGGTGGCGGCGCGGGAGTGACCATTCCGCAAGACAACGAAATCACTTCAAAGACAGGGGTTGCAACCCATAAGCTGAGCTTTGATCCGGGATGGCTCGTGGATGGACAGGTCGGTTATGCCTTTGGCAACGGTCTGCGTACCGAAGTGGAAGTTGGTTATCGTCGCGCCAAGGCTGACAGCATCACGAATCCGAATTCCAATGCCGCTCTGGCCGCTGGCGGCCATTACGGCGTGCTGAACACCATGGTCAATGTCATTTATGACATGCCGATCAACTGGGTTCTGACACCTTATATCGGTGCCGGTGTCGGTTACGCGCATGTTTGGGCCAAGGATCTGCGTACGGCGTCAAGCACGACGACTTTGGTCAATGCCTCGGATAGCACCAGCGGCAATTTTGCCTATCAGGCCATCGGCGGTTTCTCCTATGAGATTGCCCGTCACTGGCAGGCCTCGCTCGATTACCGGTATTTGGCAACCCGCAAGCTGGACTTCGGCAACATGAAGTCGGAATACAGCTCGCACAACATCATCGCTGGCGTGAAGTACTACTTCAATGATCCGGCAGTGGCGGCTGTTCCTGCGATGGCGGCGGCTGCGGCGGCTCCAGCGGCAATTCCGATGGCTCCTGCGGTTGCGAATACCTATATGGTGTTCTTTGACTTCAACAAATCGTCGCTGACCCCGGAAGCCAAGAATATCCTGGCTGCCGTTGCGGCGGACTATAAGAAGGGTAAGGCGGTTCGTATCAATGTGACCGGCCATGCCGATCGTTCTGGCACCGATAAGTATAATGTCGGTTTGTCGAACAAGCGCGCCAGCGCCGTCAGGGCGGAACTTGACCGCCTTGGTGTCCCGGCGAAGGAAGTTCTCACACGCGGTGCGGGCGAAGCCCAACCTCTGGTGGCGACAGCTGACGGCGTGCGTGAAGCGCAGAACCGTCGTGCAGAGATCGTGTTCGACACCAAGAAATAATGTACGTTATTCCGGCATCAGCGCTTAGGCGCGTGATGTCGGGGCGTGAAAGGAAATGCCGCATTCTCAGGAATGCGGCATTTTTCTTGTGGGTGACTTTATGAAAGAATGGTTTTAAACCGCTCTGTCGCTTCGATCAGTGCGCTGCGAATGCCGGGTTCAAGCGCCGAATGTCCCGCATCGGGGATAATCCGGAAATCGGCTTCAGGCCAAGCACAATGCAGATCGTAAGCCGTATCAACGGGGCAAACAATGTCATAACGGCCATGCACGATCACGGCCGGGATTTTACGTACTGCGTCGATTTCATCCAGAAGTTTGGTCGGGGGCGTAAACATATTATGAGCACAATAATGCGCTTCGATCCGTGCAATGGCCAGATCACTATAGTCGTCGGGCAGGGGCAAGCGTGTAGTTTCCTCCAGGGGAAGCAGACGTGAACACGCCCTTTCGTAACGCGCCCATACGCGTGCGGCCGGCATATGTATGGCCGGGTCTGGATCAGTCAGGCGCTTGAGATAGGCGGCCAGAATGTCCTGATGCTGCGGCGGCCGCACATGAGCGGCAAAATTCTCCCACACGTCGGGAAAGATTGTCCGCATGCCATAAATGAACCAAGCGATTTCCTTCGGTGTTGCCAGATAAATGCCGCGGAGCGTGAGACTTAAACAACGATCAGGATGGGTCTCGGCATAGGCGATGGCCAGCGTGCTGCCCCAGGATCCACCGAAGAGATGCCAACGCTGCACACCACGAAAAATTCGCAGCTTTTCCATATCGGCGATAAGGTGGTCGGTTGTATTTTGACGCAATTCCGCATAAGGACGTGATCGACCCGCGCCGCGTTGGTCGAAAATTATGATGCGCCATGCTCGTGGATCGAAAAAACGGCGCTGGGTGGGACCGGCTCCCGCACCAGGCCCGCCATGCAGGAAAACAACGGGTGAACCATTGGGATTACCACACTCTTCCCAATACAACGTATGCAGGTCATCAGCAGGCAGATATCCCGACGCGTAAGGTTCAATCGGCGGGAAAAGATCGTACGCGGTCATGGTGCAAAGTGTAACAGACATCCTGTGGCGCGCCAATACAGGAAGCAGAAGAAATCTAGATACCAGGCATGTGCAACATTCGTGCCGGGATCAGATCAAGCCAACGCGTCGAGTTGCTTGGTCATCAACGTCAGCATGGCAAGGTCTGGTTTACTTGCAGCGCGGAGCTCTTGCAGCATTTGTTCCGTTGCCGTCAATTGCGTTCCGAGTTTTTTGCTCCAGCGTTGATAACGTGTGCTACCGCCTTTGGTTCTGAGGACGGCTGCTGCAAGTTTGCGTTGTGCGGCAAACATTTCCTCTTGCAGAGCCAGTGACGCGTCGCGTTGCCAGGGGGTTTGTGCCGGAAGCTGCTGAATACGTTCGCGCAGCCATGTAAAGCCGAACTGGTGATCGAGGCGGAAATAGATATCGGCTGTTGTCGCAACGCCGGAACGGCCTGTCTTGCCGAGGTTTTGCAGATCGGGAGCCGTTGCCAGTAAGGGCAGCATGACGACATGTCGTGCCAGATCGGCAGGTGTGCCGACGGTTTGCAGTGTGAGCAAGTCCTGTTGCTTTTTCTGCCCCAGAAGCGTTTCACCGTTGCGTTCCAGCCATGGGGTAAGTTCTGCGACGCCGCGCCGATAATGCGTGATGAGCTGATCCAGACTGGTTTGGTCGGCATGCTGACGCAGCAACCACGGTACAACGCGTTCCAAAACCTGATTGATGGTCACCTGCATGGCAATCTGTGCCGTGGCGGGAATTTTGTTATCGAGCGCTTCGATCCGTTCCCACAAAGTATCGAATTCAAAGATTTCGCGCGCCAGGAGATAGGCCCGTGTGATTGCTGCGGCGCTAAATCCTGTGCGTTCGGTCATACGCAGCACAAAATGGATACCCGCATGATTGATCAAGCTGTTAGTAACCGATGTGGCGATGATCTCGCGCCGCAATTGGTGCTGGGCAATCAACGGCGCACATTTGGCCTGCATCAGGCGTGGGAAATAGTGCATCAGATCAGTTTGTAGGAACGGGTCATCCGGCAATCTTGACGCCGTCAATTGTTGAAACAGCCAGATTTTTGCATAAGCCAGCAAAACGGCCATTTCCGGGCGCGTCAATCCGCGTCCCAGACGCTGACGCTCGGTCAGTTCATCTTCAACCGGCAAGAATTCGACACGGCGGTTGAGCAGGCCACTGCGTTCCAGCATGCGCATGGCTCTTCCATGTACACCAAGTAACTCCGGTGCCTGTGCCTCGGTCACTGACAATGCCTGGGTTTGAAGATAGTTGTCGCGCAGAACCAATGCGGCGACGTCATCGGTCATCGCAGTCAGCATCTTGTTACGCGCAGGCAAAGACATTTTGCCTGCGGTGATGGCTTTGCTGAGCGCGATCTTGATGTTGACTTCGTGATCCGATGTATCAACGCCAGCGGAATTATCGATGGCGTCGGTATTGAGGCGGCCACCTTTTAAGGCATATTCAATGCGGCCGCGTTGGGTCATGGCCAGATTGGCGCCTTCGCTCACAACCTTGGCACGGATTTCGCATCCATCGATGCGTAAAGCGTCGTTGGTGCGATCGCCTGCTTCCTCGGGACGTTCCTCTGTGGCTTTGACATAGGTGCCGATGCCACCGAAATAAAGCAGATCAACAGGCGCACGCAACATGGCCTGGATCAATTCATTGGGGGACAGACTCTCAGCCGTGATGTTGTAGGCGGTGCGCATCTCCGGCGTTATGGGGATGGTTTTGAGCGCCCGGGAAAAAATGCCGCCACCTTTGGAAATCAACTTGGGATTATAATCGGCCCAGCTGCTGGTGGGCAGCTTGAACATGCGGTTGCGTTCAGAATAGCTTTTGGACGGATCGGGAGTAGGGTCACAGAAAATATGCCGGTGGTCAAAAGCTCCGCATAACAATGTATGCTTCGAACGCAGCATGCCGTTGCCGAACACGTCGCCCGACATATCGCCGACGCCGATACAGGTAAAACGCTCGCGCTGGACGTCCTTGGCCATTTCGCGGAAATGGCGTTTGACGGCTTCCCATGCGCCGCGCGCAGTGATGCCCATACGTTTATGGTCATAACCGACCGAACCACCGGAAGCGAAGGCATCGCCCAGCCAGAATCCGTAGTCCAGAGAGATGCTGTTGGCGATATCAGAGAACTTCGCAGTTCCTTTATCAGCCGCGACGACAAGATAGGGATCATCGCCATCGTGACGCACAACGTTCGGCGGCGGTACGATCTTGCCGTTGATGCGGTTGTCGGTAAGGTCCAGCAGACCACGCATCAAGATCTTGTAACAGGCGATGCCTTCTTTGACGGGTTCCTGTGGATTGGGATGCTTGACGATAAACCCGCCCTTGGCACCAACCGGTACGATGACGCTGTTTTTAACCATCTGGGCCTTCATGAGGCTAAGGATTTCCGTGCGGAAGTCCTCTGGCCGGTCCGACCAGCGGATGCCGCCGCGCGCAACCTTGCCGCCACGGAGATGAATAGCTTCGACGCGCGGACTCGCGACGAAAACCTCATACAATGGACGCGGCAACGGCAGATTCTCTATGGCAGCACAGTTGAATTTGATCGCCAGATAATCTTTCGGCTTGCCGTCGGCGGCGGTCTGGAAATAGTTGGTGCGGAGACTGGCCTGCACCAGATTGAGGAACCGGCGCATGATCCGGTCTTCGTCAAGATTGGGAATTGCGCCCAGCAATTTCATCGCTTCCTGGGTCAGAGTCTTTGTGCGCGCCGTGCCTTTCTTATCCTGTGTCGCTGGATCGTGGCGGGCAATGAACAGAGCGACAATAAGTTGCGTCAGCCGGGCATGCTTTGCCAGCGCGGCAACGACCGCAGGTAAGCTGTGCGGACTGCGAATTTGTAGTGCATATTTGGCCAGAGTCCGTAAAATATTGACTTTCCTCCAGGGCAGCGCCGCGCGCAAAGCTAGCTGATTGAACCCGTCATCTGGTATCGCTTTCTCCCAAACCCGGTGCAGCGTTTCCTCAAACAGATCTTTGGCATCGTGCAAGGCGTGGGGCAGTTGATGCTGACATTTGCCGATAAAATCGTGCAGCCAAATCTGTTCCGTGGCTCCTTGAGGGGTAATAACGTAGGGGCCCCGGTGAATTTGTACATACAGCCCCATATTCTCGATAATCGGCAATACTTGCGATAAATCCAGCGCCACACCGCGATGGAAGATACGCAGATGCATCACTTCGTCCGGGTCTTCGCGCAGATGCAGAAGATTGATGCCGAGATTATTCCCGGCCATCGTTTCAATGCTGCCGATGTCCTGAAGTGCCAGTTCAGCCGAGACAGTTTCACGGTAATCAAGCGGGAAGGCGGTATTATAGCGTTCGGTCAGAAGTCGTCCGGATTGATCTCCGAACACGGTATGCAGCCGGTCACGGAGCCGGTCGCTCCAGGCACGCGCGACATCGCGTAATTCCTCTTCAAGCGCCAGCTGGTCGATTTTCGGCGTTGCGCCCGGCGTGGTCGCGACGGTGATGAAAATCCTGGCCAGCGGGTTATCATCAATGCGGACATTGACGTTCTTAATGCTGCCCGCGAAGGCAGCAGCCAGAATCTGCTGAAACTTGTTCCGTAACGATGAATCATACTGATCACGCGGCACATAGATCAGACATGTTACCATACGTTCGAACGGGTCGCGGCGTGTGAACAGCGCCAGCCGCTGTCGTTCCTGCAAACGCAAAATACCTATGGCGTGATCGTGCAGCGCGCGACCGGAAATCTGGAACATTTCGTCGCGCGGGTAATTGTCAAGAATGTGGATCAATGCCTTGCCGTCATGGCTTACCGGATCAAATCCGGCCTTGGTCATGACGTGGTTGACCTTCTGCCGCAACACGGGAATCTCACGCGGACTCCGGGAATAGGAGAAGGAGGTAAACAGGCCGACGAACAAATGCTCGCCGATAATCTGGCCGTTGGCATCGAAACGCTTGATAAAGATGGCGTCCATCGGGACGACCCTGTGCACCGTCGCCGAAGTGTTGGTCTTGGTGACAAGAAGCAGGCGGCGCTCCTGCATGAAGCGTTGCACTTCCGGCGGTTGTGCGGCCAGGTCGCGCAAATTATTGAACACGAAAGTATCTGGGTTCTTTAAAACGCCAAGGCCACTGCCGGGAACAATCGGTAATTCAAGCCGACCATTCCGCGTCGCCAGTTTCAAGCAGCGATAGCCCAGGAAAGTGAAGTTGTTGTTGCAGAGCCAGTGCAAAAAATGGCGCGTTTCTTCGATTTCTTCGGCAGACGGCTGCGTCCCTTTGATAGAGCCGCATTCCGCAATCACTTGTGTCGCGCAATGCAGCATTTTTTTCCAGTCTTTGACGGCGTCACGTACATCATGGAAAACGCGGTGCAAATTCTGTTCAAGTTGCCGCCGTTGTTGCGGATCGCGGATTTCGTCGCATTGAATGTGGATGCAGGATTCCATCACGGCGTCTGTGCTGGTTTTTTCCGTAGGTAACAGACGCAGCAGGCGACCTGAATCGTCGCGCGCAATGCGTAAAACCGGGTGGATCATGTGTTGAACGGCGAAACCAAGCTGATTGATGGCGCCCATTGCCGAGTCGATCAGAAAGGGCATGTCGTCCTGAACCAACTCGACGACCGTGCAGCTGCTTTTCCAGCCATCGGTCTCCAAATCGGGGTTGAAAACACGGATAAGGGTTTGTCGCGGCTTGCGCTGTGCCATGAAGTGCCAGTAATTGGTCCCGATCACGGCGCGTAATTCAGGGGGCAGACTGGCTAAATCCTGTGCGCCAAGCTGAGCAAACAGTTGAGCAATAAAATCTTTCGGGGCGGCAGAGTTTTTATGAGCCTTTTTTGTCTGTTTTTTTTCAGCTTTGACGGAAATTGCAGTGCGCGTCATGAAGTGCTCCTCGATATTGGCCAGTTTGGCGTCTGCGTGGGCGAAGCCCTATACAACCAACTAACCCAGTCAATGAATTGGATTCGCTGGATAATGAACGAAGTTTTGCCGCGATCAATCATAATCGTCGGCGCGGCGTCAAATGAATATATGGTGTCGCTTGTCGATATTGATCGGCTCTCCGTTTTGTCGCCAGTTGGAAAGCGCGTGTCCTCAGGCTAGAAGAGCCGTGCGATGTAATTCTGCCGCTAAGCCCCAATCAGGGGGCGCGCAGGCGCCAAGCCTCTTAAACCAATACGACCGACGGCACGAGAAAAGCATTATATAAATCAATTAATTAGCTGGCAATGAGACGTGTGTCAGCGGGTGTACAAAAATTAGCGTTCACGCAATGCCTCGTGCTGACGCTTAGCGAGAGGCGACAACAAATATTCGATAATCCGCCGTGTGCCGGTCTTGATCTCGACCGTAACAGCCATACCGGGCGACAAGGGGACAAGCCTTTCATCAACTTGTATGCTGGTTTGGTCTAGAGCAATACGTGCGGCATAAATGTACTCTTGGCCGCTTGGCTCACTGCTTTCATTTTCAGCGCCGCGCTTGCGGTCACCAGATGATTGATCGGCAGGTTTGCTGCGGACAATTGCATCCTGAGAAACCGTTAACACTTCGCCATACAGCAACCCATATTTAGTAAAGTTGAATGTATCGACTTTGATCGCAGCCTGCTGTCCAGCCCGTATAAATCCGATGTCGCGGTTCGAGACCATTGCTTCGATTTCGAGTTTGCTGTCAGTGGGGACAATTGCCAGCAGAGCCTGCGCCGGGGTGACGACCCCACCCTCCGTATGTACGGCTAACTGCTGCACGATACCGTCAACGGGTGACACGAGGGTTTGTAATTTATGTCTCTGGGCAACCTGGACGGTTTGCTCTTGCAGACTGGCAGCTTTTTGCTCGGCCTGGGCTAATTCGTTGAGGTTTGTGCGCCTGAATTCCGCCTCCGCTTGCTTGCGCTGTTCTTGAAGAGCGGCCAAAGCACCCGTCGCTTCCCGTAACCGTGCCTGTTGTACCTTGATTTCGTGTTCATGCTCTACCAAGTCCTGCTGTACTGTCAAGGCGTCAAGTTTCGAGCTATAGCCTTCTTCAGCCAACTCACGCCGCATGTCATAACGTTTCCGCAAGAGAGGAATTGCCTCTTGCAGTTTGGAGATTGTGGACATAACTGCTGCGTGATTCCCTTCGCTCTGCGCGATCTGCTTGTCCAAACCGTTCAGTTTAGCACGCTTCTCTTCCAGTTGGTTCGTCAGCATATGACGCTGCAAGGAAATCTGGGTAGCGTCCGCGTTGTCCGGAGGAGTAAAATCAGCCAGTGGATCAATGGAACTTCCCAATAAAGCCTTGAGCCGTGCGATATCGAGTCGCGCGCGCATCAGTTCTTGTTCAAGGCGCTGGTGCTCGGCTTGATTAATCGTCGGATCGATCTCGATCAGCACATCGCCAGCCTTAACTGTCTGGCCGTCCTGCACATGGATGGCGCGCACAACGCCAGTTTCAAAAGGTTGAAGTATCTTTGTACGTCCGGTCGGCATAACCCGACCTTGCGCCGTTGCAATGATGTCAACAAAACCAAAGCTGGCCCATAACAATGCGACGAAAAAAAACAAGATAATCAACGCAGCAGTGGTGCGTCCGGCTGGCGATGCAGGTGTTTCAATAATTTCGAGCGCAGCCGGCAGAAAATCCGCCTGATTGTCGCGTTTCTTCCTCAGCCATGGCAGCGCCAATGTATTGAGCATTCCGCGTATCATGTCAGCCTTCCTGAATTTTCAGCAACGCAGCATAACGTCCGTTGGCTTTGGACAGTGTTTCATGATTGCCATCTTCAACAATGCGGCCTTTTTCGATCGTGATGATGCGGTCACAATTTCGCACCGCTGACAAACGATGCGCGATGATCAGAACCGTACGTCCTTGGACGATATGGCGCATATTTTCGTGAATGATGTGTTCGCTCTCATAATCCAGCGCGCTCGTTGCTTCATCAAAAATCAGAATTCTCGGATTGGAAATCAGTGCGCGTGCAATGGCAATGCGCTGGCGTTGACCACCCGACAAGCTGGTTCCGCGTTCACCGACATTCGTGTCATAGCCTTGCGGCAATTCCATAATAAAATCGTGCGCGCCTGACAGTTTTGCCGCCTGGATAACTTGCTCTACCGGTATACCAGGGTCAGCCAGGGCTATGTTGTCGCGCACGGAGCGGTTGAATAGCACATTTTCCTGAAGCACAACGCCAACCTGCCGCCGCAGCCATGATACATCCACCACGGCAAGATCGGCGCCATCAATGAGCACCCTGCCTGCTTCCGGCGTATAAAGTCTTTGCACTAATTTGGTTAGTGTGGATTTGCCAGATCCAGAAGGACCGACGATGCCAACGACCTGTCCTGCAGGAATATCAATACTTACATCTTGCAAAATCGGTGGTCCGTCGGGACGGTAGCGAAAGGTCACATGATCAAACGACACCGCGCCACGCATGGCAGGCAGCGCTGTACGACCAGCCGTAAACTGCGGTTCCGGATGGGCATTCAAAATATCACCCAACCGGTCAATGGAGATTTTGGCCTGGTGGAAATCCTGCCAAATCTGCGCCAGACGCAAGATAGGTTGCGACACCCGCCCCGCCAGCATGTTAAAGGCCACCAGTTCGCCGACGCTGAGATCGCCGTTAATGACCGCGCGCGCGCCAAAATAAAGCGTCGCCGCCGTCACCAGCTTGCTGATCAGCTGGATGCTCTGGCTGCCCCAATTGCCAAGATCAACAACCTTGAAACTGGCTTTGACGTAGCCGGCGATTTGCTCTTCCCAACGCTGCTGCATCTGCGGTTCGACCGCCATAGCCTTCAGCGTCTCAATGCCCGTAATGCTTTCAACCAGGAAAGATTGGTTTTCTGCGCCACGATTGAATTTTTCGTCCAGCCGTTTCTGGAACACCGGCGCCAAAGCAACAGAAATGCCGATATAGAACGGGAAAGAAGCAATCACGATGCCGGTCAGGAATAAGGAATAATAAGCCATTACAGCGAGAAAAACGAAAATGAAGAGGAGATCAATCACCAGAGTCAGCGCCGAACTGGTCAGAAAATTGCGAATGTTTTCCAGTTCCCTCACACGTGCAACGCTGTCACCCGCGCGCCGCGCTTCAAAATAAGCTATGGGCAAAGCAATCAGATGTTTGAAAAGGCGCGCGCCTAGCTCAACATCGATCCTGCTGGTCGTATGCGCGAAGACATACGTACGCAAAGAAGTCAGGACACATTCGAAGACCGAAATAATCACCAAGCCAATGATAAGTACATCAAGCGTCGTCAACCCACGATGTACCAAAACCTTGTCGATCACGACCTGAAAGAACAGAGGCGAGATAAGCGCGAAGATCTGCAAAAAGAACGAGGCAACAAGAACCTCGGTCAGAATATGGCGATATTTATACATCGCCTGCAGAAACCAGCTGATGTCAAAGCGCCGCGCCAGATCGCCCAGGGATGCACGCCGCGCCACCAGCACCGCGCGTCCAGACCACAGAGCCACAAAATCATCCCTGGTGATAATTTCCGGGCGGCCAGCTTCGGGGCGCTGGATCAGGACTTTATCCTCGATGATTTTTCCGAGAATAAGAAACTTACCGCCCTTATCCTGGACAATAACCGGCAAGGGAACCCGCAGCAGACGCGCCCAGTCGCCTTGCAGCGCGCGCGCCTTGAGTTTTAGCCCCTTCGCGCCGCGCAAGATTTCAGTAATGCCAATTGCACCACCGCCGAACTGGTGCTGCAACTGTTGTGGATCAAGCGCAATGCCGTGGAATCGCGCCATCAAAGACAGCGACACTGCACCCGTATCAATCGCAGATTGTGACGCGTTCTTGCTTTCGGTGACCATCGGACCAACAGAGATTATGCAGAAGGAACGAAGGCTTAGCCTCAACATAACCGCTTAATAAACATGAAATTTATGCTGCGGACGCATGCGAGACAAGAGTTGCAGGAGATATATATCAGGAGAAAAAGAACCCCCCTGCCGCTTACGCAACAGGGGGGGCAAAATTTTAATAAACCGTCAACAATTACGTCCAGTTGGCTGCGATGACGGCATCAAGCGCCGCATGCTCACTTTGCGTCATTGTTGTACCAGAAGGCACTGACATACCGGCCATAGCATTGACCAGATTCTGTACCTTGGTGTCTGTCAGAATATTACCGGCAGCAGTCTTGATGGTTTCAACATGAAAGCCCGTACTCAGGTACCAGTCATCGACCGTAATCATGTCGGTGCCGCCAATCACGCGGATCACCAGGTCAGTGCCACTCTTCTGGAACCAGAGCTGGTCGCGGGCAATACCTGTCCCGAGAATCAGCGTATCTGATCCACCATCTTCGCGGATCGTATCTGCACTGTCGCCTCGGTTAAACAGATAGGTATCGCCATTCTGTCCGCCCATTAACAAATCGACGCCAGTACCACCGTGCAGCCGATCATTGCCGACATCGCCGAACAAGGAGTCGTGCCCACCGCCGCCATTGATGATGTCAGAACCGCCAAGACCGAAGATCTGGTCGTGCCCCTCCGTCCCATTGATGGTTTCGTAGTTGTTATAATTTCCTACGATGTTACCAAAGTGCGTCAACGAAGCTAAAGTAGACTGCGGTAATTGAGCAAACTGGTATGCGCTGATATTGTTGAGAATACCATCAAGGCCAGCCGCATTAGTTACCAGTCGTTCAATAGCGGAACTAAGTGCGGAGGTTGGAACATTGGGTCCAAATTTTGTCATGAAATCCTCGACCGCCTGCGCCGTTACGTCCGCAGACAATATACCTCCGGTATATGCCAGTCCTATCAAAGTATTGCCGAGCGTTGCCTGAGAGATCGCGCCCTTTTGGTTGACGTCCAGATAATCCGTCACCGCATCCAGCGCCGCCACATTGCCAGACGAAGCAAACCTTTCCATCGCAGTGCCGATGGCAGAAACCGGGACATTGGGACCCAATTTTTGCATAAAGTCACGCGTCGAGCTTGCCCGCGCAGTTTCCGTAATTGGAGCGTGTAGCAAGTTGAGCAAAGTATTGCTGAGCGCCACCTGAGGGATCGTGCCCTTTTGGTTGACGTCCAGATAATCCGTGACCGCATCCAGCGCCGCGACATTGCCAGACGCAGCAAACCTTTCCATCGCAGTGCCGATGGCAGAAACCGGGACATTGGGACCCAATTTTTGCATAAAGTCACGTATAGAGCTTGCCCGTGCAGTTTCCGTAATTGGCGCATATGCCAAGTTGGTTAAAACATTGCCATTGACCGTGCTGCTGATCGACGCCAGCTCTGTTGTGGTCAACGAAGTGAGAAGGTTTTTCAGCGCGAGCGTGTTGCCCGTTGCGGAATAAGATAAAAGCTGTTGTTCGATCTGTTGAATAGTCGCCATTTTGATCTCCCTAGGTTAAATGAACACATACACAATAGTTAACGTGATTATCCCCTTGACACATGTAAGCCAATAGGCTATATTCTTGGTCATGGAGACAAAAATGACCAAAAAAGCCAGCAAATCAGACAAATTCACGGTACGGGACTTTTTCAAAGCCTTCCCGAACGATGATAAATGCCTAGCGCATATTATGGAAGTCCGTTTTGGCTTGCGCCATGAGTGCCGCAAGTGCGGAGTTGAAAGCACGTTCCACAAGCTTTCAGAGCGCAAGGCTTATGAGTGCGCGGCTTGCGGCGATCATCTGTATCCCTGCGCCGGTACGATTTTTCAGGATAGCCGGACTTCGCTACAATCCTGGTTCTATGCAATCTTCCTGTTTGTCACCACACGCCACGGCGTAAGCGGTAAAGAACTGGAACGGACGCTCGGCGTGACTTACAAAACGGCTTGGCGGATGGGGCAGCAAATTCGCGTCCTGATGGAAAAGGCAGACGGCTTCAATATGCTGCAAGGCCATGTCGAACTCGACGAAGCATATGTTGGCGGCTACCGGCCCGGCAAGCGTGGCCGTGGTGCGGCTGGCAAAACAATCGTCATGGGTTTGATTGAACGTGGCGGCAATATGACTGCCGAAGTTATCCCGAACGTAAAAACCGAAACGTTGCGCGGTGTCGTGTTGCGGAACGTAGCGCCGGGAACGACTGTATCAACGGACGAACTGCCAGCTTACAATTTACTGGAATCCGATGGTTATAAGCATGGGACCGTCCTGCATGGTGCGAAAGAATATGTACGTTACGATTACCGGACGGACGCCACGCACCACACAAACAGCGTTGAAGGCTTCTGGAAGCTGTTTAAGAATAGCATCCGTTCAACGCATATTCATGTCAGCCACAAATATATGCAACGTTACCTGAATGAATTTACGTTCCGGTCAAATCACCGGCACATGGTCAATGGGATGTTTGATCTTCTGATGGGGGCTGTTTGATCGTATCGCCTAAAGCGCGATCAAATTCCTGACGCGAAGCAGATAATCCGCGCGACTCTTCCTGCTTTATAAACCGTTCTAACTGTCCGGTTTTTATAGCCTTTTTGAGAGTTAACTTATCCTTCATCTAACCACATGGAATCATTAGAAGATTCCACCTTTAGGTTGACATTGGAGGATATGTATATCATATATGAAACGTGGCGGCCACGCCGAAGAGACGCCAATCTCAACAGCGCAGCCTAACCACTAACGTAATAACACGCCTTTGACAGGCATTACACGGCTCCCTTCGCAACGGTTGGGGGTTAATATTGACAGCAGGTGCAAACTGCCGCCGGTTCCCCTCGGACGCTAACGCGATCCGAGGGGTATTCGTTATGGCACTATTCTAAGCTGCCTTTGAATGAATGCCGGATTATCGCCAGTGTATGGCTGGCTTTTGTCGAGAAGTTCTTTGCCTTTCGGCGTGAGCAGTATTCTGTTGTCATCGCGTGTAAAATAGCCGTCTTGGGAATACCTAAAATAGACCTGGGAAATTTCCTGCGGTGAATAACCAGACCCTTTTGACGCTTCGTTTGTTGTTGCTCCAGCGTCTGCGCGCGTGAAAAATTCAAAAACATCGCGGGTGCGACCCTTTCCTCGCAACCCCTTTCTGTCGGAATCTTCAGACGTCTTATTTTTTGGCGACTGCAATTTTCCAGCAGTCTTTGCGGGAGTCACGCCATTTTTAGTCTTAAACGCCAAATAATTTGCCTTGGACGCCATTTTTTCTGCAAGCGCCGCCTTTGCATTCGCAAAAACAATTTCAGCATTTGAAATTTCACTCTCAAGATATGAGAGGTATTGATCGTCTTTGCCCATAACTATCTCCTAACCGTTACAACCGTACACAATGAAATATTGAAATACAAGTGATTTCACGGTTGGCACTACAAATAGAATTTGACGATGGTGCCCCAATCGTGCATCTTCCCGTTGGCTCTCGCCGTATTTCCTTCTTCCCCACGCCCTGAATGGCGCGGGGCGCATGGGGTGCCACGAAGCGCCGGGGCTTAACCCCGGCACCCGTGAGAAAGGAAACAGCGATGAAGGTCGTATGTTTTTGGCCGAAAGGCGTGTCGGTAAGAAATTACCAGCGCTTCCGGTTCGGTAGATGGGAACAAGTTTGTTCACATTGCCGGTCTCTTCATAGCCGCTAGACCCGGCTAAGTAGAGATCAAGGCGGCGAGGGCCACCGATTTACAGATAATGAATCATGCCGCTTGGATTGTCGAGGAAAATGTCGGCGGCGACCAACCGACTAAAAACGTGCTTCAAAGGGATAATCACGTATATCTAATCCGCAATCTGTGGACGAATCGGACGGGGTAGGCTTCCCAGAAAACGATGTCTTTTCCTTTGACGATGCGATTTATCGGATTCTGTTGGACGAATGGAATAAGGGCGAAAACACAAAGCCGGAAACGTGGGCTAAACTACAGCGTTATTCCGTACATGCGTCCAAGGGATAATCACGATAGTTAAAGTCACACACACTCAATGATTACTAAGGTTAATTGTAACCCCATAATACCCCGAGACGCAATAAAATATCCTTGTATTTAATGATTATGCTACTTGAGCACAGTTAGCACTGTGTTTACGGACATGGTTAATTATGACTTTTTTTTAAATTTCTCCTAAAATTTCTGGGTTTTGGACATGAATCCATGAAGCTAGGCAAAAGGAGAGCATTCTACGACGCAGCGCGAGCGACAGCCGTCTGAAACAGATCTGCACTCCGGCGCAGGATACTCGGCACGGGAAGGGGCAAGCCTCAGATATACTTTGAGGAGGCCCTTCGAGCTGCTCCAACAAGTACCGAGAAATCCCGAATGGCGTCCCCTACGTCCTTTGTACCTATGTTTAAGGACGTCTCATGCCGTCTCAGGACGTGCGTGATATTGTTGTATTTCATTGGTTTATATAAATTCATTGTCCATCATCGTCTCCTGACGTCTATCACAATCTAGCCGTTGTTTGTGCGTTGGTTTGTGGGTTATAATCGGCTTCCAGGTGTGATTTGAACCGGAGAACCCATGTCGCGTGTCATTGGAAAATTATCTGCTTTAGCGGTCAGCCGCGCTAAAGAGAAAGGCCTCTATGGCGACGGCGGCGGCCTGTATTTGCAGGTTGGGCTATCGGGGAACAAGTCCTGGCTGTTTCGCTATATGCAGCATGGCAAAGCCCATGCGATGGGGCTGGGTGCATTGAATGCCGTCACATTGGCCGAGGCCAGAGTCAAGGCGGCGGATTGCCGTAAATTGCTGGCATCAGCCCTTGATCCTCTGGACGCCAAAAAATCAGAGCAGACCCAGGCCAGAGTAGCCGCCGCCAAGGGAACAACATTTGAAAGCTGTGCCAAGGCCTATATCGAAGCGCATAAGGCCAGTTGGCGACAAGAACGCCATGCCAAGCAGTGGGATCAGGCTTTAGCCAAACATGCTTACCCCATAATCGGCAAACTGCCGGTGCAGGCCATTGATACCGGCCTCGTGGTCAAGGTACTGGAACCAATCTGGCAGAAGAAGACTGAAACGGCCAAACGTCTACGGGGGCGGATCGAATGCATCCTCGATTGGGCAAAGGTCAGGGAATACCGGCAGGGCGAAAATCCAGCCCGCTGGCGCGGCCATCTCGATAATTTGCTAGCCAGTCCATCTAAGCTCATCAAGGTCGAGCATTTTGCCGCCTTACCCTACGGCAAAGTGCATAACTTCCTGCAGGCAATCGACAAACAGCCTGGATTGGGAGCCAAAGCCCTTAAGCTGGTCATATTCACCGCTTGCCGGAGTAATGAGGTATTAGGCGCGACTTGGGACGAGATTGATTTGTCCAATAAGGTCTGGACGATCCCCGCTGAGCGGATGAAGGGCGGCAAGGAACACCGGGTGCCACTGACGCCACCAGCACTGGCTATTATCAAAGACCTCAAAAAAGAGCGGGACGCACTGCCGGAGGCCGAACAGAGCCAATATCTGTTCCCCAGCCCCAAGGGCAAGACGGCACTGTCCAATGTAGTCATGCTGGCCTTGCTCAAGCGAATGAAGCGGCGGGATATTACAGTGCATGGGTTCCGGTCGTCATTCCGTGATTGGGCGGCGGAGCAAACCAACTTCCCCAGGGAAGTTGCCGAAGCTGCTCTGGCGCATGCCATTCAAAGCCGGGTTGAGGCTGCCTATCGCCGAAGTGACTTATTCGAGAAGCGACGTCTCCTTATGGAGAAGTGGGCGCGGCACTGCCAGCAGCCTGTCACCGAGGGCAGGGTTGTTGAGTTAAGGGCGACGGCCAAGAAAACTGACAAGAAATAATCTTTCGCGCCGGTTTGTTTAACAACGGGCTTCAGCCCGCATGGTCTGCGTTCAACGGCCTGCCGTTCAACGCAGAGCGCAACTTGCGCGTAGCTTTAACTGTTCAACAGTGTTTTACGTTGTGGTCGCACCTGCTCGACAGAGCGTGGGTAGACCAGAATGGTAACACCGCTGGTAATACCCAAAATGGTAACACCAAAAGTTCTACGCAAGTTGAGAGTATGGTGTTCCACCACCTGCGTTGTCACCATTCTCATGCGGGCTAATGCCCAGTAGTGGCAATCAAGTTAATGAGTGGAACTACAATCGGACATACTGTTCAATAGACCCGATGCAAAAGTAACGGGATAAAAGGCAGCAAAAGGCTGTTTCTCCCTGAAGGGGTTAAAAGCCGGAGGCGCGGTTGACGATGCCCGCGATGATGGCGAATTTGGTGGCGTAGGATGCT
>JBASFQ010000005.1:0-98292 GCA_049653105.1 Alphaproteobacteria bacterium
GCTTATCCCGGTTGTAGCGCGGGCGGTTTTCTCGTGTCCACATCAGCAGCCCCTCCTATCGGGCTGCCTATATATGAATCACAAATGATTCATTCAATTCAACAAGTTTCGGAACGGACACTTAGGCGCAGGACGCAACGCCTTGAGCGCCGCCAACACCTGTTTTCTGGCCGTGCCGCCCGGCTGATTGCGGCGTTCGACGGCAGTCAGAGGATCGAAACGATAATCCTTACGGGTGGATATATTATGAGACTGCAACACAGCGTTCACCTGCGCCAGCGGCAAGTGATGCACTTGCATGCCTGCGCTTTCCGCCTGCTCGACCAGAGCGGCGACGGCCTTATAAGCATCGCGGAATGCCGCGCCGTCATGCACCAGCGCGTCGGCGATTTCGGTGGCAAGAATATGCCCCAGCTGGCATAGCGCATTGGCACGACGGCCATCAAATTCCGCTGCGCCGATGAAATGCGGCCAGATATTCAAACAGGCTTGAATTTCATCGGTGGCATTCATCAGCGTTTTCTTGAGTTCGTGCAGATCGCTGCCGTAACTGGTCGGCACGGTGCGTACCAGCGCAAATCCGTCCGTCAAGGCGCCCAGAACATGAGCGCCCCGGCCGCGCGTTAATTCCGGCACGTCCGGGTTGCGCTTGTTGGGCATGATCGAGCTGCCGGTTGACCATGCCTTCGGCAGTTTCATTAAACCGACCGGCGTGGATGCCCAGTATATGCAATCTTCTGCCAGACGGCTGAGATGCGTGCCGAGCAGGGCCAGTGTGCTGAGCGCCTCCAGCATGAAATCGCGGTCGCCGACGGCGTCATAGGAATTGCGCGGTACATTGCGGAAGCCAAGAGTTGTCGCCATTTTTTTCAAATCAAGCGGCAAAGGCGTGCCCGCCAGCGCGGCGCTGCCCAGTGGCATGACGGCCATGGCGGTTGCTGCTGTTGCCAGACATCGTTCCCGGTCGCGGCGCAAGGCCTCGGCATGGCCGAGGAGCACATGGCTCAGCCGCACCGGCTGGCCATGCTGTAAATGTGTGGCGCCGGGGATGATGAGATCGATGCACTGCGTCGCTTGATCCGCCAGCGCGCAGATAACGGCGTCGATGGCCGTCACGGCATTCTGCATGATATCGCGCGTATAAAGCCGCAAGGTCGTGGCGATCAGATCATTGCGCGACCGTCCCGCGTGCATTTTCTTGCCGAGATCACCGCAACGCGTGGTGACGTAGCGTTCCAGATGCATATGGATATCTTCGTCGCGGATGTTCCAGACGAAGGTTCCGGCGGCGATTTCTTTTCCAGCAGCGTCCAGAGCGGCTTCGATGGCCGTGACATCTTTGGGTTTGAACATTCCGGGCAGGGTCGCCAGTCCGCGCAACCATGCTTTCTGCACCGCGATCTCTTGCGTCGCCAGCCGGCGATCCTGATCAATGCCGTTGGTGAAGGCAAAAAGCGCGTCGCTTTGCGTGGCGTTGCGTTTGGATTGCAGGACGGACATCGCGGTCTCTCCGGGTGACAAGAAAGTAAAGTTTTGTTTGCACTGCGCCTAACTTATCGCTATAACCGCGCCACACACAACAGTTAGGTTTTTGCGCCACCGCCCGGCATTACGCCGACGATGTATGGCCTGTTTGCCTTATGGTTCACTTTTAGCCCGGAGTTTTTATATGTCCCCAATCGCTGCGTCCCCGTCCGTCCTTATTCTGGTTGCCAATGGTGTTGATGAAGTGCAGTTGACGGAGGTGCAGCGGGCCTTAACCAAGGCGGGACTGAAATTCTGTACCGTTGCGCCGGAGCAGGGGTTGGTGAACAGCTGGCATGACAATGCCTGGGGGCATTATTTCCCTGTTGATCGCGGTATCGGCGAGGTTCTGGGGTCGGATTTCGATGCTTTGGTGCTGCCGGGCGGCACACGCAGCGCTACAAAACTTAAGCAAAACCTGCATACGCGACGTCTGGTCAATCATTTTCTGGATGCTGACAAGCCGGTTGCAGCTATTGGGGCGGGGGTCGGATTGCTGGCGCTCGGCACGCGCATCGGTGGACGCACGGTTGCCGCAGAAGTGGACGTTGCGGCGGAATTGGTGGCGGTACAGATTCAGGTCGCCCCGGAAGCGGTCGTGACAGATCGTAATCTGCATACCGCGCAGGGGCCGGAGCCAATCGACTGGATCGAAGGGCTGCTGGAACAGATGGATATTTCTGAAGACGTTAAAGAAGCGGCCTGACCCTAAATATCCCGCGCGTCGGTATCTGTATCCGTATCGGGCGTCGCGGGTGTGTTGTCTTCCTGCTCTTGCGGCGCCGCTTCCGAATTGTGCGGCGTGCCGCAGATGTTACGCAGGGCTTGCCATGCCTCGGACGGCAAGGCGGGGCTTGCATCCGGAATCTCTGTAGCCATCATATGCTGCGCCCGTTCTTCGCTTGGCGGATGGGTTGCAAAATAGCGCGACGGTTCGTCGCCGCGTTGCGCTTCGATGTGCTGCATTTTACCAAAAAAACGGCCTAACCCTTGCGGCGCAATCCGGGCGCGGCGCAGCAACGCGATGGCCATGGTATCGGCCTCGGTTTCAAACTGGCGGCTGTGACCCAGGGCGCTGAGATCGTTGGCATAGGCGAGAGCGTCGCCATGTGGGCCGGTGAAGATCGTGACGAGAAGGCTGAGCGTCATTTTCCCCAGCATGCTGCGGAGGACGTGACGGTGTGCAACATGACCCAGCTCATGGGCAATGATCCCACCGATTTCATCGGAGGATTCTGCCGCGTCCAGCAACGCGCGCGTCAGCAGAATTTTGTCGTTGGGCAATGTCAGGGCGTTGACCAATGCGGCATCCACGACGATGACCGGCGTGGCACGCAATTCGGGATAATCCGCCGTTAACCGGTCGGTGAGCTGCTGCAAGGCGGCAAGTCCCTCCGGGGCACGGCACTCCTGATTGAGCCCGAAAGCGTGCTGGGCAACGTCGGACAATGTGGTGCGGACTTTGTCAGGAATTATTCCCGTGAGCGGTTTGGTTAAATAAGGCCACGAGATCCATAATGTCGCGCAGACCAGCAGCATCGCCGCCGTTGCCCGACCGATGGTCAGAAGTTCGCGATGTGCGGTCGGGAAATTGTGGCGCGCCCAGATTTTCTTTTCCGCCATGACGGCGGCGATAAGGGCGGCATCAGTGATGACCAGCCACGCATCGTCGGGGTCGAGATGTTTGAGCCGCAGCATGCCATGCAAAAGCCGGGTTGCATCCCAGTCGATGGCGGCAAATTCCCATCGGATCGGTTTGATCGTCTCTCCCTGAAAGCGCACGGCGGCATCGGCCATCTCGATCCTGACCGGATGCTGGACAGGGGTGCGGCCATCCAGATAGAAGCCCTGAGGATTGAAAACCGTGGCTGTCATCCGAATCCAAAATCTCCGTCGGTTTCGAAATAGTCGGCGGCACCGGCGGCATCCTGCTCCGCTGCCGCTTTCTGGATCTGGGCAAAATCAGGTGTGCCGCGCAGTTTCAGGGTGCGCGCAAACAAGCGCATGTTACGTTGCACGACAAAATGCCCCAGCACTCCCCAACTCAGCAGCATGATCAGCCCGTTGCCGAAGGCCAACCTGAGTAATTGACCGCCGGAGACGTTATAGCGGAAATCCATGACCCCCAGCGTACAGGATTTGGCCAGGTGGCGTTGCAACCGGGCGCGATACCAGTACATGGAGCAACTGAGCGTCGGCAGCCAGAGCAGCCAGTAGAGCAGATAGTTTTTTCTCAAATCGGCTTTGTCGCCGTGATAACTGCAGCGCAGATTGCCGTAATACAGGCTGTTGCCGAAAAAATTGGCCACCGCCGCATCGCCATGCGGCCGGTAAAGGCCGAGCGTGACGAAGTTCAGCACGGTGATCTTGATGATGAGCTTGAGATATGTATTACGGTCGGCGCGTAAGGAAAAGCGGATGCCGCGCCAGCTCAGCCGGTTGGCGCGATAGCGCAGACCCGACAGACGCGCATAAATATATATTCCCGTATAAAACGCGATTTGGAGGATGCCGACAATGGGCGCATAGCTCGGCGCCACCACCGCCACGACCAGAAAGATGAGCGCGGTGGGCAAAATGACCTTAAGAACAAATATCAGGGAACTGACGAAAATTTCCTTGCCGTTGCCCAGATAGGCAAACGGCTCGTCCATGAAACGGGTGTTCTCACAGATAAAACGTCTGACTTTGGTTTTGGCCCAGAAATGATAAACGCCGAGAGTCAGCAGGGTCAAAATGAAGTTGACGATGGTGATGACGAACAGACGGGAACTTTTGCCGTCATACGCCAATTGCCGGACGAGAGGTTGTACATCAGGAACAACGGGCAGAGACATGTGGCCATCAACCTTCAGGGGCAGGTCGGTTCAGCATAAGCGGCGTTTGGTGGCGATGCAAACTGACCAGCAATAAAGTCAGCGTCACGAGCGCCCCGGCCTGATGCAGTGTGGCGAGGACAATGTTGACCTGACTGAGCAAGGTGACGATGCCCAGCAGAGCCTGCAGCGCTACCATGAGTATCAGAGCGATGAGCACGCGGCGCTCCGATCGCGCCGGGCTTTGCCGCAGGAGCCGCCAGCACCAGAGCCAGATGACCGCCGCTGTCGTCAAGCCCAGCCAGCGATGGCAAAATTGTACTAATGCGGTGTTGTCGAAAAAATTCAGCCAGAATGGTTGGAGTGTCCAGGCAGCATCGGGAAGCAAAGCGCCGTCCATCAGCGGGAAACTATTATAGACCCAGCCGGCTTTCAGCCCGGCCACCAGAGCGCCCCAGATAATCGTGAGTGTCAGAAGACCAAGGCATATCCAGCCATGGTTTCTGGCAGCGCGGGACGTTCCGGCGTTTGGGTTACGCAGCAGCAAGTTAAGCGCCAGCCAGAGCAGGTATCCGTAAATCACGAGCGCCAGCGCCAGATGCAGCGCCAGACGATAATGGCTGACATAAATCCGGGTGCTGAGACCGCTGGCAACCATGAACCAGCCCACCGCGCCTTGTAATCCGCCCAGGGCAAGGCCAAGCCAGAGCTTGCCGTGATATCCGGCAGGAATTTGCCGTCGCGCCAGAAACCAGAAGAAGGGCACGGCATAGACCAGGCCGATTAAACGTCCCCAAAACCGATGCAGCCATTCCCAAAAATAGATGTGTTTGAAATCTTCCAGCGTCATGTCGCTGTGCAGCAGTTGATATTGGGGAATTTGCTGATAGCCGGCAAAGGCCTTTTGCCAGTCGGCGTCGTTCAAGGGAGGGATCGCGCCGGTAACCGGCGCCCATTCGACAATCGACAGGCCGGATTCGGTCAGGCGTGTGATGGCGCCGATCACGGCCATCATAAAAATCATGCCGCAGCACAGCAGCAGCCAGTGAGCGACGAGGCGAGGGGAGACAGGCATCTGGCTAGGTAATATTTTTATGCAGCCGGTGACAACATCTTAATACGCCTCATGCCGGTTGCCGAGGGATCATTTTGTGGTTTCCATGCCTGTTCCGGAGGCTTCCGGTTGCTTGCAACAGATGATGATATCGCTTTTATCCCCAAATGTTTTTAAGTTGATAAGGTATCAGGCACCGGCATGGGTGATGCGTGTAAAATCAGCGTGGCGCGAATTTATTGTTCCAATGCGGTCCAAGAAATTTTTGCGCGCGGCGCGCACGGGTCGCTTTACGCCATCGACGATGCAGCGCGATATAGGCCGCCAGCAATGCCAGTACGACAGGTACAGTCCACTGCCACGCGGACGGCAGAAAATATCCGGCAATCACGGAAAAATGCGCGACCATGCTGCCGATCATGCCGGCGACATGGCGGATGAGCCATCCGGCAGCCAGGCGCGATGGGGTGCGGAGATCGCGCGCTTCATACCCGACCATGCCGAAGCTGCCCAGCGCGAAGAGCGCAAAGCAAAGCGCGGCGCGCGGATCGGGCTGCCGCAAAGCCAGGAGTGCAACGGCCACTGTCACCGCCAACAGGATGCCAAGGATCGCCCAGTCGATCCAACCGGGACGCGTCGCCCGATACAATGCCCGCCAGCCTGACAGGAGCATATAGGCGAAGAAGCCGTGGAAACAGAACAGCAGCGGTGCGGCTTGCCGCCAGGCGATCACCAGCCCCAGCGTAAAGACCAGTGTCGAGCAGGCCAGGTAAATCTGTCCGGCCTCACGGTGCGTGCGACTGCCCTTCACAGTGAGCAGCGGCAATAAACCGATCAGCAAGGCCACGATCACACCGGTCAGATGTGTGAGTTGCAGGCTCCAGTCGAGCACCGGCATCGTGTTTTCGGCAAAATCGAATAAATTCATTCCGTCAGTCTAATGATATGCGTTTGCCGTAGCAAATAGACTTTGCCCGTCGAGCCTCAATCCAGAGGAACGATTGCGCCCGAGTAACTTCGCGAATAAGGGTTTGGGGATTATCCCATTGGATTTTCTGCAATTTATGACATAGCTGGTGTGAAAGTATTCTCACCTGCTGCTGCTGTTGCTTTCATGACTTTGACGCTTGTATTCTCGCGGGATGTCCTTTGCCTTATGCGGGTTTAAGACAGCCCAAAATTTTATTTTGCCTTATTCCATATTGCATTGACGGGGTTGAAGCATGAATAACACGGAACTTCTCAGCTGGATTTTTCCCGATTACCAGAATCTTCTGGATGGTGAGATCAATCAGGGGCTCGAGATGCCAGTGACTTATACGAGCCAAGAATTAAAGGATCTATTTCGCACGACAGCGCAAGATATTTTCACCAAGCCTGCAGCGGAGCAATGTGCCGTCGATCCGACTTCGCCCAGGGTGGAGGCAGCGCAGGCTTTTCTGAAAGATCCGGCAAAAGTCCAGGAAGCTATAATCACGGATCATCAACTTCTTACGCTTTTTTCATTTATGGCCCATGCGTCCAGTATTGGCAGGGAGATTCAGGTGGAGGCCATCGGCACACGGATGGGTGGAGTGACAAGCCGTTGTGCCCTGGGTGTGAAGCCGGAATTGTTTCAGAGATACGTGGATGAACCCATCAAGGGTGCCAAGGATTTCTTTCAGTTCGTTGATAATGACCTTAAAAGACCCGCGTGCACGACATTTGTCGCGCGGATATTTCCGCCGTCCTTGCTGAAATGAGGGGCGCATTCCAAATATTGAGGTGTTGGTCATGAATTATAAGGCTCTGATTTTACCTGAGCATCGCGCTTTGCTTGATAAGGCTGTGGGTCAGAAAGTGGGCGTGCCGATTATCTTGAAGCAAGGCGATATTGAGGATTTATTTCGGCTGACTGCAAAAGACCTTTTGCCAGGTATTGATGCCGCGAAGCTGACAATGCCGTGGAGTTCAAAACACAAGGCCGCCATTGATTCGCGTTTAAGCCGAGCATTGTTTGGTAACCCGTCAAATGTTGTCGCAAATCATGTTTTTGAGAGTCATACTTTGCCTCATATTTTTGCGCTGTTAGGATATGCTGCGGGCGAGGGACGGCGCATTGATGTAATTGCAAGGACGACGAATCGGGATGGGAGTATGAATCCTAAGGGCGGGTTTGAATCAACCGTGAACCCAGAACTTTTCGCAGCGCACGAACACAAGCCGCTTGAAGGTGCGCGTCTATTCTTTGATAGCGTGAACGAACGACTGAAACGTCCGGAACGCATGACGTTGATCGCGCTCATGTCCCCGCCCACGTTTAATTAAAGCGCATTGTCTGACTAATGCAGGACGAATTCGCCATCATGGTAGCGAAGTTCGCCGGGGTGGATCAATTCCTGATGAGCGATTTTGATGGTGTGGAGCTTACCCTCAAGGTGAGATTCCCAGAAATGCAGGAATTTCTTGAGCACGGGGAAGCGCGGCGCGATATCAAGCTCTTGCCAGATATAGGTTTGCAGCAGGATGGGGTGATCGGGTAGCCGGTAAATGATCTCGGCGGTCGTCAGACGATAATTCTGAAGTTGACGAATGAGATCGGCCATCGGCGCTCCCCTAATCACCTCAAAACAGGGTAAATCGAAAACCCGAAAATTTTCTTAAGTATTGCACATGATGCATTAAATGCTATAAGCATCTGATATGTAACATACTATCATAAACGTCCGGGTTTATCCACAGATTTTGTGTCGGCGCCCTTGAAACCAGGGACTATTGAGCCTACATGTCTGGCACTCGCTTAGGGGGAGTGCTAACAGCGCCCCGTGGCGTCCGGTTATGATGTTGAACTTTCAGGGAGATTAAGACATGAAATTTCGTCCGTTGCACGACCGCGTGGTCGTCCGCCGTCTGGATGGTGAGGAACGCACCAAGGGAGGGATCATTATCCCCGATACCGCCAAGGAAAAACCGTCCGAAGGTGAAGTGATCGCCGTCGGTCCCGGTGCGCGCGATGAGCAAGGCAAGGTTGTGGCGCTGGATGTCCGGGTCGGCGACCGCGTCCTGTTCGGCAAATGGTCGGGCACCGAAGTCAAGATCGACGGCGAAGAGCTGTTGATCATGAAAGAGTCCGACATCATGGGCGTGATCGAAGGCAAGGCAGTCAAGAAGGCCGCCTGATCCTTTCCCCAGTCAATGCATCTTTATTAGAGGAGCCAAAACATGGCAGCGAAAGAAATCCGTTTTGAAGAGAGTGCGCGCAATAAGCTGTTGGCGGGCGTGAATCTGTTGGCCGACACGGTCAAAGTGACCTTGGGTCCCAAGGGGCGCAACGTCGTGATCCAGAAATCGTTCGGCGCACCGAAGATTACCAAGGACGGCGTCAGCGTCGCCAAGGAAATCGAACTGTCCGATAATTTCGAAAATATGGGCGCGCAGATGTTGCGTGAAGTCGCCAGCAAGACCGGTGACGGCGCGGGCGACGGCACGACCACGGCGACAGTCCTGGCGCAGGCGATCGTGAATGAAGGCGCGAAGGCCGTTGCGGCGGGCATGAACCCGATGGATCTGAAGCGCGGCATCGAATCCGCCGTCGAAGCGGTTGTTGAAGATTTGCAGAAGCGCACCAAGAAAATCCACAGCACGTCGGAAATCGCGCAGGTCGGGACGATCTCGGCCAACGGCGAAAAAGCCATCGGCGAGATGATCGCCAAGGCGATGGAAAAGGTCGGTCATGAATCGCCGATCACGGTTGAAGAAAACAAGAGCCTGGAAACCGAACTGGATGTCGTCGAAGGCATGCAGTTTGACCGCGGCTATCTCAGCCCGTATTTCATCACCAACGCCGAAAAGATGGTCTGCGAGCTGGAGAACCCCTACATCCTCCTGCACGAAAAGAAGCTGTCCGGTTTGCAGCCGCTGCTGCCCGTGCTGGAAACAGTGGTGCAGTCGGGTCGGCCGCTGCTGATCATCGCCGAAGAAGTCGAAGGCGAAGCGCTGGCCACCCTCGTGGTCAACAAGCTGCGCGGCGGGTTGAAGGTTGCCGCCGTCAAGGCTCCTGGCTTCGGTGACCGCCGCAAGGCGATCCTGGAAGACCTCGCCATCCTCACGGGCGGCCAGGTTATTTCCGAAGATCTCGGCATCAAGCTGGAAAATGTCACGATGGATATGCTTGGCTCGGCCAAGAAAGTCCGGATCGACAAGGACAACACCGTGGTCATCGATGGCGCCGGCAAGAAAAAGGACATCGAAGCCCGCACATCGCAGATCCGGGCGCAGATCGAGGAAACCACCTCGGACTACGACCGCGAGAAGCTGCAGGAACGTCTGGCCAAACTGTCAGGCGGCGTTGCGGTCATCCGCGTCGGCGGCGCAACGGAAGTCGAGGTGAAGGAACGCAAGGATCGCGTTGATGACGCCATCCATGCGACCCGCGCTGCGGTCGAAGAAGGCATCGTCGCCGGTGGCGGTGTGGCCTTGCTGTACGCGACCAAGGCGATTGAAAAGCTGCGCGCCAGCAATGACGATCAACGTCGTGGCATCGACATTGTTCGTCGTGCATTACAGGCTCCGATTCGCCAGATTGCCCAGAATGCTGGGGTTGACGGGTCGGTTGTGGTTGGACGTCTGCTGGAACAGAACGACACCAATCATGGCTATGATGCACAGAAGAACGATTACTGCGATATGGTCAAATCGGGCATCATTGACCCGACCAAGGTCGTACGCTCGGCGCTGCAGAACGCGGCGTCGGTCGCGGGTCTGTTGATCATGACCGAAGCTATGATCGCCGATAAGCCGAAGAAGGAATCCGCTTCGGCGGGTGGCCATGGTGGCGGCGGCGGCGGCGGCATGGGTGATATGGATTTCTAAAATCCGGCCATTCATGGAGCTTTGATTGAAGCTTCTTAACCAAAATCGAACCCCGCAGCGCAAGCTGCGGGGTTTGTCTTTGAGTGGGGCTCAGTTTGCATGCAGCTTCATTGAAACAGCGATGTGCCAGGATCACGCCAAATCGTGGCCGCGCTTTTCAAACCCGGGCATTACCGTTTTTTTTGGGGTAAAGCCAAGTCAGTACTAAAAATATTATTTATTACAGATGAATAGCATGTCTTGGGGGCGCCGCCGCCTGCGCCGGAATGGTGTTAACCCGTTTGGTTAAGCCGCATTCACCATGCATCACCCCGGGTTGGGATGCGCTTATTTATTTTCATGTTTTTATGTTAAAGTTAAAACAGGAAAAGTGCAGTAAACCGTTCGCCTGAAAAGGGGAGAGCAATGGCCGAAGAAGATAAAACGCCAAGCCAGGTTAAAAAAGAGATGATCGCGGACATCACCGGGGTGATGTTGCTGCGCCCGGAAGATGCGAACGGCAAACCGACCGGCCAGCCGACTAACCTTCCCGCCTGGGGCGTTATTTTCAACCAGCTCAAATCCGGGGGCATGAAGGATCGGGAACTTAAGACGCAGGTTTCGTCCGTCATTCAGGATTTTTCCATCTCTCATACCGCCAGAACGGTTCTGATGGCAAAAGTGGATCAGGATCATATCACACCGGAGCAAACGCATGCGCTGGAGCAGCGAGAACTGGCGGCTTTTAATCATTTGTCCGGCTTCGTCGGCGCGGCGCTTGAAGATCCGCAGGTGCGGCAAAAATTGGAAGATGCGATTCTGAAGAATTCGGCCAATGCCAACCCACAAATACAGGAAGGTGTCAAAGGTTTGTTCGGCGCTTTTGCCGAAGCACAGCAAAATGTCGCGGCGCAGAAAGCGCGCGACTCTGAGGCGCCGCGCCAGGAATCGAATGCGCCACCTGCACCGCCAACACCCGGAATCCAACTTGTCGCGGCGTCGTCGGATCCACAACCTTTGCCGCCAACGGTGATCAAGGTCGATCGCGGGTCGCAAGCAGACGAAGCTCTGAACCAAGAACTTGTGGGCAAAGAGACACTCACGAACGGAGAAAAGACGGTAGGCCTAATCGGGGCAGGGGCGTTGGTAGCGAGGTGGCTCATCAAGAAATACAGTAGGAATAATGCGCAATACCGTGACGATGTTCAAAGTGGGATGGAGGAAATGGGTTACTCGTACCCGGGCTCGGAAACACGAACCGTGCCAGCAAATCCTGCCGCAGATCCGGCAAAAATCACTACAGTCCCCGAGCCTGGCGCGTCAGGGGCGACTTCTGGTGGTCAGAACACGCCAGCGTCCGCGCGTACCAATGTGCCGGAACCCTCGGCAACTTCAACAGCCACACCGGCCGGCACATCGACCGGCACAGTGAAACCTGCGGCAGTCGTGGCGAACACGGGCGCGACATCGACCGTTGCACCGCCACCCGGCCCAGCGACGACGGGTGCGGCATCAACAACCGCAACGGCAACCGGTTCAGCGGCAACCGGAAATGTGGCTGGGCAAACTTCGCTCTTGTCCCGCGGGATGGGATGGGTCAACCGCATGCTGGGGAGAGCCAGTACCCCTGTGGCAGTCGCGACGACCAGCTATTTTGCTGTCGAGGACTTTAATCGTGGCGACTATCGCGGCGCGACGACAAAGTTAGCGGCCGGAGGGGGCGCTTTGGGTGGTGCCTATGCTGGTGCGGCGCTTGGGACGATGATTTTTCCTGGTTTTGGCACATTCCTTGGCGGAGTTGGCGGCGGTATCGCCGGCTATTTTCTCGGGGAAAAAGGCGGGGAAATGACCTATGACGCCGTTGTTGCGCCGGATGCCACGTCGAGAACTGCTGCTGCTGCGGGCAAGACGCTGCCTGAGCCAACAATTGACGAACCGGGGCGTCCCAATGGCCTGAAGCACATGAAGGAAGACACGATAACCTGGGGCACGGTTCTGGCAACAACAGCGGCGGTAGCAACGCGGAAAACCGGTTGGGGACGGTTGGCGATGTTGGCGGTGGGGGGCGGAGTAGGCGTGGTGGCTGGTAACTATTTTGGTTTCGAAAAAGACAAAAAAGCCGCCGCCGAACGCGCCAATAATCCTCTTGGCGGATCACAGGACGAGAAGTCGCCGCTATCTGGGGCGCTCAAACTCGATGCTGCAAGCGGAAAAGGCGCCAAGGGCAAAGACAAAGACGGCGACGAAGAAAAACCGGCATCGTCGGGTGATGAGACTGACGACTGGTTGAAGAAAATCGTCATGTTCTTGATGATGCTGATTGCGAAGTTTAGTCCAGACTTAGCAAAGTCTATCGGGGAAATGTTTGGCATCGATGATGCCGCAAAAACCGCCAAAGCCGGGGCTGGCAAGGGTGTTGAAGGGGGGACGGCGGAGGCGCCGAAAACCATGCTGGCGCCCGCGCTGTCCGGGACGCGTGCGGAAATGCTGGTCATGATGGATTTGATCAACAGCGAAGATAATAAAGGGCTGCTCAAAGGCTTTACCGGCATCATGCAGGAGCATGCGTTTAAGGATCCGCAAAAAATGGGATCTTTTCTTGCGTTCAAAACTCTGGCAGATCAAGCGGCGCAGGGTGACGCGACGGCCAGAGCTGCCTTGCCCGATAAGTTACAGATCCTTATGAAAGAGAATCCCCAACTTGCGGCGGCCTTGAATAAAGACATCATTCCGGCTTTGCGTGACCAGCATCATGCTCAGATCGCGACGCATAATGCTGCGGTTCTGGCAGCAAGCAATCCGTCTGCCGGTCAAAAGCCCGGCGTGGATGCGGTTGCGGTTGGTCAAGCTGGTGATCGTAAAGATGTTCCTGCGGCGTCGCAGGACGTTGCCAGAGTGACCGTGGAGTTCCCGCCCACGCGGCTGGAAATGCAAATGCTGCATGCGAAAGTTGCAGACCCCGCCGCATCGAATTTGCGTGAGCGATTGAATGACCTGGTGTCCGGGCACGGATTCCGCGCTTTCCAGAAACGCGCTGAAGCTCCGTTCCATGCTTATGTCACGTCCAGGAATAATGGCGACCAGGCCAGGATGTCCCAGAGTCTGCTGGCCATTACCGAGCAGTTCCCGGATTTCAGCCGCGAGCTGTATCGCGATGTCATGCCCGGGGTGATCGGTTCCGACCAAATCCAGCATGCGCGGGCGCTCGATACGCTCATGCAGCCGGGGCAGGAAGCTAAGCTGAAAGAATTTTCGGGCATAGTTGCCCAGCGCGCTGGCGCGCTCGATCAGGCTGCCGCGTCTGCGGGGAAAGGACAGGATGGCACTTTCCATCGCAGCTTGCTTGAAGCTCTCAAGCTCGATCGGGACGGTCAGCCCGGTGTCAGGGAGAATATGCCCCAGATGCTGGCCAAGGCGGCAACGGCGGATCCGACGCTGGAAGCAGCGCTTTTCCAGCTGGGAACCGAAAGCATGACGCAACGTCCCGTTGTGGCACAAATCTCTACGGCAATCCCAACGACGCAGATTTCCTCACTTAACGGTCAGGAAGCGCCTCAGGGGCAACAGGGGGACTATGCGCGCGTGGTGCCGCTGGATGGTCGTCTGGTGGCGGCTTCGGCGGCCAGCGGCGCAGGGCAAGAAGATTCCAGCTTGTTTGGCAAGCTTAAGGGGTACTTGCATGAAATTTCCCGCCCCCGCGCGGGAACTGATCCGATACAAGATTTCCTGGGAATACCACCACAATACAGGAGAGCGTACGGCGATATGAAACCGCGTTTCGGCAGCCAGCCTTCGGTTGGTGGTCATGTCATCAATCCTGTAGGGGTGGCGGCGACACAAACTATAACTCCTACTCCGCACACATTTACATTTAACCTCCCGTGACCGGCGCGCCGTGACTTTTTATATGCAGGGGTGACGTGCGCCGCTTTGTGACCCCTGTGCAAGGATACTGAAAACTAAAAATAATGTGAGGAACAGTGTTTGGGCTTCGTTTTAATAGAGAAAAAGATCCTGTAAGTACCAGGTCAAAAGAAGATGCGCGGCTGTCTGCTGTTATCATGGGGCCACAATACCGCGCCGCCGCAGGGCGGATTGACTCCGTGGGTGCTACACCGGGCGACACAAAGCGTCCTGGTGCCAAACGCTTGTCGTCGGCGCCAGTCAAGGCGGTGCAACGGCGTTGGCGCAAAGCGGCAGGTTGGACAACGGCTGTGCTTGCGCCAGTGCTTTACTTCGGCGGCGGCGTGTTTGATGCGCCAGCCACCAATCATCCCAAAAATCACACGATCACGACCGTGACCGGACATGAAGCTCCGATCACGCTGCCTGACGTGCCGCACGTCAAGCTGCCCGAAGTGCCCTACACCATTCTGCCCGATGTGCTGTTAAGGTCGCCACATGCTGCGTCTCCCGTTTCTGCGCTGCCGTCAAATAATGGCGCACCGGAAAAGATCGTTCCCGATAGTATTTTCAGTCCGGTTCCGGTGAAGAGTGCCAATAATTTTCGACCCTTCGCCCACACCTATCCCACGATCTCCGCTGACGATATCTGCAAGGCCATTGCCGGGCCGAGCTCAACTCTGACATCGGATTATGGCCCGCGCGGCGGCGGATTCCATTATGGCCAGGATTGCCGCGCCGGGTTTGACAAGCCGGTCTTTGCGCTTTTTGACGGCAGGGTTGTGTATGCGGGTAACGGCTATAATAAGGGCTTTGGCAATATGGTCAAAATCTGCGGCAAAGCTTCCGTTTGCGCCGTTTATGGTCACGCCAATGCTCTGAGTGTGAAAATGCGTGACTTTGTCCGTGCCGGACAACAGGTCATTCTTGCCGGAAATTCCGGCCATGCGATCGGACCGCATGTCCATTTTGAAGTGCGGCGCTATGGGCCAGATGACGGCAAACACGGGCGTCCCGTCAACCTTCCGGCAGATCCTCGTCTTACCGCCGCGCTTGTCCCCGCGCCGCCGGGCGTACCGCAAGGAGTCAGGGATGCTTTGCGCGCGCGCTTATAAACCCGCGACTTCAGCCTGACGAAGCGTAACTTGATACCCCCGCATAAACTCATCCCCCAGAATGGGGCGCTTGCTGATGCTGGAGCTTCCACCTTAGCGAGATTTGCTCTAGTATCCCGCACATGCAAACCGTCATTGTCATACCGGCGCGTTGGGGATCGACCCGGCTGCCAGGAAAACCTCTGGTGATGATCGCGGGTCGGACGATGCTGGCGCGCGTTGTTGCCGTGGCGCGTGCCGCGATTGCCGGTGATCCGGCCACCAAGATTCTGGTGGCAACGGATGATAAGCGGATTGCCGCGCATTGCGCGGAATTACAAGTTTCCTGCGCCATGACTCCCGAAAACTGCCTGACCGGAACCGACCGGGTGCGTGCTGCTGTCGCGCAACTGACCGAGCCGCCGGATTTTGTTGTGAATCTGCAAGGTGATGCGCCATTGACGCCGCCGGATTTTGTCCGCGCTTTGATCAATTCATTCCACGCCACGCCCTGCGACGTGGTGACGCCCGTGGTGCGGCTCACCTGGAGCGCCCTGGATCAGCTGCGTACCGCCAAGCAAGTGACGCCGCACAGCGGCACGACAGTTGTTTTCGATCAGGCCACGGGCAGGGCGCACTGGTTCTCGAAAACCATCATTCCGGCCATAAGACAGGAACAGTCCTTGCGCCAGCAGGGCATCCTGTCTCCTGTCTGGCGGCATATCGGCCTGTATGGCTATAGCCGCGCCATGCTGGACAGGTTCGGCAGCATGCAGGAATGCCTTTACGAAAAGCTGGAAGGGTTGGAACAATTGCGCGTGCTTGAACATGGAGCGATGATGCGTTGCGTGCCGGTCGATTATCGCGGGCGCGCCAATATGTCGGGTGTTGATAGTCCTGAAGATGTGCAACGCGCCGTGGCGCTGATCGCCCAACATGGTGAACTGTTGCCATGACGCGTCTTCTGGTGGTGCGGCACGGTAATACCTTTAGCGTTGGTGCTATTGTGCGCCGCGTCGGCGCGCGTACCGATCTGCCGCTGGTTGAAGACGGCATCGAGCAAGCGCGCAAGCTGGGGCATTATCTGGCCGCCAATAAGCTGTTGCCGGATGCGGTTTATACATCCGAACTTCAGAGGACGCGTCAGACAGCGAATTATGCGTTGGCGGCGGCGCGGGCTTCGGCACCGATCCTGCCACGGGCGGTGTTCAATGAAATCGACTACGGCCCGGACGAAAACCAGTCTGAAGATTATGTCCTCACGCGTATTGGGCATGTCGGGCTGCGGGCGTGGGAAGAGAAGGGCATTCCGCCGCAAGGCTGGCTTGTTGATCCGGAACAGTTGCAAAAGATGTGGCGCGCCTTCGGCGACGAACTGGTGCGCACCATGGCGGGGGCGACGGTTATGGTCGTGACTAGCAATGGTATCGCGCGATTCGCTCCCTATCTGACCGGGGACTATCAGGCCTTCTTATCGCAACATAAGCCGAAACTGGCGACCGGCGCGCTGGGGATTCTCGAACATGATGGCACGGCATGGACGGTCAAGGACTGGAATATACGTCCGGCAACGGATCGTTGGGCGCGGTAAGAGCGCCGGCAGCGCGTGGGCTGCCAAAATGAAGGTTTGCGGGATTCCGTCTGCGGCGGTTAGTTCCCCGAGTTCCGGGTTTCCTCAGCGTCCTGCCGTTCCAGCTGGTCGCGCATGAGCCTCAGCAGCTCGTCTATATCGCCGTCATTGCGTTGGATCACGGCGCCATATTCCTGACGCTGGGTGACGCTCATACTGATACCTTCGACCACGACATCGATGATTCCCATCCGGCCTTCAAAGTTCCGCACCCGCCAGTCGACGAAAATGGGCTGCGCCTGTTCATAAGGTTGAACGATCTGGCTGACCACCATGGTGTCGCGCTCACCTTCCGGACGGCTCTCGATGACTTTGAAACGCTGGCCGGAATAAAGCGCGAAGCGGTCGGAATAAATCTTGATCACCAGTTTTTCGAACAGCCGCATATATTCGCTTTTTTGTTCCGGCGTCGCGCCATGCCAGGCATTGCGACCCAGCACGAAACGACCAATGGTGTGCAGATCAAATGATTCGTGCATTAAATTCTGGAACAAGCGCTTTTTGCTTTCGGTACTGGTCGCTTTATCGGCGAGTATCGCGATGGCGCGATCACCAAGTTTGCGAATCAGTTCGCCAGCTTGCTGCTGGGGAACTTCGGCCGGTTGTTCGGCCATTTTCCGCGCCGCCGTCGCCGGGGCTAAAGGCAGACAAAAAACCCCGAAGGTTGCTACCAAAATAGCAGCCAGCCTTATATCACGTCGCAACATCATGAAGCTCCGAAGAGGAAAGGACTCGAGCCTATATAACCCGATGTTTGCGAGAAGCAAGTTAAGATTTGCATTGGCCGAAAAAGTTCATGGGGAATGTTGAAAGGAAGTCTCATGAAGTGATGCTGCATGTCAATCATGGCAACAATACGCACAGGCTGGCGGATCCATGTTAGTGGCGTGCGAAGCGTTTCATATATCTTGCTAATGGCAGCGAAAGAGGAGTCGTGATTCGCGTCTGCGCGCGTCCCACAGGTGAAGTGCCGTAAATGGTAACTCTGTTATTAACACATTTTTTCTCCACGCTAATTTTCCCTAGTATCGTTTTGATATAAGAACATTCATGATTGTGGCGAAAATGCCCAAATGGAGCCCTTTTCTTTTCAATTATTTAGCCGCTTAATGCGCTCCAGCCTTGGCACGCTTATGTTGTTTAAACGTGGAAGAAGCTGAACACTATGCACGAATCATGAAAGGATTTCCTCATGCGTAATATCCTCAATCTCGCTGCCGTTGCCGTTTTGGCCGCTGCGGTTGCCGCTCCGGCGTTCGCCGAAGAATTGGTGCCGTCCGTCGCCGCGCCTGCCGTTGCTGGAGCTTCTGCCGCTTCAGCTGCTTCTGCAGCAACCGAAGCTGCCCCCGCTGTTGCCGAAGCCCCGGCCGCTGCGAAGGAAGAGACCACCAAGGAAGCCAAGAAGCATGCTAAGAAGCACGCCAAGAAGCAGCATCGCAAAAAGATGGAAGAGAAGGCCTCGATGACCACACCGAGCCCTGCCGTTCAGTCACAGAGCCCATCCGCTCAGTAATCTTGACTGAAGCAAGAAGGTATAGCCGCCGGTCGGGCTCCCGACCGGCGGTTTTTTTATGACACCGGGGGTCGGTTCAATAATTCGGCAAGGATTATGGCAAAAAAGCCATGACGCGGCCTTGGGCGCGACATGGAAGGGTGGTGCTATCGTTCGTGCGGCATCGTGATGATGTCGCGCGATAACTCCAGGCGTTCGAGAGGATCATCACCATGACGCGTTACGCACGATTGACGATGGCAACGGCTTTACTGGCTATTCTGGCGGCTCCGGCTTACGCCGCCGACACGGTTGTCACGCCGCCTGCGGCTCCGGTTTCCCCGTCCGTTCCGGTGGTGAAGGCGGTGGAACCCATGTCTGTGAAAGATGCCCTGGCTGAGACAACGACGGGCGCGATTGACGGCAAGGTTATGCCGCTCACGGAAACGAAATCAGGTTCCGACCCCGTCGTGAAGTCTGAGGACGATAAGAAAATCGAGACCGGGAAAAAAGGTGCGCTCATAGAAAAGCCGGCGGATAAAACCGACCTGAAGCACCATGACACCGTGAAGAAAGACGAAAAAAAGATCGAACACGCCGTACCGGAAACCGGCAAACGCTAAATCTGCCGTTGGGTCACGAGTGCCGCCGCAGTTGATTCTGCGGCGGCATTTTTTTGTGCTCATTCGTGCTGACGCAGCACATGCCCGACAAGATAAAGCGAACCGCAGATCAGAATACGCCCAGGCTTCACGCCATGTTGAACGAGTTTTTGCACCGCCTGATACAGGTCAAGCGCCGGAGCCGCATCGTGTACTCCTGCCGTCTGCGCCGCTGTCACGAGATCGGCGACCGGCAGGCTGTTGCTTTCCCCCGGAATTGCGACGCCGTGCAGTGTGGTGATAAAGGGGACGATCGGCCGCAGGAATTCTTCAGGGCTTTTGGTTTTCAACATGCCGTAAATGACGTGCAGCGGCCGTGGGATATTGCCGTCCTGTCCCTGCCATTGCGCGGCCTGCGCCGCGAGGACTTCGCCTGCCGAATCATTGTGCCCGCCATCAAGCCATAATTCCCAGCCTTTGGGCAAAAGTTCGACCAGCGCCCCCTGACGCAGGCGTTGCAACCGTCCGGGCCAGGTGACGCGCAGCATGCTTTGCGCCTGCTGGGCGGAACTGAGCGTGATTCCGACGCCCAAGCGCAACGTGGCGAGCGCCAGCGATGCATTGACCATCTGATGCGCGCCGACCAGTGCAGGGGGAGGCAGGTCAACAGAGCCAAGCCGATCCGTATATCGGAATCCCTTGTTGCCATTGGGCTGGATGTTCCAGTCCTGTCCGAAAAACAGCAAGGGCGTCTGCCGTTCCGCTGCGATGCGGGCAAAACGCTGCGTGACTTCCGTCGCGGCCTGCTGGCCGATGCAGCAGGGTACGCCGGGTTTCATGATTCCGGCCTTTTCGGCAGCAATGGCCGTCAGTGTCTTGCCCAGATATTCGCGATGGTCGAACGAAATACGGGTAATGGCGGTCGCCGCCGGTTTGTCGATGATATTGGTCGCATCCAGTCTGCCGCCAAGGCCGGTTTCAAGAATAACGAAATCAGCAGGTGTGCGTGCGAAGGCCAGCAGCGCGACGACGGTGGTGAATTCAAAATAACTGACCGCGCCGGGCGCACATTGACGTTCCACTTCCTCCAGCAGCGCGACGAGTGCGTCCTCGGTAATCAGTGTGCCGTCGAGCCGGATGCGTTCATGGAAACTGACCAGATGCGGCGAGGTATAAACATGCACCCGATAACCCGCCGCTTCCAACGCGGCGCGCATGAAGGCGCAGGTGCTGCCCTTGCCGCTTGTGCCCGCGACATGCAGGACAGGCGGCAGGTGCAAATGCGGATCGCCGCAGGCATGCAGCAGGGCATAATAAGCCGGAGCCAGGCGCAGGTCGATCGGCAGATGATAAGACGCAGCGATGCGGTCGAGAATCGTGGTCGAAGATGTGGGATGCGCCATGCGGGTCAGGAACGCTTCGCGGCGGTGCGTGCGGGGGCCATGAGAAGGCCGAGAATCCGCGCCAGCGTGGGCTGCAATTCCTGACGCGTCACGACGATATCGACCATGCCGTGCTCCAGCAGATATTCAGCACGCTGAAAGCCGGGTGGCAAGGTTTCGCGGATGGTGCTTTCGATGACGCGCGCGCCGGCGAAACCGATGGTCGCGCCTTTTTCGGCGATGTGGATGTCGCCAACCATGGCGAAGGAGGCGGTGACGCCGCCGGTGGTCGGGTCGGTCAAGACGACGATATAGGGCAGTCCGGCGCGTTTGACTTCTTCCACAGCGATGATCGTGCGCGGCATCTGCATGAGCGACAAGGCGCCTTCCTGCATGCGCGCGCCGCCTGATGATGGAATGGCGATGAAGGCTGCGCCGATTTTGACGGCATGACGCGCGGCGGTGACAAGGCCTTCGCCGACGCCCATGCCCATCGACCCTCCCATAAAGGCGAAATCGAACACGGCGATGACGGCGTTATGGCCGCCGACTTTACCTTCGCCAGCGATCAAGGCGTCCTGCCGTCCGGTTTTGTTCTGCGCGTCTTTCAACCGGTCGACATATTTTTTCTGGTCGCGGAATTTTAACGGGTCGATATTGACCTTGGGCAGGGCGATGGTTTTGTAATTGCCGTGGTCGAACAGGGTTTCGAGGCGCTTCAGCGCGCCAAGCCGCAAGTGATGGCCGCAATGGCGGCAGACATTCAGGTTTTCTTCCAGCTCACGCTTGAACAGCATCGCGTTGCAGCCAGGGCACTTGTCCCACAGATTGTCTGGAACTTCCTTTGGCCCAACCAGCCCACGAATCTTGGGGCGAACGAAATTTTCCAGCCAGTTCATGGTTCAAGACCTATGCGTTGCGGCTGCCAGTTGCCGGACGAGGCTGCTGACTTCCTGGTGAAGTTGTGCCCCGGCCTTGCCTGCGCCGTCAAGATTGGCAGTGATGCGGTCGATCAGGGCGCTGCCGACCACGACGCCGTCGGCGATGGCAGCGATGGCGCGCACCTGTTCCGGAGTGCGGACGCCGAACCCGACCGCAATCGGTAGTTTGGTGTGCTGACGGAATGTGGCCACGGCGTCGCGAACCGGCGCTTCGGCGGCGCTTTTCGTGCCGGTGATGCCGGCAATGGAAACGTAATAAAGAAATCCGCTGGCGCCGCGCAGGACATGCGGCAAGCGTTCGGCATCCGTCGTCGGTGTGGCCAGGCGCGTGATGGCGAGATTCAGGCGCTGCGCCTTGGCGGCAAAATCAGCATCCTCTTCGGGGGGGAGATCGACGATGATCAAGCCGTCTACACCCGCCGCCAGTGCGTCTGTCAGGAATTTCTCCGGCCCATAGGCGAGGATCGGGTTGAAATAGCCCATCAGCAGCAGGGGCGTGTGGTTATCTCCGGCGCGGAAGCCACGCGCGAGCTCCAGCGTCTTGTGCATGTTGGCGCCGTTCGCCAGTGCCCGCAGCCCGGCGGCCTGAATGGCGGGGCCATCCGCCATCGGATCGCTGAACGGCATGCCGAGCTCGATGATATCGGCGCCAGCCTTGGGAAGTTCTGCCAACAATCGTGCCGTCGTTGCCAGGTCAGGGTCGCCCGCCATGATAAAAGTGACAAGTGCGGCATGATTTTCCGCTTTGGCCTTGGCAAAACGTGCCGTGATACGTTCGGTCGTCATAGGTTGACCCCTAATGTCTTGGCGACCGTGAAAATATCTTTGTCGCCGCGCCCGCTCAAATTCACGACCATGAGGTGGTTGGAGGGCAATGTCGGCGCAAGTTTGGTGGCATAGGCCAAGGCGTGCGACGATTCCAATGCTGGCATAATGCCTTCGGCCTTACTGCAAAGCTGGAAAGCATCGAGTGCTTCCTGATCGGTGGCGGAAACATAATTGACGCGTCCGGCATCAAAGAGCCACGCATGCTCCGGCCCGATGCCGGGGTAATCAAGACCGGCGGAGATGCAGTGCGCCTCCTGGATTTGACCGTCGTGATTTTGCAGAAAATAGCTGCGCATGCCGTGCAGGATTCCGGGCGAACCTTTTGCCAGGGTCGCGGCGTGATGCATTGTCTCAACGCCATGTCCGGCGGCTTCCACCGCATGGAGCGCGACGGAAGTTTCGTCGAGAAATTCGTGAAACAAGCCTATGGCATTGGAGCCGCCGCCAACGCAGGCAACCAGAGAGTCGGGGAGGCGGCCTTCGGCCTGCATGATCTGGGCGCGCGTTTCGCGACCAATGATGGATTGGAAGTCGCGCACCATCATGGGATAGGGGTGTGGCCCCATGACCGAACCGATAATATAGAACGTATCATCAACATGCGCGACCCAGTCGCGCAACGCTTCGTTCGTCGCGTCTTTCAGCGACCGTGAACCAGAGGACACGGGTCTGACTTCTGCACCAAGCAGGCGCATGCGGAAGACATTGGGTTTCTGCCGCTCGATATCAACCTCGCCCATATAGACGACGCAAGGCAGGTTAAATAACGCCGCAACCGTTGCCGTCGCCACACCGTGTTGGCCAGCGCCGGTCTCGGCGATAATGCGTTTCTTGCCCATGCGTTTGGCCAGCAGAATCTGACCCATGCAATGATTGATCTTGTGCGCACCGGTGTGATTTAAGTCCTCGCGCTTAAAATAGATCTTCGCGCCACCCAAAGCCTGTGACATCCGCTCTGCATGCCAGAGGGGAGAGGGGCGACCGACATAATGTTCCAGATAATAATCCAGCTCTTTCTGGAACGCCGGATCGGCCTTGGCCGTATTATAGGCGGCCTCGACCTGCAGGATCAGCGGCATCAGGGTTTCGGCCACATAACGTCCGCCATACGCGCCGAAATGGCCTTGCGGATCGGGCATTTGTTTTAATGAATTAGCCTGTTTGTTCATGGCGGGCACAATAACCTATATGGTGAAACCGTCAAACGCCGTGTACCGCCGCGCAAAAGGCGGCGATTTTGTCCGGATTCTTGATACCGGGACTGTCTTCAACCCCCGACGATACGTCCACCATAGCGGCGCCGCTGATCCGGAGCGCGGTGGCGACATTGTCGGGAGTTAAGCCTCCGGCCAGCATCCAGGGGCGGGGGAAACTGCGTCCAGCCAGCAAACGCCAGTCAAAGGCCGTGGCATTGCCGCCGGGGATTGCAGCTCCGGCAGGTGCCTTGGCGTCGAAGAGAAACTGCGCGACCAGAGGGGCATAATCCGGCACGGCGGCAAAATCTTCGATCCCTGCAACCGGCAGTGCTTTCATGATCGGCAAACCGGTCAGGGCATGAATGTCGGCCACCCGTCGCGGCGTTTCGTTGCCGTGCAGCTGGATCATATTCAGGTTCAGATTTTTTACGGCCATCAGTGCATCATCATTTGGATTTACAAAAAGACCCACTTTATTGATATGTCCTGGAATTATCGCTGTGAGTTCGCGTGCCTTCTCAACGGAGACGGCGCGAGGTGAAGGCGGGAAAAACACCAGACCGAGCGCGCGCGCGCCGCCTTTGACAGCCGCCTGCAATCCGGCAGGATCGTTAATTCCGCAGATTTTGACCGCGACATGCATATCAGGCCAGTTCCGCCACAATGCGCGCTGCCGCCTGTCCCGGATCGGTGGCGGCGGTGATCGGGCGGCCGATGACCAGATAGGTCGCGCCCGCAGCAACGGCTTCACGCGGTGTCATGACCCGTTTCTGGTCGCCCGCAGCGGCCCAGACGGGCCGAATGCCGGGAACCATCAGAATGAAATCAGCGCCGCAAGCGTGGCGCAGCGCGGCAATTTCGGTTGGTGCGCAAATAACGCCGTCCAGCCCCGCATCCTGTGCCAGCCGTGCCAGCCGGACGACTTGAGCGGACGGGTCGCGATCCTGCCCTACGGCAACGAGATCCGCGCCATCCATGCTGGTCAGCACGGTGACCCCAAGCAATCGGGGGCGCGTGGCACCGGCTTTGGCGGCGGTATCCCTGGCGGCGCGCAGCATGGCCGGGCCGCCGCTGGTGTGAATGGTGATGAAATCGGCACGTAACGGCAACAAGGATTGCAACGCTCCGGCGACCGTGTTTGGAATGTCGTGCAGTTTGACGTCGAGAAAAAGCGGCACATCAGCCGGACGTGCCGCCGCGATTCCGGCCGGACCTTGCGCCATAAAAAATTCCAGACCAAGTTTGACGCCATGCACATGCCCGGCAATCTGTCGCGCCAAAGTGGCGGTCTGCACGGGGTCGGGCGTGTCGAGCGCGCAAAAAATTGGATTGTTCATCAAAGCGTCCCAGTCAAAATCCGCGCAAATTTATTTACGCAATCCGGCGATTTGCTTGAGTTTTTCAAGGGCGGGCGTCGTGCCGGTCGTTGGAACCTGTGCCAGTTGTGCGCGCAGTTCGGCATTCTCGCCCTTGAGCTTGGCAACATCGCGCCCCAGCCGTTGCGCCGCCATGCGGTGGCGCAGGGCAACGAACCATTGCATCCCCGCACCGCACAACAAACCAAACCCCAGCGGCGCAAGCGCCAGCAGGTAAATCGGCAGCGCCAGTTCAATCCCGAAAGGCCAAAGGCTGATGATGGTCGGTTGCCGGTTGCCGACCGCGAAACAGATCGCCGCCAGCAGCAGGGGCAGCGAAAACAGCCAGGAAAAATAACGCCACAAAAATTTCATCTTGCGTCAAATCCTTTCCCGCCCACTGTTCGGGCCAACAAGATTTTGTGGCGTGGTCGCAGCGTGTGAGCCGGGACAGAAAGCGTCCGCCTGTCCGGCGTTAATCGTCATTCACGTTGGGTTCAATGCCGTTCAGGCGGTCGCGCAATTGCTTGCCGGTCTTGAAGAAGGGGACGAATTTTTCGGCCACTTCAACGCTTTGACCCGTGCGCGGGTTGCGACCCTGACGGGCGTCGCGCCGCTTGACCGAGAAAGCGCCGAAACCGCGCAACTCCACCCGGTCGCCGCGTGCCAGCGCGTTGGTGACTTCCCCGAACAAGGTAGCGACAATTCTTTCGATATCTTTTTGCAGTAAATGGGGATGCCGTTCGGCCAAGCGCAAAATCAGATCTGATTTGGTCATAGCGGCTCGCTCCTTCAGTGCGCGAAAATCAATATTAACTGGTGATGCTGCCGAAGGTTGCCAAACTGTGGCGCGTGAGTCAAGCCTGTATCCAAGTAACCCTTTGGGGCATAATGACTTTTATGGTTCATGCGTGATAAAGGCGATTCCGGGGGCATGCGGTCATGCAACCCGTGCGGCCAAAGCTGCCTGTTGTGGAGGCTCTGCGGCACGCCGTTGTGTAAAAAAAACCGCCGCAACCAGAGAGGTCTGCGGCGGTTTCTCCATCGCGTCAACAAGCGGCAAGTGTGCCGCTTAGTCTTCTTTCTTTTGCGCTTTCTTGATGGCAGCGCCGAGAATATCGCCCAGCGAGGCACCGCTGTCTTGCGAGCCATATTCTTCCATCGCCTGCTTTTCTTCGTCGGCTTCGCGCGCCTTGATCGACAGGGTGACCTTGCGGGTAGCCTTGTCGATGTTGGTGATCTTGGCATCAACCTTTTCGCCGATGGCGAAGCGGTCAGGGCGCTGCTCGGAACGTTCCCGCGCCAGATCGTTGCGCTTGATGAAGCCGGTGAAGCCGTCGGCCTGGTCGCCCAGGCTGACTTCGATGCCGCCTTCCTGCGTCGCGGTCACGGTGCAGGTCACAACATCGCCCTTTTTGAAATTGACGGCGACGCTTTCAAACGGATCGTTGCTGAGCTGCTTGATGCCCAGGCTGATGCGTTCCTTCTCCGGATCGATGTCGAGGATCTTGACCTTGACCTGCTGGCCTTTGGCATAATCCTTGATCGCGTCTTCGCCCGCCTTGTTCCAGGAAATATCCGACATGTGCACCATGCCGTCGATATCGCCGGGCAGGCCGACGAACAGACCGAACTCGGTGATGTTGCGGATCTCACCTTCCAGCACCGTGCCCGCTTCTTGCGTCGATGCGAACTTTTCCCACGGATTGTCCATGCATTGCTTGAGGCCAAGCGAGATGCGGCGCTTCGAGCTGTCGACGTCCAGAACCATGACTTCGACTTCCTGACTCGACGAAACGATCTTGCCGGGATGGACGTTTTTCTTCGTCCACGACATTTCGGAAACGTGCACCAGACCTTCGATGCCGGATTCCAATTCGACAAACGCGCCGTAGTCGGTGATGTTGGTGACGCGGCCCTTCATGCGGGTTCCAACCGGGAATTTGGCGGCAATGCCATCCCACGGATCACTTTCCAGCTGCTTCATGCCCAGGCTGATACGCTGCGTTTCCTGATTGAAGCGGATGACTTGCACCGTCACCTGCTGACCGATCTGCAAGGTTTCGGAGGGATGATTGATGCGCTTCCAGGAAATGTCGGTGACGTGCAACAGGCCGTCAACGCCGCCCAGATCGACGAATGCGCCGTAATCGGTGATGTTCTTGACGACGCCTTGCAACACCTGGCCTTCTTTGAGGTTGGCGACCAGTTCGGTGCGGGCTTCGGCGCGGCTTTCTTCCAGCACAGCGCGGCGCGAGACGACGATGTTACCGCGCGCGCGATCCATTTTCAGAATCTGGAAAGGTTGTGGTGTGCCCATCAGCGGGGTGATGTCGCGCACCGGGCGGATATCGACCTGACTGCCGGGCAGGAAGGCGACGGCGCCATTGAGGTCGACTGTGAAGCCGCCCTTGACGCGTCCGAAAATAATACCGGTCACGCGCTGCTGGTCGGCGAACGCTTTGTCGAGCACGGCCCAGCTTTCTTCGCGCTTGGCCTTTTCGCGGCTCAGCATCGCTTCGCCGTTGCGGTCTTCCATCCGTTCGAGGAACACTTCGACCATGTCACCGGCCTTAAGTTCGGTGGTCTGGCCGGGCGCGGCAAATTCGCGCAAGGGGATGCGACCTTCGGATTTCAGGCCGACATCAACAATCACATTGTCGCCGTCGATGGCGAGGACGCGCCCCTTGAGGACGCTGCCTTCAAGGCCGCTGCCCTGTCCCATGGTGGCGTTGAGCATATCGGCGAAACTTACGCCGCTGTTTTTGTTGGAAGGTTCCTGGGTGCTGACGACCCGCTTGGTGGCTTGACGTGCCATTGATGATAACTCCGGTGACGCTTTCACAAAGGACGAAACCGGCTTGGCCGCTTTCGCTAAGGTTTAAATCACAAACACGGGCGCATAGCCTGAGCGGAAAGCGTCACGACGCCGAGGCTACACAAAACCGGTCTGCCGTCCGACACCATGCCGGACATTGTCAGGCCGCCTTATTCTACAAGAACAAGGCAGTTCGGCGTCAAAAGTCGCCGCCGCGCCGGTCGGCGCGGATACCGACAGGAAAAACTCGCCCGCGACGAATTTTTCCTGTCGGCATGCGTTGTATCAGCGCGCCATCATTTCCTGCGCGATTGCCAATGCCTGGGCAAAGGACTGATCGACCGAAAGATCGCTGGTATCCAACAGGCGCGCATCCGACGCCGGGTGGGTAGGGGCGACACCACGATTTTGATCGCGTGCATCGCGCGCCTGCATATCCGCCAACACGGTCGCATCGGTAACATTTTCGCCACGGGCGCGCAACTCTTTCGCGCGGCGGGTGGCGCGGATTTCCGGGCTGGCGGTCACGAAAATCTTAACTTTTGCATCGGGGGCAATGACCGTGCCGATATCGCGACCGTCCAGAACCGCCCCAAGCTTGCCTGCGGGCGGTTTAGCGCAAAAATTCCTTTGAAAATCAAGCAGGGCGGTGCGGACTCCCGGGATTGCCGCTACCTGTGACGCGGCGTCCCCGGCACGGGCGGTGCGGAGGGGGCTGTCATCGGTCATGGTGCTGATTGCTATGGGATCGAGCGTTCCGGCGGCTGCCGCTGCGGCAACAGGGTCGGCGGGGGTGCCGCCTGCCGTTAGAACGGCGACGCCCACCGCTCGGTAAAGCAGCCCCGTATCAAGATGAGCGTAGTCGAAATGTCGCGCCAGCAAACGGGCGATTGTACCTTTGCCGGAGGCGGCTAGCCCGTCGATGGCGATGATCATGGGGGTGCAAAAAATGTTGAAACGGAGAACGGGCTAATTACCCGGCGTAAACCTACTGATTACTCCTAGGACACGAGTTAAATTGACGTCTCTCCTTGGGTAATTCGGACTATCCTCCAGTGTATAGAAGAGTTGCACCGCTCTTTCGAGTAGCGGTTCTTTCGCGCGTGTTACCTTAGGTGTACTGTCGCAATTGTTTGACATGAAATATCCTCTTGCTCCATTACAAAAAAATGCCGGAATGTAATAATAATCCACCTAGAAGCATTTTGTGTCAATTTTCAGATGTTGGATTATTCTTCAAGTGCGCTTATTGGTTAATTCGTTACACCACCGCTATCTTAGCTCCCGCATCATTCATCAACTTTACGAAGTCCGGGAAACTGGTGTCGATAAACCCGCTATCGTCAATGGTGACCGGATTTGGCGTTACCATGCCAAGCACCAGAAAGCTCATGGCGATGCGATGGTCCATGGCTGTGGTGATCGTGCAGCCTCCGGGGGGAGCCGTGCCCGTGCCATGCACGATCAGGTCGTCACCCTCAATCACGACATTGACGCCCGCCGCTTTTAACCCGCTGGCCACCATGGCCAGCCGGTCGCTTTCCTTGACCCGCAATTCACCTAACCCGCGCATGCGCGTGGTGCCGGATGCGCAAGCGGCGGCGATGGCCAAAATTGGGTATTCATCGATCATGCTCGGGGCGCGTTCCGACGGAACATCGACGCCATGCAAAAGGCTGGCGCGAACCTGGATTGTCGCGCGCGCCTCACCCACCGTGTCGAGAGCCGGCGTGATCGTCAGATTGCCGCCCATTTCCTGCAAAGTCGTGAACAATCCGGTACGGCGCGGATTCATTCCAACCTCATGCAGGGTCAGTGCCGAATCGGGGCAGAGCAGCGCCGCGACCATCGGAAAGGCCGCCGAGCTGGGATCGGCCGGGACATGCACGGTCTGTCCGGTCAAGCGCGCTGCGCCATGCAGCGTAATCCGTCGCGCGCCATCGGCTTCGGTCGTGATATCCAGTTTCGCGCCGAACTGCCGCAGCATAATTTCGGAATGATCGCGAGTCGGCGTCGGTTCAATGATTGCCGTGTCACCGGCCGTATTAAGCGCCGCCAGCAGAATGGCCGATTTGACCTGTGCCGAGGCGACGGGCAGGCGATAGGTAATCGGGCGAGGCTGTGCCGCGCCTACGACGCTCAGAGGCATTCTGCCGCCGTCGCGGCTGAAGAAGCTTGCGCCCATCAGCACCAAAGGATCCATCACCCGCCCCATCGGGCGCTTGCGAAGCGAGGCGTCGCCGTCAAACTTGCTGGTGATCTGGTGGGTGGCAAGCAGGCCGATGAGCAGTCGTGCCGCCGTGCCGCTGTTGCCCATATCCAATGTGGCCGCGGGTTCCTTGAACTTGCCGATGCCGCAGCCGGTCACATACCATGTGCCGTCCTTGTTCTTGACGATTTGTGCTCCCAAAGCGCGCATCGCGGCGGCAGTATTCAGGACATCCGCGCCTTCCAGCAGGCCGTGAATGACCGTTTTTCCGGTTGCCGCCGCGCCCAACATCAGGGCGCGGTGCGAGATGCTTTTATCACCGGGAGGCGTGAGAGCGCCCGACAGAGGCGCGGCGCGACGGGACGTCAAAGGGCAGGGCGTTTGATGCATGGGATACGACCAAAGTCAGGGGCAGCGTCTTTTGCCAGTAAAATCTTTGACTCGCTAGGCTTTTCATGGCAAATCACCCGCCCAAACCTGTCGGCAGGGGACAAGGGTCAAACGATTCACATTGTAACCTGCTGAGACGGCAATAATTTCTGGATTTTCTTGGAGGTTCAGGGTGGCAAAACCGGAATGGGGCTTGAAGCGTCTTTGCCCAGGCTGCGGCACACGCTATTACGATATGAAGAAGAATCCGCCGGTCTGCCCGAGTTGCAAGACCGTGTTCGATCCTGAAGTCTTGATGAAAACCCGCCGCCGCGCCGCGCCGGAAGACAAGGTGAAAAAGGCCGAACATGCCGTCGCGCCCGCCGACGAGATCGAGGATATTGAACCGACCGGTGGCAGCGGCGAAGAAGCCGTGATCGAAGATGCCGGAGAGCTGGGCGATGAAGAGGCCGAGCTTGAGGAAGTTGTCGAACTTGAAGGTGATGGCGTGGAGCCGGACGCCGAAAGATAATCTCTCCTGAGCGTTGATAAAGGCGGAAAAATGCGCGTTGTGTTTCTGTGTCCGCCGGTCAGCAAGATCAACGGCGGATTGAAGTATATTTTCCGCATGGCGGAAGTCCTTGGCTCCGCCGGGGTCGAGGCCGTCATTTTTGAGAAAAACCAGCAGCGGCCGACATGGTTCGCCAGCACGGCTCCGATCATCGGGGCGGACGATCTGCGCCCCCGTAATGACGAAGTTCTGGTTCTGTCCGAGGATCAGCCGGATGTGATGCGGACTCTGGCCTCATGGCCGCAGCGCAAAGTAATTTATTGCCAGAACCATTTTTATGCAGCGCTCGGCGCGCAGGGTGCGCGCAGTTTTGCCGATTTCGGCGTCGCCGACATCCTGTGCAGCAGTCGCACGATCATGGATTATTGCCAGTTGCGGCATCCTGGCACGCGCGCCCATCTTGTGCCCTGCGCGGTGGATCAAACCCTGTTCATGCCAGCAGTCAAAACGCGCACGATTGCGCTCGTGCCGCGCAAACGCCCGGTCGAGGCGATGTTTATTCAGGATATGTTCATGGCGCTGGTTCCGGTCTGGCGCGATGTGGAATGGCTCAGTCTCGATCAGGTTGCGGAGAATGAGATGGCGGCGGCGCTGGGTCGGGCGGCGGTGTTTCTGGCGCTGTCGCGGCTGGACGGCTTTGGGCTGACGCCCATCGAAGCCATGGCGTCAGGGTGCGTCGTGGCCGGATTTACCGGCATCGGCGGCCGCGAATATGCCACGCCGCAAAATGGTTTCTGGGCGGAAGAAGACGATTTTGCCGCATGCCGCACCGGATTGAAGCAGGCGCTGCAATTATGGGCTGACGGTGGGCAGAAACTGGCCGATTACCACGCCGCGACCAGGGCGACCACAGCGGCCTATACGCCGGAAATTTTCTCCGAAGCCGTGTGCACTGCCTGGGAAAAGATTTTCAATCCGGCCTGAACAGGCTTCTGGAATAGCCCAGAAAGTAGCGTCTTACCGGCGCAAGTTGGCGGACGGTGAAGTCCTACTGATCCAGCACCAGAAAGTGCAGCAAGATCAAATGGCGGGAGACAGCCTCCCATGCACGCCTTCCCAGCGTTCAAATACGCCGGAATGACGCCTGTATTTTATCGTTAGCGTGCATTTGACCCGCCTCCCCATTATGTACCACGGAGATGTAGAGTCTTTGGGGTCAAAAAGGATTGGTGGAGCTGATGAGGATCGAACTCACGACCTCTACAATGCCATTGTAGCGCTCTCCCAGCTGAGCTACAGCCCCACACTTACCCGGGGGTTTACCCGGTCAGAAGGCCGGTTTTATAGCAGCGGTCGGCGCAAACTGCAAACGCCAAAATCCTTGGGGGTAGTGGCTCATTTTGGGGGTGTGTTACTTAAAAAGCAAGCGTCACTCCGGCGGCAGCCGGAGTCCATCTCCCGCCATTTGATCTTGCTGCACTTTCTGATGCTGGATACCGGCTTGCGCCGGTGACACAACGAGGAGAAGGTCACAGGCGCGGGAAGTAATAATCCCACACAAAGCTCACATTCGGCGTCGGGTTGACCGCATTGGTATAGGATAAGCCGCGTTCCAAACGGGGGCCGGTGCCGAAGTTGCAACAGCATATCGAACGGATCAGCCAGTTGCCGCGCGGCGACCAGGAAGCACTGATGCGAACGATAGACGCCTTTTTGTCCAAGGCGGTCTAATACCCCGGCCTTGGCACAACAGAGCCGCTAACAGCGGCCAGACGGTTTTTTATTAGCCCGCAGCCCACAGCAGCGGGATGGGGGAGTTTTTTAGCAGCTATAAGAAGATTCTACCTTCGGGGTGGTGTTACCACTGGGCTTCAGCCCGCAGAGTTTTGGTAACACCGCCGCAGGTGGTAACACCAAACTCTCAACTTGCGCCCTGCTTTTTGGTGTTACCATTGTTCAATAACTGGTCTGACCACTCTTCTGGTGTTACCACTGGCTGACGATTTCCGGCAGGACACGTTTTGTCAGACAGAGGTGCAACCACCAGATAAAGACCCGTTTAACAGTTAAAAGCTAACGCGCAAGTTGACCCCAAGGTTGCACCACGGGGGTCGAGCCTCGGCAAAGCCGAAGCAGCAGACAAGGGTGCACCTCGCTTTAATCAAGATGACCAGGTTTCAGGATCACAGCGCAGTTTTAAGATTAGAGCGTTCCGCAAGGTGTGGGTCGTGTGACGTTGTCACACACCCGCAAGGGGCTCATGAACGCTCCCCCGGAGCGTTCAAACCCGTTGACCCCGCCATGCGCGCCGCAAAAAACGCCGCGCCGCGCTTCCTGCCCCTGCGGAGTCAGTCGCCTTTAGTAGCCTTGCAATACAGCTTGTCGCCTCTTTGTTGAATAGAAACTATATATTCCCATGAACTTGGCACGCCAGATTCATGCCACAAGACATATCCAGAATTATTCTGAGCGACGTTCCGAGCAAACAACTTCGTAACATCAGAACTATAAGGAACCGGGAGCATATTCTTAATATCTATTCCGGCCTGCTGAAGGGCTTGGCGAGATAAAGTTACAGCAGAATCATCGCGCAGCACATACTGTTGGGTTAGTCCGCTCATGCATACTTGTTCTTGACATCCACCCAAATTTATAAAGCTTAAAGCGACCAGAAATCGGGAGAAGCCGTTCATTTTGGACTCTCCTTTTTCTTTGGGTCTTTAACATCTTTTGAACCTGGACACGGAGACTTCCCATCCCAGTTTGACCAATCGCGACAATTCCACATGATGGTATTTGCATCACAAGGAGATACGGGGGCATCACAGTGTGCTTTCTTGTTTTCTGGCGTCACGTCCCTTTTTTCGCATTGGCCATTTGGCAACCTTTCTGGAGGAATTGGATCGCCTTTTTTCAAATTATTTCTGGCATGGCTATAACATTTTTTGTTTGCTCCAGAGCAACAAACATACTCATGGTCGGGAAGTATGGGGCCATACCAATCGTCAATTGGACGTGAACAGACCCACATATCTTCGAGACCCAAAGGATCAATCTTATTTATTGGGTTGGAGCTTACATATCCATACAAATTAATGCCACCCGCTTCCCTGATCGGGTCGCGGTTGATGAAGCGGCCTGTCGTGCCGTCCATCGCGCGGTAGGTGGCGAGGTTGAGGCCGCTGGTCGGGTGGTAGAACAGCCCGGCATAGCGGTAATCGGTGTTGGCTGTACCCCATGTGCGGGTGATGCTGCCATAGGGGCTGTAATCATAGGCCGCGACGAGGGCGCCGGTGGTGGCGTCGGTCACGTCCCGGACGCTGCCCAGCTGATCCTGCCGATAAACCAGCTTCTGCCCCGTGGTGACGTTCTGCTCGCCTTCGGTGTAATGACGTCTGGTCACCACATCGGCGGCGGTGCGGGTTTGGCAGACGGCGTCCCCGCACCAGAGGTTGCGGGTAACCGTGGCGCTGCCCGTTTGCGGCGTCTCGGTCGTGACGATGCGCCGGTTCATCGCGTCGTAGGTGAACTGCGTCTTCTTCGGCGCTTGCCCAACATAATTAATCTCGATCAGCCGGTTCTCGGCATCCCATTTGTAGGTCTTGGCGCCGTCGCCGGACAGGGTGTTGCCGTTGGCGTCATAGGCGTAGGTTTTCGTGCCAGACGTGGCCAGCTGATTATTGGCGTTATAGGTCGGGTTGACCGTGCCGCTGCCCGGGATGGTCACCGTGGTGGCGTTGTCGAGCTTGTCATAGGCATAGACGAAGTTGCCCGGTGCGGTCTGGGTGGCGGTCAGCAGCCGGTCGGCCTTGTCATAGGTAAAGGCGTGGGTCTGCGTCAGCCACGGGTGGGTCGCCGCCGCGGTATCGGTGAGGCTCTGGATGGCATAGGGGTTGCTCGCCCCGCCGCCGCCCGCGATCAGGTGGCTGAAGCCGTAATTCCGCGCCACGCCGCTGTGCGTGATGCTGGCCAGACGCCGATCCTGGGCGTTGGTGCCATAGCCCCAGCTGGTGGTGATCGCGGTGCCGTTCAGGCTGCGGGTGCTGACCTGTCCGGTGTTGCCGAGGTAGCTGTAGGTAAACACGCCCAGCCCGGTGGTGTGCGTCGCCAGCCGTCCGAAGGTGTCATAGGTGAAGGCCTCGTTGCCTCCGGCGATGGTGACGGTGCTGGGGCGGCCGAGCGCGTCATAGGTGGTGGCCACCGCGTCATTGGCGAAGCTGCCATTGTCGATGTTGGTCAGTTGCAGCGCGCCGTTGGCATTGCCATAGCCATAGCTGAAGGTTGTTGTGCCGGTGGCGTCGGTCATGGAGTACAGGCGCGGGAAGTAAAAATCCCACACAAAGCTTACATTCGGCGTCGGGTTGACCGCATTGGTATAGGATACCCCCGTCACCCGGTGGTCGGCGCCATAGGTGAAGCTTTTCACCTGTCCCAGCGCGTCGGTCTGCGTCTTCACCCGGCTGGTGGTGGTTTCATAGGCGGTGGTCTCGGTCTTTGCCGCCGCCGTGCCGTGGGCGTAGGTCTTGCTGATCGTCCGTCCCTGCAGGTCGATGGCATAGCGCGTGACATTGCCCTTGGCGTCCGTCTGGCTCTGCAACGCCCCGTTGGGGTAATAGGCGTAACTGGTGGTGCGCGTGGTGGTTCCGATGGTCGGTTCCGTCACCGATATCAGCCGCCGCGCGGCGTCGTAGTTATAGGTCGTGACTCGCCCCAGCCGGTCGGTGACCTTGCGGAGGTCAAGGCTTGGCGTGCCGACCTTCGGCCCGCTCTGGAACTTATAGTCATAGGCGTCGAACGTCGCATCCGGATAGGTGATCTTCGTCACCCGGTCGAGCGCGTCATAGTCGTAGGTCAGGACATACCCCCCCGCGTCGGTCTTCGTCCGCACCCGGTCAAACGCGTCGTAAGTGTAAGATTCCGCCGTTGGCGCGGTCGTGTTGGTGGCGCCATAGGTCACGCTGGCAAACGCCACCGCCACCGGCAGCGTCGCCCGCGTCAAACGGCCAAGGGTGTCATATTCCCAGAAGCGGGTTTCATTGTTCGGATTGGTGACATAGGTCACCTGGCCGCGAGTGTTATAGGCATAGCTCCAGATCTTGCCCGCCGCATCGGTATAGGTTTGCGGCAGACGCAGCGCATTATAACCCGCGAACTGGGCGATATAGACGCCGCCCTGCCAGATCGTGAGCAAGTCGATATTATTCGCGGCATAGGTGTAATAGGTATTCCGTGCCTTCTGATCCGTGGTCGTCAGCGGCCTGCCCGCGACATTATAGGTCGCGCTGGCGACGCTGGCGCTGGCATCATCCAGCACGCGACCAGCCGCCGTGGGCAGGACGAAGGTGCCGACCGCAGCGGCGCTGGGCTGCCCCATATAATTGATATAGACGGGGTTCTCCAGCGGCGCTTTGGTCGCGGCTGGTACCGGTGCCGTAGAGCCTTGCTGATTTTTCAGCCAGTGGATCAAATGCGCCTTGCTGGTATCCTCCGCCGTCACATTGCCGCCGGCATCCTTGGTGATCGCCTGCGGATAGGCATATTCGTCCCAGATGAAGGTATTGTCGCGGGAATAGTCTCCCGCCGCCGTCGTGCCGGTCGGAATCAGCGTCGGCGCAACCGCCAGGCTGGATTGCTCCCGGAACACCGTACGCCGTGTCTGCCCCAGCGGGTTGGTCTGCTCCAGCGCCTGATAATCCTGTGTCTCCAGCCCGGCAGTGACGGTGGTTTCATAATAACTGAAATTGGTCGTGCCATAGGGCGTGGTCAGGCTGTTCAAATAACCGCCAAAGGCCGTGCTGTACCCAAACGATGACACGATACCCGCCACGTCGGTAATCGACGCCAGTTGCCCGGCGGCGTTATAGGTCAGAGTCGAAAACCGGCCGAACGGGTCGGTGACGCGCGTGACCTTCTTTGGATCGGCGTCGGTATAGGACAGGGTCGTATTGCGTCCTGCCGCGTCGGTCACCGAGGTCAGCCGGAACTGCGCGTCATAGTTAAAAGTCAGCTTGAGCCCTTGCGGATCGACAATTTCTGTCAGGAATACGCGGCGCGGCGCCGTTGTGGCACTTTCGAACAGGCCGTATATATGCTTGGTGCCGCTGGGGAAACGCAGCTCATAGGATGTCGCAGCGCCCGACGCCGGGACGCGCACCAGACCCGCTTTCGAGGAGCGTTCTGTTTTGAACGCGCCGGTCGTGGTGTTATAGGTATATGAAATATCGTAATCGATGGCGCCGCCACCGGCCACATATCTCTTCACGCCCGTGCCTGCAGCCGCAGGGTCGTCGGTGATGAAGGACAGCGTGTTGAGCGTCCATTTCGACCCGACATTGTAATAGGAGAAAGTCGCCGGCTGGCCAGAATCCTTCTGGTTATAGGACAGACGGATATAGGCTCCGGGGCCGAGCGGCGGTTGATACCCCACCGGAATGTCGCGGACATTCAAACTCACATGCATCGGGAACACCTGCGCCACACTCATGCCTTTAAGAGCGCGCGCCTCACCCAGCGGATATTCCGCGTGATTGCCTGTAACATCGCATGGGTTGCAGTCGTCGGTCAGGGGTTCTTTTTTCTTGAACTTCTTTGCTGGCGGCGTGGCGCAATTGCCGTTCTTGTCCAGATAGCCGGTGCTGCATACGGTCGTGCAGTTCTCATCCGGCGGCGCTCCCTGGGCGAGGACGAGCAGGTCGACCGGAGGTGTGTTCGTGCATTGCCCGGGTGAGGGCACGCCACAAGGGATTGAAGGCCAGTAGGATAGTCCTCCCGTGTAACACCAGAGCGGCTGGTTCGCAGACGGATTGGGATAGCCCCGGCATGACATCCCGGTGGCGATATAGTATCCCGGCGAACTTCCGGGTGGGGGATTGATGGGCCAATTGACATCCAGCCAGCAATCCGCCGCCGTCGCCGGATCAGTGGCGACGCAGCCTCTTTTATACTGCCCACTCGGGAATACAGGAGTCACCCAGTTGCCATTGATAAGCTGCTGCGGTGGCCAAACCTGTCCCCACCAGCACGCCGATCCGGGACCAAGCGGCGCCAGAGACTGTTGCGCCGCCACGGTCGTGCTTATGCCAGCCAAGGCCAGGATGATGGCCAGTCCGGCAAGAAGATGTTTCATTGAAACCAACATGAAATGACTCCGTCACAAAAATTATCCATCACGCAACGCTCTACCCGTGTGAGGTGTTATTTTTTGCTTTCGATGACTTGCAACCCGCATTTGTTCTCGCGGCACACGGGCTGCACATTTTTCTGGAGATTTTTGATCGCCTCTGCCGAAAGGTCGGTGCATCCCGGTGTGCTGCGCGCTACGCGCGCGCGCCATGAGGCGTGTTGAGTTTTATTCACGGACTCGACCATCGCGCAGCCGCCGTCGCTGATGATGCAATCTGCGTCGGCGGTGCATTGCTTCGCGGCCTGATCCGGGATGCGCGATTCCACGACCACGGGAGCCGGAGCTTCACGCACAAATTGCGGTGTTGCCGGCGGTGTCAATCCCGGCGGCACACGGGGAGCTTCGGCTGGATCTGCGGGCTTATCAATAATGGCCGGAAGCGGCGCGGCATCCTTGATCGGCGGAAAAACAAGCACGTCCTGCGCGCGGGCGTTTCCGGTATATGTGGCAAGCGTCAGGAGGGCGAGCGCAAACAGGCCGAAGCCTGAAAGTCCCCAAGAACGACCGTTCATGCAATGTCTCCCCGTAAAAATACCACTACGTTATATCCATGGCAGTCATACAACTGTGACGGGCAGAAGGCTACAAAAAAACGCGTGTATTTATAAACGGGATGAATTTGTTTGGCTCATGCGTCATACGGAGGGAACATATTGCCGTTTTTGAGTTAAGAGGCAGCGATGGATTATTTTCATTTCGGAAAAATCGATCCTGTCGACCATCTGTGCCCAGATTCATTGTTTCTGGTTCACTAAAATTTTCTATTGAATAGCGGATCCCTAAATCTGATAAGCGTAAACAAAAATTGATGTCCAATGTTCAGGGGCGCTATTTCAATTACAGGAAGAAAAATATGAGCAAGAGTTCGGAAGGTCTTTCCCCCTGGGGCATGGCGCGCGCCCAGTCCGTCGAGATCTATCCTCTCAAAGACCCGTTCAAGGCAGAAATTGCTCTGCCAGGCAGCAAGAGTTTTACCAATCGCGCCTTGATCATGGCCGCGCTTGCCGAAGGAACGAGCGTTTTGCGGGCGCCGCTTTTTAGCGATGATTCCTACTGGTGTGCGAACGCATTCTCAAAGCTGGGCGTTGGCGTGAGAGCGGAACGCGAAAATGATCTCGTGACCATCCAGGGCTCTACCGATGGGAAATTGAGACTGCAAGATTCCAATGATCTGCCTTACATCGGTTCGGCAGGAACAATCGCCCGCTTTTTACCCGGCGTTGTTGCGGCGCGTGGGGAAGGTGAAATCACCCTGACATCGTCCGACCAGCTCGCCAAACGCCCCGTTGTCGCGCTTATCAATGCGCTGCGCGGGTGGGGGGCGGATATCAAGATGCCGGAAAGTGCCTCATTCCCCATGGTCATCCGGGGCGGATCTTTGAAGGGCGGCACGACAACCATCAGCGGCAAGGTATCAAGCCAGTTCATCAGCGGTCTTTTGATCGCCGCGCCATTGGCGGAAAGGGATGCCACAATTAAAGTTGCCGATCATATTGTGCAAGCGGACTATGTCCGAATTACCCTTGCTCTGATGAAAGATTTCGGCGTCCATGTCGATCATGACGACAAGCTGATGGAATTTCAGATCAAGCCGCAGAACTATCAACCAAGAGACATGCAGCTTGAGGCCGATGCCTCGACCGCGACCTACTTCTTTGCGCTGGCAGCAGCCACGAGAAGCCATATTACGATTGCTAACCTAAATCCTGACACGTTGCAGCCGGATATTCAGTTTGTAAATCATCTCAAGACGCTCGGATGTACGGTTGAGCAGACAGGCACGCGCGTTTCCGTGCAGGGGCCCAAGCAGCTCAAAGGCGGTATGAGCTTCGATTTTAAGGGCTGTTCCGACAGCACGCCCGCATTTGTCGGCATTGCGCCGTTTGCTGCGGATGTGTTGAGCGTGCGTGGCGTGGCGCATATCCGCACACATGAATGTGACCGCATCTCCGTGATGCATCAAACGCTTAAAGATGCCGGTATCAAGGTTGAAGAATATGAAGACGGTCTGCGTATATGGCCGGGGAAGCCGCAACATGTTGTTGTCAACCCGCACGATGATCATCGCATGGCCATGACTTTTAGCGTCATGGCGGCTGCCGCGAACGGCGCGACGATCACCGACCCCTCATGTGTCTCGAAAACATGTCCGAACTTTTTTGATCTTCTGCAGAAAATCGGCATCGAACATCATGTACGTTTTAACAATGTCGCTCATTCAGGTTCCGGCACGGTTGCTTTTAAAAAAGCTCATTAAGCAGAAGCTCCGCGCAAGCCTGACGATACTGGTTCGAGAATTTTAATCTTAGCTTTCCAACGGTGCTCGATTTCAGGATCTTTGGTTCGCCACTTATCCCGCCGCCAATGCCTGCGCCAGATCGGCCTGTAAATCTTGCACATCTTCAATACCGACAGACATGCGGATCAGGCCGTCATGAATGCCGGTCTTGGCGCGGACTTCGGGCGGGATAGAGGCGTGAGTCATAATCGCGGGATGTTCGATCAGGCTTTCGATGCCGCCTAGGCTTTCAGCCAGCGCGAAAATCTTTGTGCTTGAGACGGCGCGTGCCGCCGCGTCTTTACCGCCCTTGATGACGCAGCTGATCATACCGCCGCTCATCCGCATTTGCTTCTGCGCCAGCGCATGTTGCGGGTGGCTTTTCAGTCCGGGATAAATCACGCGCTCAATGGCCGGGTGCGTTTCCAGCCACGCAGCAAGCTGCATCGCGTTTTCGCAATGGCGCTGCATGCGGATGCCCAGGGTTTTCAGTCCGCGATGCAGCAGGAAACTGTCGAAGGGGCTGGAAATACCGCCGGTTGCGTTTTGCAGGAAGCCGATTTTCTCGGCCAGATCCGGACGTGACGTAACGACTGTGCCGCCGATGACGTCGGAATGACCGCCGATATATTTTGTCGCCGAATGAAAGACGATATCCGCGCCGTGCTCCAGCGGCCGCTGCAGCCAGGGCGAGGCAAAGGTATTGTCCACGACCGCTATGATCCCGCGTTGATGCGCTTCCGCGATCACGGCGGCAAGATCGACCAGTTTCAGCAGAGGATTGGTCGGTGTTTCGATCCAGACCATGCGGGTGTCCGGTTGCAGGGCACGGGTCAGGTTGGACAGGTAAGTCAAATCGGCATAGGTCACCCGCAACCCGGCGGCGCGTTTGTAAACCCGTTCGAACAGGCGATAAGTGCCGCCGTAAAGATCGTCGGTCGCCACAATATGCGCGCCGTTGTCAAGCGTGTGCAGGATCGCGGTCGCCGCCGCCATGCCAGAGGCAAAGGCAAAGCCATGCGTGCCACCTTCCAGCGCCGCGATGGCGCGTTCAAAAGCGAAACGGGTCGGGTTGTGGCTGCGGCCATAATCGAGGCCTTTATGCACGCCCGGAGCTTCCTGGACATAGGTTGATGTTGCATAAATCGGCGTGATGACGGCGCCGGTCGTGGGGTCGGGATATTGTCCGGCATGGATGGCGCGTGTGTTGAAATCATGAGCCGGATCGCGATGTTTCATGATGCTACCTTTCCGGTGCGTTTGCGAAGGAAGTTCAGGAAATCCATCGGTGTGACCAGTCCCAGAAACTGGTCACGATCCATGACGCACCCGACGAGGCCGCGCTCAAGCACAGGCAGCAGATCGCGCAAGGGCTGTTTAACGTCAATTGTCACAAGTTTTTCCGACATGACGGCGTCGGTGGTCATATCAAAGCCTTTGTCGTTCGTGCTGACGGTCAGCAAAATATCGGTCTCGGCGATGATGCCGACGACCTTGCCGTCGCGCATGACCGGAAGCTGCGCGACATCAAAGGTTCGCATGCGCGCATGCACCTGTTGCAACGTATCGGACGGCGCCGCAGTAATCACCGTGCCGCGGATGAAAGGTCGCGCGATCAAGTCGCGCAAATCTCCCATATGGGGGCGGTCGGCCAGACCATGATCGTCAAGCCAGTATTCGTTGAATATCTTGGACAGATATTTGTTGCCGCTGTCGCAGACAAAAGTGACGACGCGCTGCGGTGCGGTCTGGGCGCGGCAATAGCGCAGAGCCGCCGCGATCAGGGTTCCGGAGGAAGAGCCGCACAAAACGCCTTCGCGTTGCAAAACGTCATGCGCGGTCGCGATGCTTTCGGCGTCCGAGATCGTGTAAGCCTGCTTGATCAGCGATAAATCGCAATTCAGGGGTACGAAATCTTCGCCGATGCCTTCCACCAGCCAGCTTCCGGGTTGTGTCAGCGTTCCATCCGTCACCAGCGGTGCCAGAATGGATCCAGCCGGGTCGGCCAGTACCATCGCGACGTGGGGGGCAACCCGTGCAAAATAGCGCCCCAGTCCGGTCATGGTGCCACCGGTGCCGACCCCGCAAATGACGGCATCCAGCCGATGTTCCATCTGCTGCCAGATTTCCGGCGCCGTGCTGTTTTCATGCGCCGCCGGATTGGCGGGATTAGCGAATTGATTCACATAAAATGCGCCGGGCGTGGTTTCGGCCAGTTTCTGGGCGCGGTCGTGATAATATTCAGGGTGGCCTTTGGTGACGTCGGAGCGCGTCAGGATGATCTCGGCTCCCAGCGCGCGCAGGTGAAAAATTTTTTCCTGACTCATTTTGTCGGGAATAACCAGCTTAAGTTTGTAGCCGCGCTGTCCCGCGATAAGCGCAAGACCAAGTCCGGCATTGCCGGCCGTGGCTTCGACCAGAGTGCCGCCCGGCTGTAACCCCCCACTTTTCTCGGCAGCCTCGACCAGCGCCAGCGCCACGCGATCCTTGATCGATCCGCCGGGATTCTGGTTCTCCAGCTTCAGGTAGAGTTCGCAGGGGCCGGTATCAAGGTTGCGTACGCGCAGCATCGGTGTCTTGCCGATGAGATCGATCACGGAGGCTGCGGGCAGGGGAAGCTGAAGCATGATGCGATTCACAAGTGGCGATCCGGCCTGTGTCCACGCCGCGCCAGTTCCGGGACATTCCGGGGGCAAAGGCGTGGAGGCAGCACCTGTTTAAAAGACAGATTTAAGAGGGAGATCAGTTTTTGTTCTTGTCCACCAGCTTGTTCTTGGCGATCCAGGGCATCATGGCGCGGAGTTTGGCGCCGGTTTGCTCGATAGGATGCTCGGCGGCGCGCTTCCGCATCGCCTTGAAGCTCGGCTGGCCGGCCAGATTTTCCAGCATCCAGTCGCGGGCAAACTGCCCAGACTGAATTTCCGCCAGGATTTTCTTCATCTCCTGCTTGGTTTCCTTGGTGACCAAACGCGGGCCGCGCGTGTAATCGCCATATTCCGCCGTGTTGGAGATTGAATAACGCATATTGGCGATGCCGCCTTCATACATCAAATCGACAATCAGCTTCACTTCGTGCAGGCATTCGAAATAGGCCATTTCCGGCGCATAACCGGCTTCGACCAGAGTTTCAAATCCGGCCGTGACCAGTGCGGTCAAGCCGCCGCACAAGACGCTTTGTTCACCGAACAGATCGGTCTCGCATTCCTCGCGGAATGTCGTCTTGATGATGCCGCTTCTGCCGCCGCCGATGGCACTGGCATAGGCCAGGGCAGTTTTTTCGGCATTCCCGGTCGCGTTCTGATTAACCGCAACGAGGCAAGGGACGCCGCCGCCTTTCATATATTCGCCACGCACGGTGTGGCCGGGGCCTTTGGGGGCGACCATGAAAACGTCGAGATCGCTACGCGGTTCAATCAGGTTAAAATGGATGTTCAACCCGTGCGCGAAGGCCAGCGCCGCGCCGGGACGCAATTTGTCGGCCAGCTCCATCTTGTACAAGGCGGCCTGATGTTCGTCGGGGGTCAGGATCATGACGATATCGGCGGTTGCCGCACCCTCGGCGGGGGTCACGACCTTGAACTGTACACTTTCAGCCTTTGCCGCACTGACGCTACCGGGGCGCAGGGCGATGGTGACATCGCGCACGCCGCTGTCACGTAAATTCTGGGCATGAGCATGACCCTGGCTGCCATAGCCGACGATGCAGACTTTCTTGTTCTTGATGAAGTTGAGGTCGGCATCCTTATCGTAGAAAACTTCCATTCTTTTCTCCTGTTTGAATAAACTCGTGATGTGTTCAGGCGGCGTCATCGGTCGCGATATGTTCCATATATTCCGCGCCGCGTCCCATGCCGGCGACGCCGGTGCGGACGAGTTCGACCATGCCGATCGGCTGCATCAAGGCGACGAAGCTGTCGATCTTACTGCTGTTTCCGGTGATTTCCAGAATCAGCGAGCTGGTGCTTGCATCGATGATCCGGGCGCGGAACACTTCGGCCAAACGCATGGCTTCAATCCGCTCCATGCCCTTGTTCACAACCTTGATCAACGCCATTTCGCGTTCCACATGCTCGCCCTGTCTGGTCAGGTCAACGACGCGGCGCACGGGAACCAGGCGGCCAAGCTGGGCGCAAATCTGCTCAATCACTTCCAAAGATCCGCAGGTAACGATGGAAATGCGCGATTGCGCCGTGGCCTTGTTGACGCTGGCGACGGTCAGGCTTTCGATATTATAGCCGCGCCCGGAGAACAACCCGACCACGCGTGCCAGAACGCCGGGCTCGTCATCGACCAGGACGGAAAGGCAGTGGCGTTCGATATTCGTGGATTTGCTGTTCATACCAGCACCATGCCTTCTTCCGGGGTGGCTTCGGACGGGCTGACGGCGTCGTCGCCGAAGATCATTTCATTGTGCGCTTTGCCGCCGGGGATCATGGGGAAGCAGTTTTCCTTGGGATCGACACAGACATCAACGATGCAGGGGCGGTCGGTGACTTTCAGCATGGCGTCAATCACCCCGTCAACTTCGGACGGTTTTGTCGCACGCAACCCGACGCCGCCGAACGCCTCGGCCAGCTTGACGAAATCGGGCAGTGCCTCGGTATAGCTCTGGGAATAGCGTCCGCCGTGAATCAGTTCCTGCCACTGCCGCACCATCCCCATCCATTGATTATTGATGATAAAGATTTTGACCGGCAGGCGCTGCTGCACTGCGGTGGACATTTCCTGGATATTCATCAGGATCGAAGCCTCGCCGGCGACATCGATGACCAAAGCCTTTGGATTGGCCATCTGAGCGCCGATGGCGGCAGGAAGACCATAGCCCATCGTGCCTAATCCGCCGGAGGTCAGCCAATGGTTCGGCTTGTCAAAGCGCAGGAATTGCGCGGCCCACATCTGGTGCTGGCCGACTTCGGTAGTGATGATGGTTTCCCGGTCTTTGGTCAGTTCGCGCAGCCGCTCCAGCGCATATTGCGGCTTGATGACATCCTTGCTGGCTGTGTATTTCAGGCAGTCGCGTTTGCGCCACTGTTCAATCTGTGCCCACCATTTTTTCAGTGCGGCGTGCGGTTGATACTTCTTCGCCTTCCATTCCTTGATCATGGCGGCGAGCGTTTCTTCGGCGCCGCCGACGATGGGCAGATCGACCAGCACGCTTTTGTTGATCGAACTGGGGTCGATATCAACATGGATTTTTTTGGAGCCGGGAGAGAACTCGCTGATCTTCCCGGTGATGCGGTCGTCAAAGCGCGCCCCGATATTCAGCATGACGTCACACCCATGCATGGCCAGATTGGCCTCATAAGTGCCGTGCATGCCGAGCATGCCGAGGAACTGCCGGTCGCGCATGGGATAGCCGCCCAGCCCCATCAGTGTGCTGGTGATCGGAAAGCCGGTCAGTTGCACGAATTCGGTCAGCAACGCTGCCGCTTTGGGGCCGGCATTGATGACGCCGCCGCCGGTGTAGAATACCGGCCTTTCCGCTTTGGCCAGCATGGCAACGGCCTGAGCGACGGTCTTTTGGTCCGGGATGCGGCGCGGGTTATAGACATGCTTGCGGACGGCTTCCGGCCCGACATAGGTTCCGGTGGCGAATTGAACGTCTTTGGGAATATCGACCAGAACCGGCCCAGGGCGGCCGCCGCGGGCGATGGCGAAGGCCTCATGGATCGTGCGCGCCAGTTCATTGACATCGCGCACCAGATAATTGTGCTTGGTGCAGGGACGGGTGATGCCGACGGTATCGCATTCCTGAAACGCATCATTGCCGATCATATGCGTCGGCACTTGTCCTGACAGGCAAACGATGGGGATGCTGTCCATCAAAGCGTCGGCCAGTCCGGTGACAGTATTGGTTGCGCCGGGACCGGACGTCACCAGCAGCACGCCGACCTGATTGCTGGAACGGGCATAACCCTCGGCGGCATGCGCGGCGCCTTGTTCATGACGCACCAGCACATGGTGCAGGGCGTTTTGCTGGAACAACGCGTCATAAATCGGCAACACGGCACCGCCGGGATAGCCAAAAATGACCTTCACGCCCTGATCTTTCAGCGCCTGCATCACAATCTGTGCGCCGGTCATGCTGTCTGGTTCTGACATCGGATAATCCTTAATTTTCAGGGGGCGAAGTCTATCGGGATAAGCCCGAAGCGTCAATTTATATTGCCCATAAGGGGCATGCCAGCCTGCTGCAGGGCGACCGGATTATGGCCGGCTGAGGGTACCGGAATTGGTTAACTTGAAAGTAAAAATGGCACTGGGCATGGCAGGAAGAGCGATGTTAGGGTTGTTTTCTTCATGGCATGGCGTCAAATGTGGCAGATGTCATTAAATCTGAGTGGTATGAGCATATGCATAACGACAAAGCTTCACTGTATAAAGTTGTTTCACAGTTACGTTCAAATCTTGCTCCTTTAACTGAAACCCGGCTGCAGGATTTTCATGATCTGCTACTGCATCTGGCGCGCGGGCATGCGTCTGAGGATCAGATCGGACAGGAGGAGCATCGCCGCGGGCTGCTCAAGGACATCGTTGAGCAAAAAAACGCCGAGGCTTTTCTCGTTGTCAGCTCCGAGCGCGCCATAACGGTTGCGGCTGCGACTTATTACAACAGTTTGCAGGGGCTGCATCTTGAAGATCTTGTGGTGACACCCAAGACTCAAACGATCGGTGCCGGGGTGCTGGCGATGGCCGGGTTGGCGCAGATCGCGGTTCAGCGGGAAGCCGGAGCCGTGATTTGGGAATGTTCCGCAGACAATCAATCGGCGTTACGGTTTTATGAAAAACTGGGAAGCGTGTGCGAATCCGATCGCCATACCTGGCGGCTGATGGGGCCAATCAAGACACAATTATCCTTGACGGATTTGCGGGAGCAGTTTGTGCTGAACGCGCACTTTGTTGCCAAACCTGTCCCCGTTGTATCCGGGCATGAACAGCCGTCGGAGCTGCATCATATTCAGATCACGGCGCAAAAACACGATGGTTCGGCCTTTGGCGAAATACAGGCGTCCCGCAGTTATTCGACCTTCCGCGTGGTGCAGGGTATGCATATCGAAGCCGTTGTTGCACCGGCAGAGAAGCCGGAGCTGCTGGCGGGTCTGATCGAACAGGCCGGTGCGAGCCAGCGACAATTCGGCTGGCACGGCCATACCGACATTACCGTGCAAAAAGGGCAGGAAAGCTCGTTAGGCCCCGTGCTTGAACGCTATGGTTTCGAGCCATTGTGTTACGGTGAAAGCCGGATGCTGACTTTCACTTTGTCGGGTCAGGCGCTGCAAGATCTGGCCGCGAGTCCGCAGCGGAATTTGCTTGCCGGTTTAAACATACCAGCCGCCAGCCGCCCGGTTGCCCAGCCAACGGTCAATGGCACTGTGCATTTAATCCAATGACAAGTTTCTGCTATCACCATGACGCGTGCATCGCGCACAATCCGGGTCCGAAGCATTCGGAGCGTGCCGAACGTTTGACGGCGATTGTTGCGGCGTTGCGTGCGGCGGCGCTGCCCGGTCTGGTTTGGCGTGAGGCGCCGCTGGGAACACGCGCCGCGATTGAGCGCGCGCATGGGCGCGATTATGTGGATTTTGTTTTTAACGCCATGCCTGAACAAGGTCAGCGTGCGATTGAAGTCAATGATGTCGTTTCCGATGATGATGGTGGCGAAGTCACGACGTTGTCCAAAGAATCCGCGGCCGCCTTGCTGCACTGCGCCGGGATGGTGACGGCAGCCGTTGATGCCGTGGCCTCTGGTCAGGCGCGGAATGCGCTCTGCCTGACCCGGCCGCCGGGGCATCATGCGCTGGCCGACAAGGCTATGGGGTTCTGCGTCTTTAATCATGCCGCTGTCGCTGCGCGCTATGCCCAGCAGGTGCATGGTTATCGCCGTATCGCCATCGTCGATTTCGATGTGCATCACGGCAACGGTACGCAGCAGATTTTTAAGGCAGACCCCAGCGTGTTTTTTGCCAGCATTCATCAGTTGCCGCTCTGGCCTGAAACCGGGCACGCGCATGAGACCGGGGTGGGAAATATCTTGAATGTGCCGTGTGCCCCCGATTTACCGCGCGGGCAATGGCTGGAGCTTTGGCGCGACAGAATCTTGTCCAGGCTGGAACGTGAAACATTCGATTTCCTGGTAATATCCTCCGGTTTTGATGCGCACCGTGCCGATCCCAAGGGCAAGCAAAACCTTGAAACCGCCGATTATACGACGATAACGCGCGATTTATGCGCTATTGCCGCTTCGCATTGTGCGGGCAGGGTGGTTTCCGTACTGGAAGGCGGCTACGACATCGCCGCCAGCGCCGCCAGTGCCGTCGCGCATGCCGAGGCGCTGTGCGTGGCCTGAAAACGGGGGCGTGACGTTTTTGGGGCGATCATAACCAAAATAACTAAGGGTCATTCCGGCGAAGGCCAGAATCCAGCTCCCGTCGCTTGTATATGTTGTATGTCCGGGTGTTGGATACCGGCTTGCGCCGGTATGACGCCAAATAACAGTAGGCATAATTCAAATTGCGCACGACTGAAAACGGCTTGTTCTTGCCAGTTGGCGATGGCCTCGTTAAGGTTATCGTTTGCTGTGTTTTAAAGGTTATCAAGGATGGCTCAGTCAAAAGATTCCGCGACGGTGTGGGACAAATCCAAACTTCCCAGCCGCCATGTCAGCGTCGGGCCGGAGCGCGCGCCGCATCGTTCCTATTATCACGCGATGGGGCTGACCGAAGCGGATATCGCCAAGCCCTTCGTCGGCGTCGCCACCTGCTGGAACGAAGCCGCGCCGTGCAACATCGCGCTGAGCCGTCAGGCACAGGCCGCGAAACAAGGCGTGCAACAGGGTGACGGCACGCCACGCGAATTCACCACCATCACCGTCACCGACGGCATCGCGATGGGGCATCAGGGGATGAAATCCTCGCTGGCCAGCCGCGACGTGATCGCGGATTCCGTTGAATTGACGATGCGCGGACATTGTTATGATGCGCTGGTCGGTCTGGCGGGTTGCGACAAAAGTTTGCCGGGGCTGATGATGGCGATGGTGCGGCTGAACGTGCCCAGCGTGTTCATGTATGGCGGGTCAATCCTGCCCGGACGCTGGCGCGACCGCGATGTGACGGTGCAGGACGTGTTCGAGGCGGTGGGCAGTCACGCGGCGGGAAAAATGTCCGATGCCGATTTGCATGAACTGGAATGCGTCGCCTGTCCGGGAGCCGGAGCCTGCGGTGGACAGTTCACAGCGAATACGATGGCCTGTGTCTCCGAAGCCATCGGTTTGGCGCTGCCCGGCTCCGCCGGGGCGCCTGCGCCCGATGAAAAACGGGATTATTATGCGGTGCAGTCCGGCGTCGCCGTGATGGAACTTCTGCGCCGTAATCTGCGGCCGCGCCAGATCGTGACGCGGCAGGCGTTGGAAAATGCCGCCGTCGTTGTCGCCGCCTCGGGCGGATCGACCAATGCCGCGCTGCATCTGCCTGCGCTCGCGCATGAAGCGGGGATTGACTTTGATTTGCATGATGTTGCGGCCGTGTTCCGACGCACACCCTATCTGGCCGATCTGAAACCCGGTGGGCGCTATGTGGCCAAGGATTTGTTCTTGATCGGCGGCGTGCCGGTCTTGATGAAGGTGCTGCTCGACGGCGGCTATCTGCATGGCGATTGCATCACCGTGACCGGCAAGACAATTGCCGAAAACCTGCGCGATGTCGTGTTCCCGGCCGATCAGGATATCGTGCGCCCTGTCAGCAATCCGTTGTCGCCAACCGGTGGCGTGGTGGGGTTGCGCGGTAATCTTGCTCCACAAGGCGGAATCGTCAAAGTCGCTGGCATGAAAAATCTCCAATTCAAAGGTCCGGCGCGTTGCTTCGATTGCGAAGAAGATGCGTTCAAAGCGGTGGAAGCGCGGCAGTACAAACCGGGCGAGGTTCTCGTTATCCGCTACGAAGGGCCGCGCGGCGGTCCCGGCATGCGCGAAATGCTGTCCACGACGGCGGCTTTGTACGGCCAGGGCGCGGGGGATCAGGTGGCCTTGATTACCGACGGGCGGTTTTCCGGCGCGACGCGTGGCTTTTGCGTCGGCCATGTGGGGCCGGAAGCGGCGGTTGGCGGGCCGATTGCGTTGCTGCGCGACGGTGACATCATCGTTCTGGACGCGGACAAGGGCATTCTGGCGGTGGAACTCTCTGACGCGGAACTGGCGAAGCGGCGCAAAGACTGGAAACCCCGCAAGCATAATTACCAGTCCGGCGCATTGTGGAAATACGCCCAACAAGTCGGCGACGCCGAAAAAGGCGCGGTGACCCATCCGGGTGCGGCGGCAGAAACGCATGTCTATGCGGATATATAGGGGTTGAATGTGCCCATCGACTATCTTGAAAAAATCCTGAACGCCAAAGTTTATGATGTCGCGGTGGAAACGCCGTTGCAGCATGCGCCGTTGCTGTCGGCGCGGCTGGGGCAGCATGTGCTGCTCAAGCGCGAAGATTTGCAGCCGGTTTTTTCCTTCAAGCTGCGCGGCGCTTATAACAAGATGGCGCAATTGCCGCTGGAAAAATTGCAGCGCGGCGTCGTGTGCGCCAGCGCGGGCAATCACGCGCAGGGCGTGGCGCTGGCGGCGCAGAAATTCGGCGTCACCGCCACGATTGTCATGCCGGTCACGACGCCGCAGATCAAGATTGATGCCGTCAAGCGGCGCGGCGGCAAGGTCGTGCTGCATGGGTTGAATTACGACGAAGCCTGTGACGAGGCGCGGCGGCTGGAGAAAAAAAATAAACTCACTTTCGTCCACCCCTATGACGATCCCGACGTGATCGCAGGGCAGGGGACGGTGGCGATGGAAATCCTGCGCCAGCATCAGGGATCGATCCACGCCATTTTCGTCGCCGTCGGCGGCGGCGGTCTGATTGGCGGCATCGCAGCCTATATTAAACGCTTGCGCCCGGAGATCAGGATCATCGCCGTCGAGCCGGTCGATGCCGCCTCCATGCATGATTCGATCAAGGCCGGAAAGCGCGTTATTTTGCCGCAGGTCGGCCAGTTCTCTGACGGCGTCGCCACGCGAACGGTGGGCAAAGAAGGATTCCGCCTGGCGCAGCGCTATGTCGATGATTTTCTTCTGGTCGATACCGACGCGACCTGTGCCGCGCTGAAAGATGTGTTTGAAGATACCCGTGCCATCGTGGAGCCGGCGGGCGCTCTGGCCATCGCCGGGATGAAGCAGTATTGCGCGCGCCATAAAATCTCTGGCCAGACGATGGTCGCCATCGCCTGCGGCGCGAATATGAATTTTGACCGGCTGCGCTTTGTGGCTGAACGCGCCGAATTGGGCGAACAGCGCGAGGCGATTTTTGCCGCGACCATTCCGGAACGTCCCGGCAGCTTCAAGAAATTCTGCGAACTGCTTGGATCGCGGCAGATTACCGAATTCAATTACCGCTACGCCGATGCGGGCGCGGCGCATGTGTTCGTCGGCGTCGCGGCACACAGCAAGGATGAGATCGAGCGATTGTTTAAATCATTGCGCCGGAACGGCGTTAAAACCGTCGATCTGCGCGACAATGAAATGGCCAAGCTGCATATCCGCCATCTGGTCGGCGGGCATGCTCCTGCGGTCAATGAAATGCTGTATCGTTTTGAATTTCCGGAACGGCCGGGAGCCTTGCGTAAATTCCTGGAGGCGATGGGCAACGGCTGGAATATCACTTTGTTTCACTATCGCAACCATGGCGCCGATTACGGCCGCGTTCTGGTCGGTGTGCAGGTGCAACCCAGGTCGCAAAAAGCGTGGCAGGGATTTTTACGCAAGGTTGGCTATCCCTATACCGATGAAAGCAATAACCCGGCCTATAAGATGTTCCTCGGGTAGTTTTTACACAAACAATTTCAATCACTTGCTCCGCGAACATCACGTGTTTAGCGGGCGTAGTTTCGTGCGCCAATTCATATTGAAACGCATGCGGCGGTGTTGTATGCTAACGCATTATAATTCAAGGAAAATATACAACGAATATCCTGCGATTGTTTACTCCAGATGCTGATTAAAAATGACACTTATAAAAAATGGAGAAAAAAATGAGCACAATGACTTATCAGGACTTGGTGCGGCGTTACGGACCTGAAATGGCCTTCGACCTCCTGTTAACAATCGAGAAAACAGCAAAAGTTCGTGACACTATCGCGACCATGGATGAAGAAAACCGCTTAAAACGCGCGCTGGATGCTCTGGATCGTACAGATGCCGCCTGAAAGACGCGTGTTGCGGTAAAAAACTTCTAATAGAGTGTCGTTTTTTGCTATTGAGGGCGCAGTTCATGGTGCGCGAGCCGGGTTCGTTGCGCTGCCTTACGGTTGTGTTTCTTCTCGATTTGGCGGATAAATCGTTGGGTTGATAAAAACATGGCGGCGATGTTTAATTTTTTACATAAGAAGGGCGCGCCGGAGCGGAAATATGCCGTGCCTTCGGGCACGCGGCTTTATGTGGTGGGCGATATTCACGGGCGCGTGGATTTGCTGCGCCAAATTCTGGCGCAGATTGTGGAGGACGCGGACACAGCAAAAGAATTGCGTAAGGAACTGATTTTTCTGGGAGACTATGTTGATCGTGGCTATCACAGTCGGGATGTTATCGATCTGCTCCGTTCCGGCCTGCCACCGGGTTTTGCCCCGGTCTTTCTGCGCGGAAACCATGAGGATGTGATGCTGCGTTTCTGCGACGGCGATGACACAATTGCGCGCGACTGGTTTTATTTTGGTGGACGCGAAACGGTGGCCAGTTATGGGTTGCCGCCGCCACCCCAGACCGTGACGGATGAACAGGTGCGGCGTATTCGTGCCGATTTTACGGCGCGGGTGCCTGTCGAACATCTGGCTTTTCTGCGCGCGACGCAATTGCACTATCAAAATGGCGATTATATTTTTGTCCATGCCGGCATGCGGCCTGGGTTGGCGCTGGAGCAACAGCTTCGCGACGATCTCTTGTTCATTCGCACTGAATTCCTGGACAGTGCCGAGGATTTCGGCGGTATGGTTGTGCATGGTCACACGATTGTTCCCGCTCCGGAAATTCATCCTAACCGCATCGCCATCGATACGGGAGCCTATGCGACTGCTAAATTGACCTGTCTGATTCTGGAGGAAAGCGCGCGGCGCTTTTTGCACACCTGAATGTCTTTGATCACGCTCTTTTCGTCACAACGTTCCCGGAAGCGACCGGCTTCTCCCCCTGTTTCGTCGAAACAGAAATTTCTGACGGCGCTTTTTCTTGCCTATATTTTTATCTTGGTGCTGGCGCCGCTGCCGCTCGGGTCAAACCGGATGTGGTCGGCCAGCCTGCTGGCGGTGTGGGCAAATCTGTTGCTCCTGCTGTTTTTGGGGATCTGGGCGCTTCGCCCCGAAATATTGAAAGTCCCGTTAAGCGGGACGATGAAGGCGGCAACGACGCTGGCTGTTGTGGTCGTGATCTGGATTATTCTGCAAACCGTATCCTGGACGCCGGATGCATGGCACCACCCTATGTGGGGTGATGCCCAGCGTTTATTGGCACAGCAGGGATTCAAGGATACGGCCGGGATGCGGGGCGCCGTTGCGCTTGATCCCAGCGCGTCTGCCGAACATCTGGTGCGTTTGCTCAGTTATATCGCCTCATTCTGGCTGGCCTATTTTCTGGCACTTGACAGTCGTCGCGCCAAAATTCTTCTGGCCGTCATTATCGGTACCGGCATGGTCTATGCGTTTTATGGCTTCATTGTCGAAGCCACGGGAACCAATACGGTGTTGTGGTTCAAGAAACGCGCTTATATCGACAATATGACATCGACCTTTTTCAATCGTAATTCCTATGCCGCCTATGCGGGGCTTGGGTTGCTCAGCGCGACGGTTCTGGTGTTCTATCGCTGGCGCAATATCTGGCGCGAGAGCACCGGACGGCAACTTTCCAGCGAGGGGGCGCGCTATTTCTTCTGGAGCGATTTTCTGACGAAACTTGCGGCCGGAGAGCTCTTGTGGTTGCTGCTTCCCATCGCGCTGTTTGTCGCGTTGATCTTCTCGGCCTCGCGCGCAGGTTTTGCCAGTTGCATGGGAGGCATGGCAGTGTTGGCGCTGGCGCTGGCGTTGAATAAACGCATGCGCTGGAGCCGTATCTTCATGATCTTTGGCTTGCTTGTGCTTTTTTCGGGCGTCATGCTCGCACTTGGCGGGACGCAGCTGGCGGTGCGCTTAAATGCCAACACGATTGCGGAAGATCTGCCCAGCCGTTTGAATGTCTATGCCCTGACCTGGGAAGCTATCGAGGCCAACCCATGGCTTGGCTACGGGTTTGGCAATTTTGACACCGCCTTCCGGCTTTATCGCGACCCGACCGTCATTGGCTGGTTCGAGGAAGCGCACAATGATTATCTTGAAACCATCATGGATCTTGGATTTCCCATGGCGCTGATCTGGTTTAGCGTCATCGGCCTGTTGGTTCTGCGCTGCGTGCACGGGGTCTGGACGCGTAAACGTGATGGGATATATCCGGCGCTGGCGCTGGCGGCTACGGTGCAGGAGGGGTTGCATTCGATCTTTGACTTCAGCCTGCAGATTCCTGCCGTGGCATTCACCTATGCGGCGATCCTCGGCATGGGCGTGGCGCAGAGCTGGTCGTCGCGCGAACTGGGCAAGAAACACGCATCCTGAAGGGGGTTATTTCCCTTCAGCCTCGGCGCGCAGATCACTGACCCATTTGTCAAATTTTACCAGCTTGACCGGATCGGATTCAAGATAAGGCCGCAGGGCATCGGCCTGACCGCCGAAAAATACGGCGCGCGTGGTTTCCAGAGACTGGCTGATCCAGGCGCGATCAACCTGCTGCTGGAATATAGCCGCCATTTCTTCGGGCCAGTAGGGCTTGGTGCTGAGCATCATGGCGATGCGCGAGGGCAGGAGCGACGGTTCATACGGCCCGGAGTGGATGCTTTGCAGCAAGGGCATGGTGACAAGGCGCGAGGGACCATTATAGACCATGCGCGCATAAGCAAGGCGCGCCCAGGCGAAACTGTTGGCCGGATTTCGAACGAGAGCTTCTTTTTCAAGACGCATAACTTCTGGCATAAGATCGCGTCCGGCCTTGGTGTGCAGTCCCAAGGTCTCGGCCTTTGCCAGAACAGCCTGTGCCAGATCATCATAGCCAAGCCAGCTGTCCCAGAACGCCAGCAGCTGGTGACGCCTGGTAATAAAATCGTCCAGTTCCGCTTCGGACATGGGTTCGCGCGCATAAAGTTTGTCGCGCAGCCCACCGCTGATACCCAGGGAAATGCCCCCATAAAGCGCTGGCCAGCCATAAACGAGGCTCAGAAGAGACAAAAAGAGCAATGCTCCGAGAAGAAAGCCACGGTTAAAATATTTGCCGAGTTTTGACAGCATAACGACGTCCTTGACAGGTCAGCAGGACAATTTATCGACCGGAAAGGCGCGCAATTCAAGTTTTGCTTTATGGGCTGATGTTAACCAGTTCCGGGCGCTTAGTTATGGTAATATTCCCGATAGTGACCGTAATAATAGCCGATATCGCCGTACCCGTATTTGACATGCGATTCCAGATCGACCTGGGACAAAATGGCTCCGGCGATGCGGTTCGTGTATCCGCTGAGCATCTTGACCGCCTGAGCGGAAACGTCACGCGGGGTCGAACCCCAGCGGACGACAAAAATCGAGCAATCGGCGACCCGGGCGATCATGGCCGCATCGGAAACGGCAAGCACCGGGGGCGTATCGACCAGAACCAGATCGTAATGCGCGGCACAGAAACGCAGCAATTTTTCCATTTGCTGTGATCCCAGTAAATCCTGCGGATTTGGCGCTTTTTTCCCGGCAGGCAGGTAATCAAGCCCCGAAGCGCGGTCTTTTTGCACCACCTCGTTGAATGGCTTCTCGCCACCCAGGACATGAGTGATATCACCCATTTTAGGATTGCCCCCCAGCGCTTTGCGAATACGCGGGCGCCGCAAATCGCCTTCGATGATGATGACCTTGTTCCCGGTCAGAGCCAGAGAGCGTGCCAGCGACATGACGACGGTGGATTTGCCTTCGCTGGGCAACGCCGACGTGAACATGACAATCTTCGGCGGGTGGTCAACGTTGGAGAAATGGATGCCGGTGCGAATGGTGCGTAACGACTCGCTATAAGACGAAAGCGGTTTCTCGACGATGTAATCTTCCGGGGTCTTGTCCGTCGCGCCTTTCAGGCTGGGAACCATTCCCAGCGCGGTGAGGCCAAGATATTCCTCGATCTGCGGCATGCCACGGAAACCACGGTCGAAATATTCGATCAGGAACGCTGCCACCATGCCGAGCGCAAAGCCGCCAACAATGCCCAACAGGACAAACAGCGGCTTGTTCGGGAACGATGTTTCCAGCGGAGCTTCGGCGCGCGCCACGATGCGCGAGTCGGTATCCTGAATGCCCTGTTGTTCGTTGACTTGTTTAAAGCGCGTCAGGAAACCTTCATAGAGGGTCTTGTTGGATTGGGATTCGCGTTCCAACTGGTTCAAGGTTACCAGAGCCGTATTGCCCAAGTCGGCGCGCGCCTCGATGCGTTTCAGCTCACCCTCCAGGCTGGTCTCTTTGGCCTTGGCGATTTCGACTTCATTGGCCAGCCCCTTGACGATCTTAGAGACTTCTTCGCCGATTTTCCCCATCAAGCCACGGAGTTCCTCTTTCTTGTTGATGATCAGAGGGTGCCGCTCGCCGTAACGATTGGTCATTTCCGACAAAGCGCGACGCACTTCGGATTCTTGTTCGCGCAGCTTCTGAATCAACTGTGATGACAACACATCGCCGGAGGCTTCGACGCTGCCATGCTGACGCACCATGTCCTGTGTGCCACGCAGCCGCGCTTCGGCCTGCGCCCGTATCGCGCGTGCTTCAACCAGTTGCGTGTTGATTTGCGACGCCTGTTGCGTGGTGATGGTCGTACCGTTGAATTCGGTCAGGTTGTTTTTGCGGCGATAATCGGCCACGGCCGCCTCGGATGACTCGACCTTCTCACGCAAGGCTTGCAAACGCTCGCCGAGCCATTTGTTGGCGCGTTCGGCGGCTTCATATTTGGTTTCCAGCTGATCAACCAGATACAGTTCGACGAAAGTGTTCGCGATCAACGCAGCCTGCTGTGGCGTGTTGCCGCTGAAAGCCAGTCTGATCGCGAAAGAGCGACCATCATTGTTGATGTCGAGACGGCGTTCGATTTCATTAATCACGGCCGTTCGCAAGGCGGCCTTCTCCTCGCCGGGAGGGCGGGGACTGTGCAGGAAGCTAAACCAGTTGCCCGGGGAGAACCAGCTGTTCCCGGCTTTGCGGTTGATGTGCGGGTCATTCATCAGGTCGAGTTTATCCACGACGCGACCAATCATGGTGCGGGAACGGAGAATTTCCATTTCACTGCGGATCGTGCCGCTGTCGGTGGTCAGGCCGGACAGGACTTCCTCGACATTGGAGACATGCGCTTTACGCATATCCTGCATCACGATCGCGGTGCCCAGATAACGCGGCGGCAGAATGAACGCCATCAGGATCATGAACAGAGTGGTCAGCATGGTCAGTCCCGCAATGACATTCTTGCGGCGATTGAAAAGGCGGACAAAGGCCGCGAACTCAAAGCCCTGCACCTGACGGGCAATCCGGTTCAGGCCGACCTGTCCCTGGGGCATTAAATTAAGTTCTGTCGAAGTCGTCATGGGGGTTTCCGGGTTATACAGGGGGATGGGGTCGCGAGGGTAATTTTGCGCGTCAATCGTTAAAGTAGCGTAAGCATGGCGCACAGAACGCAGAGCCCTAGCGCATGGGAAGCATGCGTTAAACTCTCGCCAAAGAATTAACTTTTCGGCCTAAAAGAAGCGTTCGGGGACGCGCACAATGTCACCTGGCAAAACGGGGCCTGTTTCATCAGCCTTTTGTTCTTTCTTGTTAGGATTGCCGGCGTGTTCGATTGTGACACCGTCTTTGTCGGCGCGATAAGTATAACCGCCCGCCAGAGCAACGGCATTGACCACGGTCATGCCGCTGACATAGGGGTAGCTGCCGGGTTTGATGACTTCGCCCAAAATAAAGAAGGGGCGGTAGTTGAGCACGTCGATATTGACCTTCGGATCGCGCAAATACCCGCCACGCAACTTTTCCTCGATGCTGCTGATCACTTGCGTAACGGTTCGACCAGTGACGGCAATGTCGCCGACCAGCGGCATGGAGATTTTCCCGGCACCACCGACTTCGAATTCTCCGGACAAATCCTGCTCGCCGAAGGTCGTGACCCGCACCTTATCACCCGGCCCCAGAGTATATTCGTGCGGGTTGGTCGATGCCGGTGGCGCGGGTTGCGCCACCGGAGCAGGGGACACCTGCGGCATTGGCTCGTTCGTGGCGGCATGACCTGGTGAACAGGTCAACATAACCGCCAGGGTTCCCAACACGAAGTATGACCCGACCAAACGACAAGATAGCATCAATGCCCTCCGCTAGGCGTTTAACCAGCCAACCGCAGAATTACATCTGCGCGCCAAACCGTAACTGCACCACATGGCGGTCATAATTGTTGGCGCCGACCGTCGAGATGCGGTTGGTGAAGTCGTACTGGATATCGCTGTAGAAATGGCGGTTGAAGAAATACCGCATTCCTGCACCGGCATTGTACTGGTCGTCCTGACGTTCCGGCGCGCCGTTGAAGTCATAGCGGGTCATGCCGCCCTTGGCTTCCAGCAGGATATTGCGGCGCAATTCATGCTGTAACGTCGCGGAACCGCCGGTGGCGATGAAGCTGCGATAACCGGTGGTGGTGGTGTCTTCCAGCGTTCTGTCGGCTTCGAGAACCAGCGAAGTCATGCCGGTAATGTTCCACAGACCTTTACCCCCGAACTTGAAGCTGCTGGTCGTGTTGCCGACGCCGTCGCTTGTCCAGTTGCGGTAATCATGTGACATGAGACCCGCATAGACTTCACCGGTCACCGTGCCGCCGCCCATTTCAAAGCCGCTGCCGCCCAGAACTGTGTAGCCCTGAGAGTTGTGTTGTGAATTCACGTCGAAATCGCGCCAGTCGTACTGACCGCGCACAAAGGGGCGCCAGAAACGCATGACTTCGTAACCGAGTTCCGCAGTAACCGCTTGCTGCAACCGGTTGCGGAAGTTCAGGTTGATCTCCGAAGTCGCGGTCTTGACGTGATCGTAATCGAATCGCGAGACGTCATACTGTGTCCGGATGTCGAAACGCCCCTGCTTGCGCTTCAGAGCGACGAAGGCGTGCGAGTAGTTGAAATCGGCAGGTTCGGCCTGAATGTTATTGTCGGGCGACCCGCGGGCTTCGGTCAGACGCTGATAATCGCCGCCGAATTCGAAGTTCGTGCGATTCGCGAGGTCAAGACGGCCGCGCATGTTCAGGATGCCGTCATAGTAATTCTCGGCGGGGCGGAATGTGCCAAAACCGAAATCACCCTGCGCGCCAAACTGTAACGCATGCCGATTCCAGTTCGAAAAAGCGGAGATGCCCGGACGCACGGTCCAGACATAGTCTGACTTCTCGCCGGTTTTTTGTGCGTAAATGTTGCTGTCAAAAACGGGCCCCACTTCGACCGAGGGGAACAGCTGGAACGAACCGACATCATAGGGAATCGGGTCATAGTCGGGGCGCGGACGTTGCGCGATCGATTGTCCGGCAACAGCGCCGACACCTGCGGCGACGGGGTTGCGAAGGTCAATCGAACCATCCGGTTCGACGCGCCCGGTGAAAAAGCCCTGTTGCCCATAACCGGCGCTAACACCAGAGGGAACGGCAGCAATAGCCACGGCACTGACAGCAAGCAACAGCCCGCGACGGAAAGAGACGATCTTCATTTTTCTACTCCACTTAATTGTGATCGGGTTACAAGAAACAGGTAAAATGGTTAGTAAATTCTGAATAAATTGGAAAAACTTGGGAAATGCTAGTTGGGAGGAGGCTGGTTGGCAACCCTGAAATGATTAGACACCGGCGGCAATTGCCGCCGGTGTCAAAAAGATCACTTTTGTTCGATGCTAACCGTCGGCTGTTGATTGTTGCTCGGACGGTTGCCGTGTTGACGGGCAAATTGCACATCCTTGCTCACGCCGCCGTTTTCTTCACGTGCCAGTTCGGCAAATTCGGCCGAATCCGCCAGAACCAAGGAATACAGGGTCGGATCAATGGCGACGATGCTCGGCTGACCGGCACACCCTAAAGCGTTGGCCATGACCTTGCCGGCGTCGTTTTTGTCGGTTTTCTTGCTGGCCGCTGCTGACGCGGCGCCGACGATCGTCTTGACGCTACCGATGATTTTTTGTGCGGAAGTTGGGTCAATATCGGCCGCACAGCAATTTCCGGCTTTCTCAAGCAAGATCGAAGTGGCCTTCAGGTCCTTCGCACTTGCGGCCTTGCTGGCCTCGCCGTAAAGGTCGACGCACTGATTCGCCGCATGCGCTGTCATAGGCATAACGATAAGGCCGAGCGCCAGCAGTGCGCCGCTCAGGACCAAGGCAGTTTTAATCGTTCTAAGCATAATAATAATCCTCCTCAACAATTTCTCCACAAAAACTTCGCTTCGATTATCAACGAAACAAAGCTTGGGGCATGAGGACTATATATACAATTTTTTAGGAGTTATGAAAGGTAAATTGATGGTAAATAGTTGCAATAATGCAACGCGTGGTTAATCCCGCTTTTGTGAAACAAAATTAACCATAAAGGTGGGGTGACGTAAGATTAATGCGGTCTGACTGTGGGTAAATTTGTCACGCTTGGCCTGGGAGGATGATTAAGGGGTCCACCTCCTGATTCAGACGCCCGATTTATGAGTTTCTGCAGCGCGACATTTCATCGATCCAAGTCTGGCTGGCAAAGGGACGGGCGCCATGCGCTTCCAGCCACTTGTTCTGGATGATATAAGCCTCGTATTCCTTGGCGTCGGCGCAGGCGTATTTGCGCTTGGAAAACAGCTGGGCATGGTGAACCAACTCGTGTACCAGCAGGCTGATCTGCACCGGGTCATCGGCTTCCCAGGCTTCATTGTCCAGAATCACCATGCCGGGGATATACATGGCACGCGCGTCGGCATAATGGACGCCGTTCATGCTCATCACCATACGGAACTTTTCCTGGCTGGCAATAACCGTCGGCAGGTTGGGGGCGCGATAACCCGTCTCTTTTTCGATCCAGCTCATCAGTTTGCCGACCATCCCGGCATCGACTTTGGTGCCATCGGGGACTTCAGCGTGGGTAGTCCCGGCCGTCATGCTCAAGCATAAGATGCCTAATGCAAATATCCGATTCAATTTCATGACAGCACCACAAATATTGTTACAATGAATACAGTCAGAATATGGTTGTTCACTTAAACTCCCCTTAATCTTGTCTGCAATTTTATGAATTATATCAGTGGGTATTTGTGTAAAATTTGAGCAAGGATTTACGCTCTGGTAACCAGGACCTGTGTGATCTTGTGTTAAATCAAATTCTTGTGGTTGATCTGAGGTGCAGTTGGGTCTGGCCAGACGCCGGACATGCGGCTATTGTTGCACGATAAATTTCAAACGAGGAGTGGAATCATGGCAGGCAGCGTCAATAAGGTCATTCTGGTCGGCAATCTGGGGCGCGATCCGGAGGTGCGGAGCTTTCAGAATGGCGGTCGCGTCTGCAACCTATCGGTGGCGACGTCCGAGTCGTGGAAAGACAAGGCCAGCGGCGAGCGCAAGGAAAAGACCGAATGGCATCGTGTGGTCGTGTTTAACGAAAATATCATCGGCGTGGCGGAGCGCTATTTGAAAAAAGGCGCGAAAGTTTATATCGAAGGTCAGCTGGAAACCCGTAAATACACCGACAAGGATGGCGCGGAGAAATATACCACTGAAGTCACCTTGCGGCCTTATCGCGGCGAGCTGACGATGCTTGACAGCGCCGGCGGCAGCGACCGCAGCGCCATTCCTGCCAATGATGCATCTGATGATTTCGGCGGTGGCAAAGCCGTGGCGCGTGGCGGTGCGGCGGCGGAGCTGAACGACGAAATTCCGTTCTGATTGATGGGGAACGGTGTGTCTCGGGGAAGGGGACGCGCCGCGTAACCTGCCCACCGTCTTTCTTGCCAAACGAATGAAAGGGGTATCGGGCGATGATAGATATGAAATTTATCAGAATTCCTATTATCATGCGGAAGTTTCCTATAATAGCGGTTTAAGGCGGCATTGAGCGCCCCCATGTCCCATGCCGACTTCATTCATCTGCGCGTGCATAGCAGCTATTCCCTGGCCGAAGGCGCGATCAAGATCACCGAGGAAAAGCCCAAAGAGGGTGGTGTCGCGGCGCGGCAGGATTTGATCCAGCTGTGCCTGGCGCAGGATATGCCGGCAGTGGCGGTCACCGATCGTGGCAATCTGTTCGGGGCGCTGGAATTCGCGATGGCCGCGACCGGGACGGGGATTCAGCCGATCATCGGTTGCGAAGTTGCTTTGTTGCGCGCGGGCAAGAATCTCAAAAACGGCCAGCCGCAATTAAATCGGCTCGTGCTGCTGGCGCAATCGGACGAGGGTTATCGTCATCTGGTGCGTCTGGTCAGCGGCGCGTTCCTGGCGACGGAACGCACGGAACCTTATGTCACCTGGGATGAACTGGCGGCGCATGCGGCGGGGATCATCGCCCTGACCGGCAATATCTCCGGGCCTGTCGGGCAATTGCTGCTGGAAGGCCAGCCCGATGCCGCGCGCGCCTGTCTGGAACAATTGCAGCAGATTTATCCGGGACGGCTTTATGTCGAATTGCAACGTCATGAAGATGGCGCGCTCGGCACGCAGCAGCGCCGCATTGAACCGGCACTGATCGACATGGCCTATGCGCTGGATTTGCCGTTGGTGGCGACCAATGACATTTATTTTGGCGACCCCGGCGCTTATGAAGCGCATGACGCACTTTATTGCATCGCCGACAAAACAGTGATCGCGGCCACCGAGCGCCGTCGCTTGACCCCGGAACATTATTTCAAATCGGCGCGGCAGATGCGCGAACTGTTCGCTGACCTGCCGGAGGCGTGTGATAATACGCTGGCTATTGCGCGGCGTTGCGCCGTCTGGCCGCAGAAGATTGATCCGATCCTGCCACCTTTTCCGACACAGGACGGGCGCAGCGAAATTGAAGAGCTGCGCGCCAATGCGCGCGACGGGCTGACGGTGCGCCTGTTGCAGCATAATATTCCCGCCGACCGGGAACAGGAATATCGTGATCGTCTGGAATTTGAACTTGATGTCGTCATCAAGATGGGCTTTCCCGGCTATTTCCTGATCGTGTCCGACTTCATCACCTGGTCCAAGAAAAACGGCATTCCGGTGGGGCCTGGACGCGGGTCGGGCGCTGGGTCGGTGGTGGCGTGGGCGCTGCTGATTACTGATCTTGATCCGATCCGTTTCGGCTTGCTGTTCGAACGATTCCTGAATCCCGAGCGCGTGTCGATGCCCGACTTCGATATCGATTTCTGTCAGGAACGACGCGACGAAGTCATCGCCTATGTGCAGCAGAAATACGGCGCGGATCGTGTGGCGCAGATCATCACCTTCGGCAAGTTACAGGCGCGCGCCGTCCTGCGCGATGTCGGGCGCGTCATGGGCATGCCCTATGGCTATGTCGATAAAATCTGCAAAATGATTCCGAACAATCCGGCAAATCCGGTGACGCTGCAACAGGCCGTGGACAGCGAGGCGCAGTTGCAAGCCTTGCGCCGTGAAGATGCCGCTGTTGATCAGTTGATCAATGTCGGGTTGCAGCTTGAAGGACTGTTCCGCAATGCTTCAACGCATGCCGCCGGCGTCGTGATCGGCGACCGGCCTTTGACGGACATCGTGCCGCTCTATCGCGACCCAGGCGCGACCTTGCCAGCGACGCAATTCAATATGAAAACAGTCGAATATGCCGGACTGGTGAAATTCGACTTTCTGGGTTTGAAAACGCTCGACGTATTGCAATGCGCCGTGGATATGCTGGCGGCGCGGGGCGTGACGGTTGATCTGGGGAGTCTGCCACTCGATGATGCCAAAACTTTTGCGCTGCTGGCGCGGGGCGATACCACGGGGGTGTTCCAGCTGGAAAGCTCCGGCATGCGCGACGTGCTGCGGAAACTCAAACCCAACCGCTTCGAGGATATCATCGCTTTGGTGGCGCTCTACCGGCCTGGGCCGATGGAGAACATCCCGAAATATATCAGCGTCAAGCATGGACAGGAGTCGGCGGACTATCTGCACCCCAAGCTGGAGCCGATTCTCAAGGAAACGCTCGGCATCTTGATCTATCAGGAACAGGTTATGCAGGCGGCGCAGATTCTCGCCGGCTATTCGCTGGGCGCCGCCGACCTGCTGCGCCGTGCGATGGGTAAGAAAAAGAAAGACGAAATGGCGGCGCAGCGCGCCAGCTTCATCAAGGGCGCAGGTGAACGTGGCGTGCCCGAAGATCAGGCCGGGATGATCTTCGACCAGATCGACAAATTCGCCGGTTACGGCTTCAACAAATCACACGCCGCAGCCTATGCCTTGATCGCTTATCAGACAGCTTATCTTAAGGCCAATCACACGGTGGAGTTTTTTGCCGCGACGATGAATTTCGAATTAAACGATACCGACAAGCTCAATATGATCCGTCAGGAACTGGCGCGGCATCGCATCCGTCTCTTGCCGCCGGATATCAACAAATCACAGCCCTTGTTCAGCGTTGACCTGGCCGAAAGCGAGGGCAAGGCCATTCGCTATGCGCTCGCGGCGCTGAAAGGCGTTGGCGATGCGGCGATGAAGCTGGTGGTGGCCGAACGCGCTAGCAACGGGATCTTCCGCGACCCCTTCGATTTTTCCGAACGCGTCGATCCGAAAGCGCTGAATAAAAAGCAGCTTGAAGCCCTGATCGCCGCCGGAGCGTTTGACAGCATGCATCCCAACCGTGCGCAACTGACCGGTGGCATTGAAACCATCGCCCGACATGGCGCCAGCCATGCTGCGGCCAAGGCAAGCGGGCAAGTCAGCCTGTTCGGCGGGGCGGGGCAGTCGGTGCGCCCGAATCTTCCCGCCACGCCGATGTGGGACGAACTGACGCGTTTGCGCAATGAATTTGACGCGGTCGGATTTTACCTGTCGTCACACCCGCTGGATAATTATCGGGTGATGCTGGAGCGGCTGGGCGTCGTCCCGGTGGTTGCGGTGGCGGGGCAATTGCGCCTGCGCGATTCCAGCCGTTTCAAACTGGCGGGGATTATTCTTGGGCGACAAGAACGCACGGCAAAATCCGGCAACCGTTTTGCCTTCGTGCAGGTATCCGACGCGACGGGAAGTTACGAGGTCACGGTTTTTTCCGAGCAGCTGGCGCTGGCGCGACCGCATCTGGAAACCGGCACGCCGGTCTTGCTGGATGTTGATGTTCAGGGCGACGGCCGCAGCGAGGGTGGCGAGCTGCGTTATATCGTGCGTCATGTCGAACCGCTGCAAACGGCGGCGGAACGTCTGGCGCTGGGTGTCAGGCTGGTGGTGCGTTCTGATGCGGCGCTTGCCGCGCTGCCGCCCTTGTTGACGCAGATGCCCAAAGGCAAGGCGCGGATGCAACTGGTTTTGACGCTGGATGATGGCGCCGAGGCGGAAATCGAACTGCCCGGCGCGTGGCAGATCAACGAGGCCGCCAAGGCGCAGTTGCGCGCTTTGCCCGGCGGCGCGGATGTGCAGGAGTATTGATTGATGTCAGGATTCTGGCGCTGGCGGAATATCTTGGGGATAGGTGTGGCCGCATTGTTGCTGGTGGCGGGCATGATCTATGTTGAGCGCGTGTCTATGGCGGAGAAATCTGCACAACTGGCTTATAAACACACGCTGTGGTTGACCTGTGCCGCCGACGATGATTGCGTAATTGTCCCCAGCGTCTGCCCTGGATTTTTCTGGAGCATCAATGCCAGATTTGTTGCCGATAATGTGGCGCAGAATGCACGACTGGCTCCCTTGATCGATTGTGGCCCGCCGCCCAATCATACCCGCCCTTTGCGGCCATATTGCCAGTCCGGCCAATGCGTTATGCCGCGCCAGCCCGCATAGGTTAAATCCACGCATTACTTTCACGTTTTCATGCGACAATGCGGCCATGGCAGAGCCGTTAAACGATAACGATGCCGCGCGTGCGCGGATCGGACATTTTATTTCGTTGGTTGCGCTTGAACTGAGCGCGCGCACGATGCCGGATAGCGGCAACGCCAAGTATAAGGCACGGCACCTCGCCATCTTCCCGGGTGGGCAACAAATCGCCGACCAGGCCGATCAATCGATACAAGATTTGTTGCTGGTGAAAGGGGTGCAGAGAAATGCGGCGCGCTCGATCTTTGCCGCCATGCTGGCCAAGGCCGCCAAGGATCGCGCCGCCTGGCCGGAACAGGATATGCCGGGAAGGGGGATGCTGCCCCTGCATCGTAAGACGAAAACCCGGCGTAAGGCGAAAACCTTGCACCTGGATACCGAGAGGATTGAAACGGCGGCCAGGAAAATCATCAACAAGACCTTGACCCAGTTTGCGACCCGTCCGGCGGACGAATTACGGGCGTTTGAGGCCATCATCGCGCCGCGACCTTAAATTCCGCGTTCAATCCTTGCAAAACCCCTTGTTTCTGGCTACAAATCTGGTCGCTGGCGCGGTTTTGCCGTGTCCAGACATCACATGCGGGGAGGCCGATCCTGTTTATGGACATGATTTTCCATAACAAATTGGCGCCGGTGTCCGACTGAATTGGTCGGGCGACGCCCCGCAGAGGGCCTAATAACAGGCAACGGGAAGGGCGCTTTTTGGGCGCCTCCGTCTAACCGGAGAAGAGGATCAGGCTATGACAATGCCAGCTTTTACCATGCGTCAATTATTCGAAGCGGGTATCCATTTCGGGCATAATACCCGGCGTTGGAACCCGAAGATGCAACCCTATCTGTTCGGGGTGCGCAACGGCGTCCATATTATCGATCTGGAACAAACCGTCCCGATGCTCAGCCGCGCGCTGCAAGCCTTGCGCGACACGGCGGCCAATGGCGGACGCGTGCTGTTTGTCGGCACCAAGCACCAGGCGCAGGAAAAAATCGCCGAAGCGGCGAAGCGCTGCGGCCAGTATTATGTCGATCACCGCTGGCTGGGCGGCATGCTCACCAACTGGAAAACCATTTCGCAATCCATCAAGCGTTTGCGCGAATTGGACGAAAAGCTGCAAAACGAAGCCCTGAAGCTGACGAAGAAAGAACAGCTGAACATGGCGCGCCAGCGCGACAAGCTGGAACGCGCGCTGGGCGGGATCAAGGAAATGGGCGGTCTGCCGGATATCCTGTTCATTCTCGACACCAACAAGGAATCGCTGGCGGTTGAAGAAGCCACCAAACTCGGCATCCCGGTGGTGGCGGTTCTGGACAGCAATTCCAATCCCGACAACATTACCTATCCGATCCCCGGCAATGATGACGCGACGCGCGCGATTGAACTGTTCTGCGATCTCGTCGCCTTGTCCGTTCTGGACGGGATCGAGGCGGAAATGTCAGGCAGCGCCAAGGATGCGGGCGCCGCCACCACGCCGCCGCGTGAAGAAATTGCGCCGCCAGCTTTGGCCGCGACGGCCTAAGTCAGCTTCGGCGTATAGGGTTGCAAGGCGTCACGGCGGGGGGGTGCACCCGCCGGGCGGCAACGGATATTCTACAGGAGAACAAGATGGCAGAAATTACAGCACAACTGGTCAAGGATCTGCGCGATAAAACTGGCGCCGGGATGATGGATTGCAAAAAAGCGTTGACCGAAACCGCCGGCGATCTGGAAGCGGCGGTTGATTGGCTGCGTAAAAAAGGCCTGTCGGCGGCGGCGAAGAAGGCCGGGCGCGTGGCGGCCGAAGGTCTGGTCGCCGTGGCCACCAACGGCGCGACGGCGGCGGTGGTCGAGGTTAATGCTGAAACCGATTTTGTGGGACGTAATGAGCAGTTCCAGACGGCGGTGCTGCAAATCGCGCAACTGGCACTAACCGGCAGCGCCGAGACCGAGGCGTTGAAGGCCGCGGCGTATCCCAAGACCGGCCGCACGGTGCAGGAAGAATTGACCAACCTCATCGCCACCATCGGCGAAAATATGTCGCTGCGTCGGGCGAAGAAATTCACGGTCGGCAACGGCATCGTCGCGACCTATGTGCATAATGCGGTCGCGCCGAATCTGGGCAAGATCGGTGTTCTGGTTGCGCTGGAATCCACGGCGGATAAGGCCAAGCTGGCGGAACTTGGCAAGCAATTAGCGATGCATGTCGCCGCCGCCGCGCCGCAGGCGCTCAACATTGCCGAGGTTGATCCCAAGGCGCTGGAACGCGAAAAGGCGATTCTGATGGAAAAGGCCGCCGCCAGCGGCAAGCCCGAGGCCATGATCGGCAAGATCGTCGAAGGGCAGATCAAGAAATATTACGACGAAACCGTGCTGCTGGAACAGGCCTATGTCCTCGACGGCAAAACCAAAATCTCTGCCGTGCTTGACGCTGCCGCCAAAACACTTGGAGCGCCGGTGGCACTGAAGGGTTTCGCCCGCTTCCAGCTGGGCGAAGGCATCGAAAAGGAACAGGCTGATTTCGCCGCCGAAGTCGCCAAGATGGCATCGTAACGGCTGTTTCGATTGTTTGACGGATCAAGAAAAACGTGCCGTGCTTACCGGCACGTTTTTTTGACGGCGACAAGTGGCTGACTGCGCGGGACGGAATGGAAATCGACACGCTCTTTCTGCTTTTCTTTATCGGCGCCATTGCTGGTTTTGTCGGGAATTTTATCAGCGGCGGCACGTCGCTCATCGCAATCGTCAGCATGTTGACCATCGGTATGCCGCCGCAGCTGGCGGTGGCAACGCAGGCGGTCGGCTCGCTCGGTTGGCGGTTGGGCGGTTTACGGCAATTCTGGCATGCTAATAAAATCGTGTGGAAACTTGTTCCACCTTTGGCCCTGGTCGCGTTTGTCGGCGCGTGGATCGGGTCTCATATCCTGGTCGCAACAGATCCAGAAATTCTCAACCGGATTGTCGGTATCGTTCTTTTGCTGTTTGTGCCTGCCGCGCTGTTTCACAAACGGCTCGGTGTCGTGCGACAAGCCGCGACACCACACCGAACGGTGCTTGGCGTTTTATTGTATTTTCTTGTGGCGGTATGGGCGGGGTTTTTTACCGCCGGAGCCGGAATGCTGATTCTCTATGTCCACTTGTTCTGTTTCGGATTGACGATTCTGGAAGCCAAGGGAACCGACAAGATACCCGGCATATTTCTTGATGTTGCCATCATCATCACGCTTGCGCTCCATGATGTGTTCAATCCCCTTTATGCTTTGGCTTTTTGTCCGGGAATGTTCTGTGGCGGAGCCTTGGGGGCGCATTATGCGATAAGATTGGGCGATAAATGGTTGAAGGAAATCGTGCTGGTCAGTGTGCTGATCATGGCGGGGCGGTTGATTTTTATGTAGGTGACTCTGGCAAATAATTTCTAGCAGGGGTATAAAATGGCTGCGGCGCTTTATCGTAAACTTGGATTTGTTGTTGAGGGTGTCAGGAAAAACGCGATCAGGATTGATGGCGTTTATCAAGATAGCACCATAATGGCGCTGCTTTTTGACGATCCTGTGCATTAACACTGGTATTGTTTCCCGGTAAAGCAACTGGCCAACGCTGTTTTTCTGGCGTAGAATGCCGCCGAATCCATTCTGGAATATATGTCAAGTGGGCAGAGCGATGAGCGATAATCTGGCTGAGAAGCATGCCAAAGGCGACAAGAGAGCAGGGATGCCAACCGCACATAACGATCAAATCAAATTTCGCCGCGTCTTGCTGAAACTTTCGGGCGAAGCCCTGATGGGCGCGCGCGATTATGGGCTTGATCCCGCGATTGTCGATCGCGTCGCGACGGAGATCAAGGACGTCATCGCGATGGGCGTGCAGGTCTGCCTGGTGATCGGCGGCGGCAATATCTTCCGCGGCGTTTCCGGCGCGGCGGGCGGCATGGATCGCGCGACGGCGGATTACATGGGGATGCTGGCCACGGTGATGAATGCGCTGGCGATGCAGAACGCGTTGGAAAAAATGGATGTGCCGACGCGGGTGCAATCCGCCATCCCCATGTCCACGGTCTGTGAACCCTATATCCGCCGCCGGGCGCAACGGCATATGGAAAAAGGCCGCGTGGTGATTTTTGCGGCGGGAACCGGCAATCCGTTCTTCACCACAGATTCCGCCGCTGCGTTGCGTGCGTCGGAAATGCAATGCGATGCGTTGTTGAAAGCGACCAAGGTCGATGGCGTTTATAGCGCTGATCCCAAAAAAGACCCCAGCGCCAAACGCTATGATAAGCTCAGCTATCTCGACGTTCTGGCGCAAGATCTTGAGGTCATGGATACCTCGGCGATTTCTCTGGCGCGGCAGAGCAAAATTCCGATTCTTGTCTTTTCGATCTTCGAGCATGGCGCATTTGCCGAAGTGATGCAGGGTAAAGGCAAGTTCACCATCATCAGCGATTAGTTTTTTCAGCATCAGGGTGCAGTTTCATGACCTTCAAGATCGACGAATTCGGCAAACGCATGGATGGCGCGCTTGATGCGTTACGCAAAGAATTTGCCGGACTGCGTACCGGGCGTGCCTCGACCGGCATGCTCGATCCCGTGCAGGTCGAGGCCTATGGTAGCATGATGCCCATGCATCAGGTCGGTACGGTCAGCGTGCCGGAGCCGCGTTTGCTGACGGTACAGGTCTGGGACAAGGGAATGGTCAAGGCGGTGGAAAAAGCCATCCGCGAATCCGGTCTGGGGCTCAATCCGCAGCCCGATGGCCAGTTGATTCGGGTGCCGATTCCTGAGTTAAGCCAGGAACGCCGTACGGAACTGGTCAAAGTCGCCGGCAAATATGCCGAACAGGCGCGTGTCGCCGTCCGCAATGTGCGCCGCGATGCCATGGATGCTTTGAAGAAAGCGGAAAAAGACGGCGATATCACCGAGGACGGCCATAAAGGCCTGTCCGAAAAAGTTCAGAAAATGACCGATGAGCATGTTAAGAAAGTAGATGAGACCCTGGTCGCCAAAGAAAAAGAAGTTATGCAAATTTAATGGCTTGCGCGTTAATTCTCTTGTATTCTGACAAAATGCGGCGGCACGGAATTCTGGCATAAATTCGCCAGAAAGCCTATAGAAGATCAGCGGTCAGCCCCGGGGAGGGCGGAACGTATGAGCAGGTTCAGATGGATAATCGCAAACTTCATGTCGGCATCATTATGGACGGCAACGGGCGCTGGGCTGCGGCGCGCGGTTTGCCGCGCACGATGGGACATCGCGCCGGGATCGAGGCGCTGAACCGGACGTTGCGCGCTTGCCGTGAATTGCCGATCAGCCACCTGACGATCTACAGTTTTTCTTCTGAAAACTGGCGCAGGCCTTTGGAAGAAGTGCGTGAATTGATGCATCTGCTGCGTTTTTACCTGCGCGGCGAGCTGGCTAGTCTGCACCGCGAAAATATCCGCCTTTGCGTCATCGGCGACCGCGCCATGTTGCCGCCGGATATCGTGACGATGATTAATCATGCAGAACAATTGACGGCGTCGAACACGCGCTTTGTCCTTAATGTCGCCTTGAGCTATGGGGCGCGGCAAGAAATTACTGCGGCGGCGCGCGCCCTGGCGGAACAGGTGGCGGCCGGAACGCTACGGCCGCAGGATATCGACGAATCTTCTCTGGCCGCCGAACTCTATACCCGGAACACGCCCGACCCCGATTTGATCATCCGCACCAGTGGCGAGCAGCGGCTATCCAATTTTCTGTTGTGGCAGTCCGCCTATGCGGAATTTGTCTTTCTGGATACTTTATGGCCCGATTTCGGTGATCGCGACCTGCGGCAGGCTCTGGACGAATATTATAAACGCGAACGCCGTTATGGAGCGACTGTTGGCCAGCTCTGAATTTCGACAACGGATCATTTCCGCAATTGTACTGATTCTCATTGCTCTGGTTGGGGTTCTGGCCGGGGAGCATTGGGCAATTCTGGTGCTGGCGAGCTTTGGCGTACTCGCTGCCAACGAATGGCGTGACCTGCTGCGCCTGCCGCAAGTAAGGATTGTGCAGCCCCTGTATTACGTCACCGTGATTCTGTCACTTGTACTCTGCGTTTTCGTCGAACCTTTCTACGCCGTAGCGCTGCTGGGGCTGATGACCGTGGTGATCTTCGGCTTTGTGCTTTTCATACAAAAGAAAGAACCACCCGTGGCCGAGGTGGTGAAATTGTCCCCCTTAGCCAGGGCAGTGTGGGCGGCGCTGGGCGTGCCTTATATAGCCGGGGGCGTGCTGGCGCTGCTCGTGATCCGTGAATGGCCTCTTGTGGGGCTGGGGATCACTTTGTATCTGTTGTTGGTTGTCTGGGGAACCGACATCGGGGGCTATCTTGTCGGCCGCTGGGTGGGGGGGCCGAAATTATGTCCTGCGATCAGCCCTTCAAAAACCTGGTCAGGATTGTTCGGTGGCATTGCTTTGGCGGTTATCCTGGGTGTGACCTGCGCGCTGGCTTTTCATGCAAAGGATATGCAGGGCGCGGTCTGGATGGCCGTGCTGCTTGCGATTGTGGCGCAGGTGGGGGATTTGTTCGAGTCGTATTTGAAAAGACGTTGCGGTGCGAAAGACAGTGGGCGCATGATCCCCGGCCATGGCGGTGTGCTGGATCGTATTGACGGGCTATTGGCAGCGGCGCTTTTCCTGGTATCGGCGCAAATATGGCGGGGAGAAATTTGGACATGGTGGTAAGTGCAGTGGCGCGGCAGATGCCGGATTCGCATCCGGCAAAACGGCGTGTCGTCATTCTGGGATCGACGGGATCGGTGGGGTGTCAAACCATCGATTTGTTGAGTCGTGCGCCCGAGAAATATCAGGTCGTGGCTTTGACCGCACATCGCAATGTGGCCAAACTGGCGGAACAGGCGCGGGCGTTGGCGGCAGAATTGGCTGTGATCGCCGATCCGGCCTGCTATCAGGAACTCAAGGATGCTCTGGCCGGAACCAACATCGCCGTCGCCGCCGGGCCGCAGGCGGTGGTCGAAGCGGCGCAGCGCGACAGCGACTGGGTTATGGCCGCCATCGTCGGCGCGGCGGGCTTGCCCGCAACAATTGCGGCGGCGCGGCGCGGCGCGGTCGTGGCTTTTGCCAATAAAGAAACGCTGGTCTGTGCCGGACCGTTGATGATGGATATCGTGGCCAGATCCGGCGCCAGACTGCTGCCGGTCGACAGCGAGCATAATGCCATCTGGCAGGTTTTTGATGTTGAACGCATCGAGGCCGTGACGCGCCTGATTCTTACGGCTTCCGGCGGGCCGTTCCGCAAGATGAGCCGTGCGGATATGGCGCGCGTGACCGCCAAGGAGGCGGTCAAGCATCCCGTCTGGGCCATGGGCGCGAAGATTTCGATCGACAGTGCCACCATGATGAACAAGGGGCTGGAGGTCATCGAGGCGCATTTTCTGTTCAAGATGCCGAACGAGAAAATTGATGTCGTGATTCACCCTCAATCCGTCATTCACAGCATGGTCGAATATGCTGACGGATCGGTGCTGGCGCAAATGGGGACGCCGGACATGCGGACGCCCATCGGCTATGCGTTGGCCTGGCCGGCGCGGATGGCGACACCGGCGGCGCGCCTGGATCTGGTCAGTATCGGTCAACTGACCTTTGAAGCCCCCGACCCGGCACGCTTTCCGGCGCTTGATCTGGCGCGGCGCGCCTTGGTCGCAGGGGGGACGGCTCCGGCCGTGCTTAATGCCGCGAACGAGGTCGCCGTCGCAGCGTTTCTCGCGGAACGCATCGGCTTTCTGGATATCGAGGCCATCAATGCCGCGACGCTGGATCATTTTCCGGCGACGCCGTTGACCAGCCTGGATGTTCTGGCTGAGGCAGATGGCGCGGCGCGGCGCTATGCGACGGAATGTATAAGCAGGAAAGGCTGAGGATTTTTTATGGAAAACGTTCTGACCCTGATTCACGAATATTTCCTGCCTTTTGTCGTGACCTTGAGCATCGTCGTCTTTGTGCATGAATTCGGGCACTATTGGGTCGCGCGGCGCTGCGGGGTACGAATTCTGGAATTCTCCATAGGGTTTGGTCCGGAAATCTGGGGGTACACCGCCAAAAAAACCGGCGTGCGCTGGAAATTCGCGGCCTTACCGCTGGGTGGTTATGTCAAAATGTACGGCGACGCTGATCCGGCTTCGACACCGGATGCGGCGGTTCATGTTATGTCCGATGCGGACAAAAAAGTTGCTTATTATCATCAGAGTGTCTGGAAACGCATCGCCATCGCCGCGGCGGGGCCGGCGGCAAACTTTCTCTTTGCCATCGGGTTGATGGCGTTCATGTTCATGATTTGGGGTGAGCCCTACAGCCCGCCGGTGGCCGATGCGGTGACCCCGAACTCCGCTGTTGCCGCTGCCGGAATGAAGGTCGGCGACCGTATTGTGGCGATGGATGATAAGCCCATCAACACCTTCGCCGATATTAAGAAGGTCATGTTGCTGAATCTCGGCGCGCCGATTGCGTTTGAAGTGATCCGTGAAAGTGAAAGGGTCAAGTTGACTGTGACCCCGCAGATGATCGAGCAAAAAGATCGTTTCGGCATGACTCGCACGGTCGCCGTGCTGGGGATCGGGGTCAATGCGCTTGAATACCGTAAACTCGGCTTCTTCGCGGCGGTACAGGCGTCATTTACCGAAGTCTGGGATATTTCAAGCGAGACCCTGGTCGCCGTGAAGCAGATCATCCTGGGCACGCGCAGCACCGACGATCTGGGCGGCGCGATCCGGATTGCCAAAATGACCGGGGATATCGTCAAGGATAGATCCTTGCCGCAATATCTCTGGTTCATCATCGTGATTTCGCTCAATCTCGGTTTGGTTAATTTGTTCCCGATTCCGCTGCTCGATGGCGGCCACATCATGTTTTACCTGATTGAGGCGGTTCGCCGTAAACCTTTGTCGGAACGGGCGCAAGAATATGCGGCGCGGGTCGGTATTTTTACAGTTTTATCACTGCTGGTCTTTACGACGTGGAACGATCTTGTTCAAACCTCGGTAATATCGTATCTCAAGGACTGGTTTTTGAGCATTCTGGGCTGATATGACACATCTTGCGCGCGTTCTGCCGGTTTCTGCGGCGTTTTTGGGAATGATGGCCGTTCTGGTTCTGGCCAGCCTACAGCCAGCGGCGGCGCAGCGTGTGCGCGATATGTCTGCGGCGGCGGAACCGTCGTTTGTTCGTGAAGAACCAACCGCTGCGCCGCGCGGTTATCACCCGCCCTCCGTTATCGCACCGATCATGGTGGACGCCATTCGGGTCGAAGGCGCGCAGCGGCTTGAGCCTGAGACGGTGATGTCCTACCTGACCTTGCAAAAGGGGCAGACGGCGACAACCGCGACGGTCAGCGAATCGCTCAAGGCGCTGTTTGCGACCGGATTGTTCCAGGACATCGACATCTCCATGGAAGGCACCACGGTGGTAGTGAAGGTCGCCGAGAACCCCGTCGTGAACAAGGTGATTTTCGAAGGCAATTCGGAGATCAAGACCGAAGATCTGGAAAAGGAAATCCAGTTGAAGTCCCGTCTCGTGTACACGCTGCCCAGGGTGCAGCGCGATGTGCAACGGTTGCTGGACGTCTATCGCCGCTCGGGACGTTTTGCTGCGGTGATCGAGCCGAAGCTGATCCGCCGGGAACAGAACCGCGTCGATGTGGTTTTTGAAATTTCCGAAGGTTCCCGCACGGGAGTCAAAAACATCAGTTTCGTCGGGAACAGTCGTTTCGACGAGGGGACATTGCGCGGCGTGATCAACACGCGTGAATCCGCCTGGTGGCGGTTGTTTTCCAATTCCGATTATTACGACCCGGATCGTTTAAATTATGACCGAGATTTGTTGCGTAAATTTTATCTGAATGCCGGTTATGTCGATTTCAGAGTTTTGTCGGCCAATGCCGAATTGAGCCCGGATAAAAAGAATTTCTTCATTACTTTTGCGTTGGAAGAAGGCGTGCGTTACAAGCTGGGCGCCATCAAGATTGTCAGCCAGATTAAGGGGCTGGACGGCGAGAAGTACCGTGACCAGATCACCACAAAATCCGATGACTGGTATAGCGCCAGCGAGGTTGAGCGCAGCGTTGATCTGCTGACCAATTCGGTCGACCGGCTGCAATATGCTTTTATCGAAGTGACGCCCGACATTGACCGGCATAAGGATACACAAACAATCGATGTGACCTATAATATCCACGAAGGGCCGCATGTTTTCGTGTCGCGTATCGATGTCGAAGGCAATGTGCGGACGATGGATAAAGTTGTGCGGCGTGAAATGAACTTCGCCGAAGGTGACGCCTTTAACAAGGCAAAGCTGGAACGTTCAGAGCAGCGGATTAAGGATCTGGGCTACTTCGAGGAGGTCAAGCTTACCCCGGAAGAAGGGGCGCAACCGGATCAGACCGTCATCAAGGCTATGGTCAAGGAAAAGGCGACCGGGGAAATTTCATTCGGTGCGGGATATTCGACAACCGATGGGCCGTTGGGAGATTTTTCGATCCGCGAAAAGAATTTTATGGGCAAGGGACAGGATATAAGGTTTGGAGCGACTTTGTCGGGACGCACCCAGCAATATGACATCAGTTTCACGGAACCGTATTTCTTAGATCGCGATCTGGCGGCAGGGGTTGATTTATTCCGCACCACGACCAGCAATCAGGATTCGAGCTCCTTTGATGAAACCAATACCGGCCTGTCGCTCCGCCTGGGCTATCCTTTGTCGGAAAAGCTGCGGCAACGCCTGAACTATACGTTCCAGAATACGAACATATCGTCTGTGCCTGCCGATGCGTCGCGTTTTATCCGCGAACAACAAGGGCAGACCAATACGTCGCTGGTCGGTCAGGAACTGACCTATGATGCGCGTGACAGCCGTCTGGAGCCAACCAAGGGCTATGTGATCCGCCTGAACAATGATTTCGCCGGTGTCGGCGGCAATGTGCGGTATCTCCGGAATCGTCTGAAGGCGACCGAATATTTCAAGCTGGCTGAAGGCTGGGTCTTCAGTGTTGAAGGAGAAGGCGGTTATATCAGTGGCTTGGGCAAGAATGTTCGTATCGCGGATCGCTTCTTTATGGGGGGGGATACCTTACGCGGCTTCAAATTCGCCGGCGTCGGCCCCCGCGATATGACGCCGGGCGCCAACAACGACGCTTTGGGCGGCAATCGCTTCGTGCGCGGTACGACAGAATTGACGATGCCGAGCGGCCTGCCCGAGGAAGTCGGCGTCAAACTGCATCTTTTTGCCGATGCGGGCACACTTGGCGAAGTCCAGGCGTCGATCCAGCCGAACGAAGATTTGCGTACGGAAGAATCGATTCGTATCAGCGCCGGCGTCGGTGCGACCTGGCAGTCGCCGTTCGGACCGATTCGTCTCGACCTCGCCAAGGCGATCCGCAAAAAATCTTACGACCAGACAGAAATTCTCAGGTTTAACTTCGGCACGAAGTTTTAACGATGATCAGGGGCTTTGTCTTCTTTCTGATGCTGTTTCCGCTGGCTTTGCATGCGGAAACCAGAACGGCGGAGCGTGCCGCTACACCGCCGCTGGTGGTGGCCGTGATCGATGTGCAGCGCATTTTGCAGGAATCTCTGGCTGCCAAAAGCGTGCAACGGCAACTTGAAGCGCAACGTGCAAAATTCCAGGCGGAAATTTCCGGGCAGGAAAAGCAGCTTCAGGCGGCGGATACCCAACTTAAGGAAGCGCGCGCCACGACGTCTCCCGATGCCCTGGTGGCGCAGGAACAGCAACTGCGGCAGCGTTTTACCGAGGTTGAACGCGAAGTACAGACCAAACGCCATGCGCTGGACGATGCTTTCGCCTCCTCAATGGGCGTTGTGCGTACCAGTTTGCTTGAAACGGTGCATGAGGTCGCGAAACAACGCGGCATTACGCTGGTTCTGCTCAAGCAACAGGCGCTGTGGCATGATCCTGCTTTTGATATGACGGGCGAAGTTCTCAGCCGCCTGGATGCGCGGTTGGCCGAAGTTGCGGTCAAGGTTCAGGTGGCGTCTCCGCCACCATCACCATCACCATCACCGTCGCCGGACACCACGCCTGCACCCCAGAAAACAGATGAGAAGGAGCAGAAGGAGCAGAAGGAGCAGAAGGAGCAGAAGGAGCGGTAGAATCACCCGGGTGTCCGATCCGGCGTCTGAATTGGCACTTTTCTTGCGTATCGGGCGCAGGTAGTTTAGAACCTCATTCACATTCAAGACTGTAAGGCGGCTATGCCGTATCCGGGTTATCATAATGGATAAGAAAACAGCTAAAACAACCGTCGCGGAGACGCGGGCGCCGATCGACGTTAACGGTATTATGGCACGTCTCCCGCATCGCTATCCGATGCTCATGATCGACCGCGTGGTTGACCTTATCCCCGGCGAAGGTGCGACGGGCATCAAGAATGTTTCGATCAACGAGCATTACTTTCAGGGACATTTCCCGATGCGACCGATAATGCCCGGCGTGCTGATCGTTGAGGCGATGGCACAGACGGCTGCTATCGTCGTGGTCGATTTTCTGATGGATACCGATGCCAAGGCTGATCTGGTCTATTTCATGACGATTGAAACAGCGCGCTTCCGCAAGCCGGTTGAACCCGGCGATGTGCTGCAACTGCGGGTTCAGAAAGAGCGGGCGCGTGGTAATGTCTGGCGCTTTCGCGGCGCGGGCTATGTCGGCGAGACCTTGTGCGCGGAGGCGGTGTTCACCGCCATGCTGGTGCGTGGCGACGACATGAAAATGGACGGCGCGGCGTGAGCGTGGCCGCCACGATCCATCCGACGGCTGTGATTGATCCGGCTGCAAAATTAGGGGCAGGGGTTCGCATTGGCCCTTATTGCATCGTCGGCGGACAGGTTGAGTTAGGGGATCAGGTGCAGCTTCTGGCGCATGTCTATCTTGACGGGCGTACCAAAGTCGGCGCGGAAACCACGATCTATCCGTTCGCGTCAATTGGCGCGCCGCCGCAGGACAAAAAATATCACGGCGAATCATCGGAATTGATCATCGGCCGCAACAACCGGATCCGCGAGCATGTCACGATGAATCCGGGTACGGAAGGCGGTGGCATGGTCACGCGCATCGGCGATAACTGCCTGTTCATGGTGGCGTCGCATGTGGCGCATGACTGTCTGATCGGCGATCATGTTATTCTGGCCAACAATGCGACGCTCGCGGGTCATGTCGTGGTGGGCGATTATGCGATCATCGGCGGTCTGGCCGGGGTGCATCAATTCGTGCGGATCGGCGCACACGCCATGATCGGTGGCATGTCTGCCGTCGAAAACGACGTTATTCCCTATGGCACGGTCAAAGGGGAACGGGCGCATCTGGCCGGGTTGAATACGGTGGGCATGGAACGCCGCGGCTTTAACAAGGATCAGGTACGGGAATTGCGGACGGCTTATCGCATGCTCTTCGCGCCTGAAGGCACGATGGCCGAACGTCTGGACGAAGTCGCCCGCATTTATGACGGGCAGGAGCTTGTCACCGAAGTGCTCGACTTCATCCGCGCCAAAACGTCACGTTCGTTGTGTCAGCCGGAAAAAGGCGTCGAATGAATTCCGCGGTGCTTGGTGTTCTGGCGGGGGGCGGCGATGCGCCCCGGCGGCTGCTGGCGGTGCTGGACGAAATCCGCCGACCTTATTCTCTGATTTGTATTGAAGGCCAGGCCGACCCGGATTTGCCCCAGGGTCGTCCGCATATCTGGTTGCCGCTCGGCGCTGGAGCGGCGGCGCGTGACGCCATGCGCACGGCGGGCGCGCAGGAGATCGTGATGATCGGCCGGGTGCGGCGGCCTTCGTTGCTGGAACTAAAGCCAGATTTGTTCACGATGCAGAAATTGCTGCAAATCGGCTTTGCCATGCTGGGCGATGACGGGGTGCTACGCGGCGTTGCCAAAATGATCGAGGCCGAAGGTTTCCGCGTCATCGGCATTCAGGATGTTTTCGCCGATATCCTGACACCCGCCGGACAATTGGGCGCGGTCGCAGCAGCGGCGCAGGATTTGCAGGATATCGTGCGCGGCGCAACGGCGGCACGGCAATTGGGAAGTCTGGATATCGGCCAGGCGGTGGTGGTGCAGCAGGGGATCATCCTTGGTGTCGAGGCGGCCGAGGGTACGGATGCGTTGATCGACCGTGCCGGAAGTCTGAAGCGCGCCGGTGGCGGCGGTGTTCTGGTCAAATTATGCAAGCCGCAGCAGGATCGCCGTTTTGATCTCCCGGCGCTCGGGCCACAAACGGTGGCGCGTTGTGTTGCCGCCGGGCTGGCCGGGATCGCGATTGAAGCGGGGGCAAGCTTGCTCATTGATCGCGCGGCCACGATCACCGCCGCGGATGCCGCAGGTCTGTTTCTTCTTGGTTATAAGGATGATGCCATTCCGGAGGCGCGGCAATGACCGCGCCGGTGATCTTTCTGATCGCGGGCGAGCCGTCCGGAGATTTGCTCGGCGCGCATCTGATCGGGGCGTTGCGGCGCCTGGGACCGCCGGGGCTGCGTTTCGCGGGCGTTGGCGGGCCGCGGATGGTCGAAGCGGGACTGGAACCGTTCTTTCCGATGCACGAACTGGCGCATATGGGGCTGGCGGAATTGTTGCATCACATTCCGCACATTCTGCACCGGATCAGACAGACGGTGGCAGAGGTCAAGCGTGTGCGCCCGGCGGCGCTGGTGACGATTGACGCGCCGGATTTCTCATTTCGTGTTGCGAAGCAGTTGAAGGGCAGCGGTATTCCGCTGGTGCATTATGTCGCGCCGACGGTGTGGGCGTGGCGTCCCAAACGCGCGCAGAAGATCGCGGGCTTTCTCGACCATCTTCTGGCCTTGTTGCCGTTCGAGCCGCCATATTTCACCAAGGTCGGGCTGCCTTGCACCTTTGTCGGGCATCCTATTATCGAAAGCCAGGCCGGTTCCGGCGATGCGGCGCGATTCCGCACCCAGCATAATCTGGAGCCCACGCCGCCGCTGCTGGCTGTTCTGCTGGGAAGCCGGCATGGAGAATTGCGCCGTCTGGCGCCGGTATTCAAGGATACGGTGACGCGGCTGCATGCCCGCCATCCCGACCTGGTCTGTGTGGTTCCGACCTTGCCGGCCTTGATGGATCGCGTGCGCGCCTTGACGCGGGACTGGTCGGGGCGCGTGATCGTGGTGGGAACGGATCAGGAAAAATACGACGCTTTCACTGCGGCGCGGGCGGCGCTGGCCTGCTCCGGCACGATTGCACTGGAACTGGCGCTGGCGGAGTTGCCGGCCGTGATTGCTTACAAGATCAGCGCGGTGACGGCGTTCCTTTATCGCCGCCTGATCAAAATCCGCTTCGCCAATCTGGTCAACATCATGCATGACCGTCTGGTCGTGCCTGAATTTCTCCAGGAAAATTGCACGGCAGAACAACTGGCCGACGCCTGTGATACCTTATTGACCGATTCTGCGGCGCGCACCAGGCAAATTGCGGGGCTGAAGCAAACGGCGCAATGGTTGGGCGCGGGGGATACGCCACCTTCCGCCCGCGCCGCGCAAACGGTTTTGAAGGTGGCGAGGCTGACCTCGTGAAGATTCTGCAAATCATCCCCAGTCTGGTCTCCGGCGGCGCTGAGCAGGCGGTGGTTGATATCAATGCGGCCCTGTTGCGTACTGGAGCGGGAAGTTTTGTGGCCTCGTCGGGAGGAGCACGGGCGGCGGAAATTACGGCGGCGGGGGGCATGCATGTCACGTTGCCGCTGGCAACAAAAAATCCGGCGCTGATTCTGGCCAATGCCTATCGGCTGGCGGATATTATCACCGCGCACGGCATCGACATCGTCCATGCGCGCAGCCGCGCTCCGGCCTGGTCAGGGTATGGGGCGACGCGCCTGACCCGGCGGCACTTTGTCACCACTTTTCATGCCGCCTATGCCGCCGGGAATACCGCGAAAAAATATTATAACGGTGTTATGGCGCGCGGCGCGTGTGTGATCGCGATCTCCGACTTCATCGCCGCGCATATCCGCACGCACTATCCGCAGGCAGCGTCGCGGGTCGTGACCATCCCGCGCGGCATTGATTTGGCGGTTTTTAACCCCGCCGCCGTGGCGCCAGAGCGTCGTGCCGCCCTGCGCGCCCAATGGGGAGTCGCCGATGCGACACCGCTACTCCTGATGCCGGCGCGGATCAGCCGGATCAAAGGCCATGCCGTTCTGATCGAGGCGCTGCGGCACTTGCGCGCCGCGCATCCGGCTGTATCCTTTCATGCCGTTATCATCGGTGCGGCACAGGGACGCGATGACTATGTTCGGGAATTGCGGGGCATGATTGCGGCTTCCGGGCTTACGGCACATGTGACGCTTGCGGAATCATGCCGGGATATGGCCGCCGCTTACGCGACCGCTGCGCTTGTCGTTGCGCCGTCGCTGGTCGCCGAGGGTTTTGGCCGCGTGCCGGTCGAGGCGCAGGCCATGGGCGCGCCTGTGATCGCCAGCGCGTTGGGCGGATTTCAGGAGACCATCATCCCCGATGTGACCGGTTGGCTCGTGCCACCCGGTGATACGGCAGCATTGACCCAGAAAATCGTGCAAGTGCTGACGCTGAACCCTGGGGCGCGGTCGGAACTTGCCTGCCGGGCGCAAGACCATGTCCGTACGCGTTTCAGCCTGGAAAAAATGACGGCGGATACTCTGGACGTCTATCGTCGGGTTCTGGCAACATGACGCCATGAATCATCTGACAGAATCACACCGTATATTGGTGATCCGGCTCGGCGCGTTGGGAGATCTCACGCTGTGCGCCCCGGCATTTCAGGCCATTCGCGAGGTGCATCCGCGCGCGGATATCACTTTGCTGACGCAACCGGCATGGGTGGACTTCACCCGTTCCATGCCGTGGTTTGACCATATCATTGCCGATGTGCGCCCCAACGCCGGACAAATTGATGCCTGGATGGGACTGCGGCGGCGTTTGCGCGCCGCCAATATTGACCGGGTCTATGATTTACAGGGAAAATTGCGGCAGGATGTCCTGTTCTGGCTTCTGGGCGGGCCGTGGAGCGGCATCGGCTGGTCGGGCGCGGCGCTGGGGTGCAAATTTCCGCGTCCGTGGCCTCCGGAACCCTCCTGGCACTTCACGGATTTTATCGCCGCGCAACTCAAAGTCGTGGGCGTGACCGTGCCGGATTATGCCGACTGGTCGTGGCTTGATGCGCCGGTCGATGCTTTTGCCTTGCCGGAAAAATTTATCCTGATTATCCCCGGTTGCGCGCCGGAACGCCCCGAGAAACGCTGGCCTGCCGCCGCGTTTGCCGAGGTTGTGCGGCATTATATGGCGCAGGGCGTGGCCGCCGTCATGATCGGGACACGCGTTGATGGGGATGCTTTGTCCGCCCTTCAAAAGCTGGCTCCGGGGATTATCGATCTTGGGGCGCGTACCAGCCTGGCGCAAATCGCCGCAATTGCGCGCCGGGCGCAGGCCGTGGTGGGCAACGATACTGGGCCAACCCACCTTGCCGGCGCTGTGGGGGCACCGACGCTGACCCTGTTTGCCGATACGGTCAACCCGGTCTGGTCGCGTCCTCGCGGATTAAACACCGCTTATCTTCAGGGTAAACCGCTGGGAGCCCTGACGCCTGCACAGGTTTTACAAAGTCTGGGGGATTTGGCTGCGGCGCGTTAGGCGGTGCGCGTAATCCATCGCCGGCATCTCGACCCAGCGATGGATGATCCACGCCACGCCAAAGACCGCAAGCAAGGCTGCGCCGAACGCCAGCGCGGGGGTGGCGCCCTGCATGACCAGACTGTTGATAAGGGCATAGCCGACAATCGCATGGACGATATAAAGCGGATAGCTGATCCGGGCGAGGCCATTAAGCCAGGCCGGGCTACGCCAGGCATGGCGTGTCGCATAGGCCAGCGCGAATAGCAGCAAGGCATACCCGTAAACGATGCTATAGTCCTGCATGTCCCGCGACCATGGCCCCATGAGATAAGCGCCACAAAATAATATGAAGAACCACAGGCAGCTCAGGACAAGCTGTCCCGTGCCGATGCAGCCGCGATGATGGAAATTAAAAGCAATGCCGATCAGCATAAAGACGATGATGCTCAATGTACGACCCAGCGCAATGCCCGGCCACGGATGATCCGGAGGCAGATATTGTCCCCATAGGCCGACGAGTGCCGCCCCTGCCATCAGCACCGCGCCGGTGAATGCCAGACTGTATATATCGCCCCGACGCAACAACGGCAGCAACAAGGCGCACAGAATATAAAACCGTACTTCGATGACCAGCGTCCATGACACGGCATCATAGGATGTGGGGGTAAAAAAATCCCAGGCGAAAGCCAGATGCGCCGCAATCATACCGGCATGGAACGGTACAGGGCGACCAGCCAGAGCCGACGTCAAGGTCAGAACCGCAAGCACCAGCACCAATCCGGAGCAATAGACCGGCCATAAACGCCAGAACCGTCCCAGAAGGAAGGATTTCCTATCGGTGCGGGTGACGGCAAAAGGAATGACGAAGCCGCTGATCAGAAAAAACAGGGCGACGCCCAACGCGCTCCAGTGCCGGAAGTCCAGAAAGACAGGGCGCAAAATTGCGTCGATACTTTGCAGCGTCGCGACCAGACTTCCCGCAAAGTTTGCGGCGGGCATGTTTAGCACATTTTCGATGGCCCACGGCGATGCCCACATGACCGTGGTAAAGTGATGCAACACGACCAGCAAGGCGGCACTGCCGCGCAAAATGTGGGCGAAGATGATGCGGTCGGTTGCCGTTTCGCGCGCCACGGAAGCAGGTTAACGCTTATCGACCGGCACGAAGTCGCGTGGCGGCGCGCCGGTGTAAAGCTGGCGCGGACGGCCGATCTTGGCCTGAGTGTCGGCGGACTGCTCCTGCCAATGTGCGACCCAGCCGGCGGTACGGGCGATGGCGAACAACACGGTGAACATGCTGGTCGGGAACCCCATGGCGCGCAGGATGATGCCGGAATAAAAATCGACGTTGGGATAAAGTTTTTTCTGGACGAAATAATCGTCCTGAAGCGCAATGCGTTCCAACTCCATGGCGGTTTTCAGCAACGGATCCTTGATGCCGAGTTCACCCAGAACCTCGTCGCAGGTCTGTTTCATGACCTTGGCGCGGGGATCGTAATTCTTGTAAACGCGATGCCCGAAACCCATCAGGCGGAAATTATCGCTCTTGTCCTTGGCGCGCTTGATGATTTCCGGAATCTTGTCCGGGCTGCCGATTTCGGTCAGCATTTTCAGCACAGCCTCGTTCGCGCCGCCATGCGCCGGTCCCCACAATGAGGCGATGCCCGCGGCGATGCAGGCGAAAGGATTCGCTTGCGACGAGCTGGCCAGACGTACGGTGGAGGTTGACGCGTTTTGTTCATGATCGGCATGCAGGACAAAAATCTTGTCCATCGCGCGTGCCAGAACCGGATTGATCTGATACGGTTCCGCCGGCAGCGAGAAGGTCATGTACAGGAAGTTTTCAGCATAGGACAGGCTGTTCTGCGGATACACAAAGGGCTGGCCGACGGCGTATTTATAGGCCATGGCCGCCAAAGTCGGCATCTTCGCGATCAAACGGTGGCAGGCAATTTCGCGTTCACGTGCGTCGTTGATGTCGGTCGAGTCATGATAGAACGCGGCCAGAGCGCCGACCACACCACACATGACGGCCATCGGATGCGCGTCGCGACGGAAACCGCTGTAAAACCGGATCAGCTGTTCATGCACCATGGTGTGATAGGTGATGTGCTTGACCCAGTCGGATTTCTGCGTCGCGTTCGGCAACTCGCCATATTGCAATAGAAAGGCGACTTCAAGAAAATCGCTCTTGCTTGCCAATTGTTCAATCGGATAACCGCGATGCAGCAACACGCCTTTGTCGCCGTCGATAAAGGTGATTTTGGATTCGCAGCTGCCAGTCGAGGTGAAGCCGGGGTCGAAGGTGAAATATCCCGTGTCGCCGTACAATTTACGCACATCGATGACCTGCGGCCCGACCGAGCCTTCGATCTTGTCCAGTTTCCAGCTTTTGCCGGATTGATCGTCGGTAAGCGTAACGCTGCCGCTAACTTTGGTCATGATCATGTCCTTTGATGGAAAACAGGCGAAAGGGAGACTATTGGAAGACTATTAGAATAGCCCCACTCTGGTTAAGATGGCGTTAAGGATATTGCCACCAAAACACAAAGAAAAAACACATTATAACAATACGTTACAAGATGTCGTCAATGCGTCTCCTGACCTCTTCGCGGCCCAGAATTTCTGCCACACTGAAAATTGGCGGTGATGTGGCCATACCCGACAATGCGGCACGGAACGGTTGCGCTATGGCGCCGAGCTTAATGCCCTGCGCCGTGGTGTAAGTGCGGAAGAGTTCTTCGGTGGCCGCCGCCGTGAATGCGGGCAGGGCTGCAAGTTGCGGCTGCAAGGCCGCCAGATGCTTTTTGCCCTCATCGGTCAGCAGCTTCTTGGCGCCGTCGTCCATAGGCAAAGGCCGTGGTGTGACATAAAAAGCCGCCGCCTGCGCCAATTCAACCAGCGTTTTCGCGCGCGGTTTCAACTCCGGCATGGCGCGGGTCAAAAGCGCCCGCGCTGCCGCCGAAAGTTCCGACACGCCCAACTGCGCGGCGATGCGCGGCGCAATCAATGCCGCCAGATCATCGTCGGTGCGCAGGCGCAGGTAATGTGCGTTGACGGAATCCAGCTTGGTGAAATCGAACCGCGCTGGCGATTGACCGATATGTTCCAGGTCGAACCATTGGATCGCCTGTTCCGTCGTAATGATTTCGTCGTCGCCGTGGCTCCAGCACAGGCGCAGCAGGTAATTCCGCACGGCTTCCGGCAAATAGCCCTTGTCGCGGTAATCGCCGACGGCAGGCGCGCCATGGCGTTTGGAAAGTTTCGCGCCGTCCGGCCCCAAAATCATTGGCAAATGCGCGAAAACCGGGACGTCCCAGCCCATGGCGCGATAAATCTGCACCTGCCGGAACGTGTTGGTCATGTGGTCGTCACCGCGAATGACATGGGTGATGCCCATATCATGGTCATCCACGACCACGGCATGCATATAGGTCGGGCCACCATCGGAACGCAGCAAGATCATGTCGTCGAGCTGACTGTTCTGCACCGTGATTGCGCCCTTGACCTTGTCATCCACCACAGTCTCTCCGGTGAGCGGAGCCTTCATCCGGATCACCGGCTTTACCCCGGCGGGGGCGTCTTTCGGATCGCGGTCGCGCCAGCGCCCGTCATAACGCTGCGCCAGCCCTTTGGCCTTTTGTTCGGCGCGCATGATGTCCAGTTCATCGGGCGTGCAATAGCAGTAATAAGCCGTGCCGTTGGCGACCATCGCGCGCGCAACTTCGGCATGTCGTTCACGTCGCGCATATTGTGAGATGGCGTCTCCTTCCCAGGCCAGCCCCAGCCAGGTCATGCCGTCGAGAATGGTCTGCACCGATGCTGCGGTCGAGCGCTCGCGGTCGGTATCCTCGATCCGCAGCAGCATTTTACCGCCATAGCGTTTGGCGAACAGCCAGTTGAACAGCGCGGTGCGCGCACTGCCGATATGCAGAAAACCGGTCGGAGAGGGGGCAAAACGAACTATCGGAGCCGTCATCGGTACGCTCTTGTCAGCAAAGGTGGAATAAGGAACATTGGGTTCGACAATTTGTGTATCACATCGTTGCGCCAACGTGAAATCCGTAGCCTTGAGCCTCAATCCGCCGTTGGCCGCCCCGACATTCCGGGTGCGACGGGGGCTGGCTGAATTCCAGCATGAACGCGGCCGTTGGCCGTTATGGCTGCCGGTGCTGATCGGGTTGGGCGTGTGGGGCTATTTTGCCCTGCCGTTCGAACCGCCGCGCGCGGCACTGCTGGCGACGCCGGTGCTTGCGGGGCTGCGTGTGCTGCTGCGCCGGACATGGGCGCGGTTGCCGCTTACCCTCATGCTGCTGCTGGTTCTGGGGGTGAATGCGGGACAGGTGGCGTCATGGCGTGCGGCGCATCCGATGTTGCGGCACGAATTTGGTCCGGTGCAGGTGACAGGGCGCGTGGCCGGGATCAATCCGAAGATTGAGGGCGTGACCTTACTGCTCGACGCGTTGGAGATTGCACGGTTGCCACCGGAAGAAACGCCTCGGCGCGTGCAAATCCGCCTGCATGGGGATCACATGTCGTGGCCTGCGGTGGGCAGCCGGATCGCGCTCAAGGCACGGTTGACCCCGGCGCGGGAACCGGCGGCTCCGGGCGCTTATGATTTCCGCCGCCACGCTTTTTTCAACGGTATCGGGGCGTATGGTTCCGCACACGGCGTGCCAGAGATTCTGGCCGCGCCGGCAGGCAACAGATTTATGGAACACGTGGAAACGGTGCGCGCCGCGATTGCAACGCGGGTTTTGCAACTCCTGTCGGGCGACGAAGCCCAGATCGCGGTGGCTTTGCTGAACGGCGCGCAAAGCGGCATATCCCAACCGGCACTGAACGCTATGCGGGCATCGGGGCTGCAACATATTTTGTCGATATCCGGCCTGCACCTGGCGATTGCTGCCGCCTTTGTCTTTATCGGGTTGCGCGGCCTGCTGGCGCTGTGGCCCTATGCGGCTTTGCGCTGGCCGATCAAGCAGATTGCCGCAGGATTATCCTTGTTCAGCCTGCTGGCTTATACATTACTGGTTGGAGCGCCGGTTCCGGCGGTACGCGCGGCGATCATGACCGGTATCGTCATGCTGGCGGTATTGTTTGACCGGCGTGCCCTGTCGTTGCGGACGGTGGCGCTGGCGGCAACTATTCTTCTGTTGGCTGTACCGGAAGCTTTGACCGGCGCGAGTTTCCAGATGTCTTTTGCTGCGGTGACGGTGATGATCGCGGTTTATGAGGCCGTGCGTCATTATCGCCGCGCGCATATCGGGGTCACGCCGGAGCGCAGTTGGGGGCATAACGTGATGCGGCATGTCGGCGCCATCGCGCTGACCTCCGTGCTGGCCTCCGCTGCGACCGCGCCTTTCACCCTCTATAATTTTCAGCAAATGAACTGGTACGGCATCGTCGCCAATATGCTGGGGATTCCGCTCACGACTTTCTGGATTATGCCGGCGGGGTTCATTGCTTATTTTCTCATGCCTTTCGGATTAGATGGTGCAGCCATCCAATTGATGGGCTCGGGGATCAGGGGGTTGATGCTGATCGCGGAGACGGTGGGGGCATGGCCGGGCGCGATGATCCGTATCACCGCGCCGCCATTCTGGGCTTTGCCATTGATGGTGTTCGGTGGGCTATGGCTCTGCCTGTGGATGCGGCCGTGGCGGCTTTTGGGGGTATTACCGCTGCTGCTGGGCGTGGCGTTGTGTTGCTTGCCGCACGCGCCAGATATGTTGATTGCGCCGAAGTTTGCCAATTGGGCGGTGCGCGACGGTGACCGTTATATCGCTATGAAATCAAGCGCGCGGGATTTTACGATTGTGCAATGGCGGCAACGTGCCGGTGGCGCGGATTTTTCGGCACGGGATCCGGAGACGGACGTGCCGTTGCGCTGCGACGCTATGGGCTGCATTTATGCCGCGCAGGATCAGCGGGTGGCGCTGGTGACGGATGTTGCCGCGCTTTATGAAGATTGTGGGCAGGTCGGTCTGATCATCACGCCGCTCTGGCATGTGCGTTGTCCCGAGGCGTCCGGAACGCGCGTGATTGACGGGGCATGGATGAAATGGCACGGGGCGTTGGCGATAAGGCTCGATCCCGGCATGACGCCACAGGTCACGACAACACGCGACCGCTGGGGAGCAAGACCTTGGTCGCCGGGGTGGAAGGAACGCACGGGCTCAATCCGCCAGACAATCCTGGCGCCAGCATCTCTGGGCATAACGGATCAGGTCGAAACTGAGTAAAACGGGCACCAGGCACAGGGCGGTTGATGTCGCACTGAAAACCGGGCCGTGGCCGCCCTCACTATAGGCCAGCATGGTGGCCAGAAGATTGACGAGAATAATGGCGGTTCCGAATTTGGTTGCGATCCATGCCATGATAATCCTCCCTGCAGGCGTTTAATAATTACGGATCAGGCCAACGAGGCGTCCCTGGATCGCGACGCGGTCGGGGTCGAACAGCATCGTGCGGTAATGCCGGTTAGCGGGTTCAAGCGCGATTTGGTTGCCTTCGCGGCCAAAGCGCTTCAACGTCGCTTCCTGTTGATCGATGAGCGCGACCACAATCTCACCGCGCTCGGCGCGTTCGGTGCGGTGGATGATGACAATGTCGCCGTCCAGAATCCCGGCTTCGATCATGGAATCGCCGGAAATTTCCAGCGCGTAATGCTCTCCGATCCGGGCACGTGGCCCCAGCATGTCCGGCGGCACGGAAACTTCCCGCGATGGATCACGCAGCGCTTCGATGGCCGTGCCGGCGGCGATCCGGCCATAAAGTGGCAAGCTGAGCGCGTTGATGACGGCGGCAGAGGGGAGGTCGGGAACGGGATCCGCCATATGCTCCGGCAGTTTAAGGATCTCCAGCGCGCGCGCTTTATGTGGCAGGCGGCGGATGAAACCGCGTTCCTCCAATCCCATAATCAGCCGATGGATGCCGGATTTTGATGCCAAACCCAGGGCATCCTTCATTTCGTCGAAAGAAGGCGGCACACCGTCATTGTCGAGGTGTTCCTTGATGAGCAGGAGAAGGCGTTGTTGCTGGTGGGTGAGCATCGGGAAAACTCGCGTTCGAACAAAACAGGAATATGTGTGTTCTATACTTGTTCTCACCGCATGTCAAGCGATCCTTGGGAGCCGTTTAACAGATTCTTACTTTTCGTTAGGAATTATTCTTGATAATCGCACGCAGCTGTAATTGCACTTATGAATCAATCATCATAGGCTGGTGATTGGGTTTTCACGCGATAGGGGATACGATGAAAAGCAGCACGCGCACATTTTTGCTCTCCGGTATGCTGGCCTTGACCTTCACCGGGCATGCTCGGGCAGCGGATGAGACTATTCGTTTCACTATGCCGCAGCTTTATGCCGAAGGTGTCGCGTATAATCCGGTCAGCAATGAATTCCTGGTCAGTTCGCTGCATTACGGCATTCTCGGCGCGGTCGGTATGGACGGAAAATACCGCGAATGGCCGCGTTCGCGCGGCGAGAAATTTATGTCCAGCTTCGGGATCAAGGTCGATGCGCCGCGTAACCGCGTTCTGGTGTGCGTGTCCGATCTTGGGTACAGCGAAAACAGCACCGAGGCATCGAAGCATAAATTTGCCGGGGTTGCTATTTATGACCTGACGACGGGGCAGTTGCGTGGCTTCGTCAATCTGGCGCGTTTATTGCCCGGCGAACACTTTGCCAACGATCTGACGGTTGATGGCGCGGGTAATATCTATGTAACAGACAGTTTCGCGCCGGTGATTTACAAAATCGACGCGCGTAACGAGGCTTCGGTGCTGTTTAACGATCCACGTTTCAGCGGCGAGGGGATCAAACTCAACGGTATTGTGGCGCATCCCGAAGGCTATCTGCTCGCCGTGCGGATGGACAGTGGTGCGTTGTTCAGGCTTGATTTGAAGAGCCGAGAAATTTCCGAAGTCAAATTGGCCGCGCCTTTGCCGGGGGCGGACGGTTTACTTCTGGATGCAGCCAATGATCTGGTGCTGGTGCAGAATGAAGCCGGTATCATACGGCGTTTGCGCAGCACGGACGGCTGGAGAAGCGCCAGTCTGATCGCCAGTAGCCAGACGCCCTTGCATTTTCCAACTACGGCGACGTTGGCGAACGGCAAAGTCTATGTGCTGGAAGCCAAGCTTCCTGAACTGTTTAACGCCGACGCGCAGAAGAGCGATGATTTCAATATCGTTGCTGCGCAATTTGTTGATGATCCCGACGAGATTGCGCGGCTTGCCGCGGTGGTAAAAGCGGCAAAGGCCAAAGCGCGCAAACATGCCGCAAAAAGATCGTCGAAGAAACACGTGTTCAAGGAAACCGTCAAACCGGCGTCTGCGGATTCGGGATATGGCGCACCTGCGCCCGATGCGGCGCAGTCGGAGGGGTTGTCAAAGTCATCGCTGCCCTCCGATGTTACCGCACCAAAGGCAGGTGGGTCTGCGCCGTCGACTCCGTTCATGGATGTGCCGCGTATTAAATCCAGCGATGAGCAGCCTGAGGCGCCGATCATCCCGCCACCCGAGTCATCACCCAAATAACAATTTTGCTGCCGCGTCGTCCCGATACCGGGGCGGCGCGGCCGCGAGAGATTGTTGATTTTCTGAAGGTGGCGTAGGTGCAGCTTGTCGTTGCGCGCGGTCTTGCCTGACTTGAAGCTAGTTTTTCAATGTTATATCGGCCATCAGAACAGGATGATCCGATATTCCGCGCTGCGCCGAAATCTCATGCACAAGGATTGTAAAAATCTTCGGGGGAACGCGTGCCGTGGGCTTCGTCAAAATCAGCGAGCCCCTGCATGACGTTATTAAAGACAACCCGCATGATCACGGACGTATATCAATAAGAGCAAGGCCTTTTACTTCGCGGCAATGACCATCGTGATCTGCTTGCCTTCAAATTTCGGATGCTGCTCGATTTTGCCGAGCGGTTCCAAAATCGCCCTGACTTTCGCCAGGACGGCATGGGCGACTTCCTGATGCGCCATTTCGCGGCCACGGAAACGCATGGTGATCTTCACCTTGTCGCCTTCTTCAAGGAATGATTTGGCGTTCCGCATTTTAATATCGAAATCATGGTCGTCGATGGTTGGACGCAGCTTGATTTCCTTGATTTCGATGACTTTCTGTTTCTTGCGCGCCTCGGCGGCTTTTTTCTGTGCCTCATATTTGTATTTGCCGTAATCGATAATCTTGCACACCGGCGGTTCGGCGTTCGGAGAAACCTCGACCAGGTCAAGCCCGGCTTCCTCGGCCAGAATCATGGCCTCGCGCGGCGTCATCACGCCGCGCATTTCGCCAGCGTCGTCGATGAGTCGGATTTGTTTTGCGGTGATTTCACGATTCACGCGCGGTCCATCATCGGTCTTGCGCGCGGGTTCCGGGCGTTCCCGGGTAAATGTCGGACGGGTAATGTTGAATTCTCCTGAGTTATTCATACACAATAAGCAGTGTAATTTAGCTGGTTTTACCTAATGGTTAAAGAAGAAAATTAATGACGGTTTTTGGCGCCCAATCCCATGTCCGGGGGCAGGGATTCGAGGCTCAATTCCTGGGCGGCCTGATCCAGCGGGATAATCTGCTGCTGTTCGCCTCCCAGGCGGCGCAACGCCACGCTGCGTCCGGCGGCCTCCTTTGCTCCGACGACCAACAAGAGGGGAACTTTCTGCAAACTATGTTCCCGGATTTTGGCGTTGATTTTTTCCGGGCGGGTATCGATTTCCACCCGCACCCCTGCCGCTTGTAATTCCTCTTGTACTTCGCGGGCATAGGCGTCGGCGTCGTTGGTGATGGTGCAGACAACAGCCTGCACCGGCGCAAGCCAGAGCGGCATCTTCCCGGCATAATGCTCGATCAGAACGCCGATAAAGCGATGCAGCGACCCAAGGATAGCGCGATGCAGCATGACCGGGCGGTGCTTCTGCCCATCCTCGCCGATATAGGCTGCGTCCAGTCGTTCCGGCAGCACAAAGTCGCATTGCAGCGTACCGCATTGCCATTCGCGGCCGATGGCGTCGCGCAGGTAGAATTCCAGCTTGGGGCCATAAAAGGCACCATCGCCGGGATTGATGTCATAGTCGAGATCGAGCGTTTTGAGCGCCTGATGCAGCGCGTGTTCCGCCTTGTCCCACACGGCGTCAGAGCCGCCGCGCACGGTGGGGCGATCGGCGAGGCGGATGCGCGCGACCTGAAAGCCGAGGTCGGCATAAGTCTCGTTGAGAAGTTTGCAGAAGGCAATCGACTCGCTCTGAATCTGGTCTTCGGTACAGAAAATATGGGCGTCGTCCTGCGCCATCTGCCGCACACGCAGCAACCCATGCAACGCGCCATGCGCTTCGTTGCGATGCAGGTTGGTGAATTCGGCCATACGCAAGGGCAGATCGCGATAACTCTTGATCCCCTGTCTGAACAAGAGAATGTGGCCGGGGCAGTTCATCGGCTTCATGCCGAGATGTTTTTCTTCATGTTTTGATTGTGGTGTTTCGTGTCCGGGTGCGCCGGCGCCGGGATGTTCAGCTTTTTCTGCCACGGGAATCTTGAACATGTTGTCGCCATACATGTCCCAATGCCCCGAAGCCTTGAAAACCGAACTGTCATATAATTGCGGCGTCTGCACCTCGACATAGCCGTGCCGGGTAATCTGGCGGCGCACGTAATTTTCCAGCGCCCGATAGAGTGTCCAGCCCTTGGGATGCCAAAAGACGCTGCCCATCGTCTCGTCCTGGAAGTGGAATAGCCCCAATTCCTTGCCCAACTTGCGATGATCGCGCTTCTCGGCTTCTTCCAGTTGCGTCAGATGTGCCTGCAGCTCTTTGGCGTCGCGCCAGGCCGTACCGTAAATCCGTTGCAGCGTTGGGTTGCGGTGATCGCCGCGCCAATAGGATCCGGCAACTTTCATCAGTTTGAAACCGTCGCCGACATGCCCGACCGAAGGCAAATGCGGCCCCCGGCACAGATCAAGCCATTCACCTTGGTGGTAAACCGAGATGGTTTCGCCGGGCGGCAAATCACGGATCAGCTCAGCCTTGAATTTTTCGCCTTTGCCTTCAAAGAACTTGATCGCATCGGCGCGATCCCATTCCTCGCGCACCAGCGCTGCGTTGCGGGTGATGATCGCGCGCATTTTCTCTTCTATCGCCGCCAGGTCGTCGGTCGAGAAGGGGACTTCGCGATAGAAGTCGTAATAAAATCCGTTTTCGATAGCAGGGCCGATGGTCACCTGTGTTCCGGGGAACAAGGTCTGCACCGCTTCGGCCATCACATGCGCGCAATCATGACGGATGAGTTCCAGCGCATCGACGGATTTACGGGTGATAATTTCTACTTTGGCGTCTTCGGCAATAGGACGATTCAGATCGCGCATTTCACCATTGATTTTAATGGCCAGCGCCGCCTTGGCCAAGCCGGGGCCGATACTGGCCGCAAGCTCTGCGCCGGTCGCGTCATGGTCAAAGCTCTTGCGTGTGCCGTCGGGCAGGGTCAGATGGCGTTGCATGCTCAATTGTACAGCCGGATTTGTCATGCGTTCCAAGTTAGCGGCGATAAAGGCACAAGTCTAGGCCGCTTCGGCTGTAACCGTGGTTTTCGTGTCCTCGTCGAGCATGGCCTCAAGCCAGGGGCCATAAGCGAACTGTGCGCTGACGAATTGCTGCATTTTCACGGCGAGGCGCAGCCTTTCCTGCATGGTCAGGGACAAAACCTCCTGCAGCGCATTTTTCAGGCTGTCATTGTCATGCGGCGGGATTACCCATGCGGTTTCCCCCGGCGCAACCAGTTCGACATGTGCGCCGGCATTGGTCACGATCACCGGCCGTCCCATGGCCTGCGCCGCCAGAATTTCCGGCATCGCACCATGCGGCGTCTCGTTAACGGCGGCGACGGCATGCGCGAACCACAAAGCAGCCGCCAAATCGGGGCATTGATCGACGAACAAAACCTGCCCCAGAAGTTGCCGTCTTTCGACAACTTCCATCAGTTGCTGCGTATAACCGGGAACGGATTCTTCGCCAAGGAAAACGACATAGACATCCCGTCGTGTCAGTCTGGCCAAAGCCTCCAGCATAGCGGTTTGCCCACCGCCGGGGTGCAGGGCGCCGATATGCAACAGCAACGCGGAACCTTCTGGCACGCGCCAGCGCTCCGCCAGCCGTAACGCCCGTTCCGCCGTGACGTGCCCCGGATCGAACATGTGCGCATCGATGGCTGGCGGCAAAATTTCAATCTGCGTCGCGCCGATACCAAAGTTTTTTTGCAGCGTCGCCGCGCCAAAGGCGCTGTCGGCGACGAGATGCCCCCCCAGTGACAGCAGGTCATGCAGCTGTTTGCGGGTCTGTGGATCGGGCGGCGGTGGATCGGAAATCAGGCAGCGTACCCCCGCATGCGAGGGCAGGTCACGCCGCAAGGCGACGAGGTCGGCGACATCCTGAATCCAGATACGCTGTGGGTGCCGCGTGCGCACCTGTTCGGCAATGCGCCGCGCCCGGCGCCAGCGATTCAGCATGCTGTTGCCCGGCGGCAAGGGAATATGCGGAATCCCGGAACGCACATAATCGGTAAGTAACGCTCCCGGAGCCGTGGCGAGGCAAACACCATGCCCTCTCCTGTGCCACAGTGTAGCACAGTCGTGCAGCTGACGATTGCCGCAACCTGATTTTAGATTTGAGGGGAGTAATAAAAGCGAAGTTTTTACACCCGGCATTCTTTTTTGCATGATAACGCTTTAAATAGTTACTCCAAGCGGTTGTCTCCGCTTGAGACCCGATTAGAGCAGAGGTTGATACGAAAGCAAAATGGATTCTGGCCTGCTGCCGGTGCGGGGGAGTTTGACCGCAGATGGTTTATGTCCTAGGTCATTATCCCCCGGTTTATGGTGTTTTTTGCTCATGCCCCCCAATCATTTGCTGCATGCAGGCCACCGCCTTGCCTATATGCGTCAGGACGGCTCCGGCCCCGGCATCGTGTTCCTGGGGGGGTACTGTTCCGATATGACCGGGACAAAGGCCGGTTTTCTGGCGGCGCAGTGTGCCGCCGCGGAGCGGGCGTTTCTGCGCTTTGACTATCGCGGGCATGGCCAGTCGGAAGGAAGGTTCCGCGATGGTTGTATCGGCGACTGGTTCGACGACGCCCTGGCGCTGTTCGATCAATGTACGGAAGGACCACAAATTCTTGTTGGTTCTTCAATGGGGGGCTGGCTGGGGCTGAAACTGGCGCTGGCGCGGCCTGACCGGGTCGTCGGGATGGTCGGAATCGCCGCTGCGCCGGATTTCACCGAAGATCTGGTTTGGAATCAGCTTACGTCCGCCGCCCGCCAGCAGCTTGAACGCGATGGCTATGTGCAACAACAATGTGCGCCCGGAGCGCAACCTTTAATCTATACCCGCAAGCTGGTCGAAGAGGGACGGCGGCATTTGCTGCTGCGCGATGCGATTCCGTTGCGTTGTCCGCTGCGCCTGCTGCAAGGTCGGTGCGACGCCGATGTGCCGTGGGAAACAGCGCAGCAGATCGCGGAACGGGTGAAAACGGCGGATGTACGGGTGACTTTGATCGAAGACGGTGACCACCGTCTGAGTCGCGGCGAGGATTGCACGCTGCTGTGGGAAAAAATTCAGGAATTAATAGCGATAACGCTGAATCTTAAAGCCGAACATCACTAACCCAAATCCAATCAAAAGGCCGATGATGGTCGCGGGAATCGAGACGCCATAATTAACCAAAGTGGATATAAATGGTCCCTTGGGTTGCGTGTTGATGAAGTTAACCGTCTCGGTCCAGTATATCGGCGTCCAGCTTCGCATCAGTTCGAGTATCGTCGTCATACGGAAATTGCCATCAAGGATTCCAGAGGTAATATAACGCGAAATGTCGAGACCCAGCAAAACAGCACTGGCCAGACAGAGAAGTACCCCGATGATGCCAATTGAAAGACGCATGCTGCCCCAGCCTATAGTTCAAGCTGATATTTCTAGCCGATTTCCATATTTTGTCAAGTATTTCTGTGGGTTCCTTGGTGAATGCGAACTAGAACATGAGGATTTTGCATGAATCCAAAGGCATGAAAAGAGCGCGGATAAGGGGTGCCGCCGTTTCAGCCCCAAGTTTGAAAGTCTGTGACCAGCAACAAACGTTATTCCGGGGCACGTAGGTTCAGGCACTGACCCGGCATTCCATTTGACGTCTTTGGGGTAACCTAAGGCCGAGATGCGAATTTGGATTTCAGAGCCGTAACACCCCGGCATGGGTATGATTGTCGGGCAAAATGTTTTTGCCGTTGTGATTTCCCGCTAGGCGTTGACGGCGGTTATTGCTACAAGCCGGGCGTTGCATCCGGCGTGACGTCGGCTGCAACCACGAGGCTGTTTCCCGCCGCGTGGTGTCGAAGAGTGGACAGGTGGCCGAGTGCCGCGCGCGCAGGCGCGTAGTTTGAGGCTGCAACCACGAGGCTGTTTCCCGCCGCGTGGTGTCGAAGAGTGGACAGGTGGCCGAGTGGTTGAAGGCGCTCGCCTGGAAAGCGTGTATACGGGTAACACTGTATCGCGGGTTCGAATCCCGCCCTGTCCGC
>JBASFQ010000006.1:0-80187 GCA_049653105.1 Alphaproteobacteria bacterium
TGGGGTTAACCAAAAAAGATAAGCGTCATTCCGGCGCAAGCCGGAATCCACCTCCTGTTGCTTGTTCTCATTGCGCTTTCGGGTGTTGGATACCGGCTTGCGCCGGTATGACGCCAAATAATAGTAAGTCCCTTTCAAATTGAGACACCACCCCCGCATGCTTTTGCTTTCACCTTCCAGGTAAATATGGGATAGTTAGCAGAGTCGTTGCGGGTGTGGCGGAACTGGTAGACGCGCAGGATTTAGGTTCCTGTGAGCTTGCTCGTGGGGGTTCAAGTCCCTCCACCCGCACCATGCCTGTCACGTGGTCGTTCGGAGTTGTTATTCGGCCATCTGGCCTGCGGGAGTTTGTTATGCACTGCGTCCGACGCCTGCTCGCCTGTCTTCTGCTTGGTGTCGCGCTGTCGGCGCAAATGTCGGGGATAGAAGATCCGCAGTTTGTCGATCCGCCAATTGAAGATCCGGCAATTCCTCTGGATCCCATGCTGACGGATCCCGATGTGCAAGCGGTTGATGGCGGCGCATCACAGCAGTTGGCCCCCGCGAATCTCGAAGACATCATCGGCGTGACGTGGGATGAATTGCGTGCCTGTACCGCCGACGCCGATTGCGTCCTGATCAAGGATTTCACTGACTGCTGTCAGGAACGACCGGTTAATATGCGGTTTGCCTCGCGGATTGAAGAAAAACGCATTACCTTGATGCAAAAATTCATGTCTTCGGCAAAGCTGCGTATCTGCCATATGAAAAAATGTGTGGTTCCGCATCGCGCCACGGCTTGCCGTAAGGATCTCTGTGAAGTGACGCTGCCACCGCCACGGCTGGAAAAAGTCCAGGCGCTAAACATCGCGGTGATGGTTTTGAGCCAGAAGGTACGTAGCCGGGATTTTGGAGCGCCCATTTTCGGCTATTACGCCCATAAAATGTTGTGGATGGTCGATTTTGGGCCGATCCTGGGGCAGCATAAGCAAAAGATTAAAGACGATGGTGTCGATACCGGTTACCGGGTTCTGGTCGATGATCAGACTGAAAAGACTGAGATTCTTACCTATCACATCAAGCAGGATATCCTGCCCTGATCCCCCGGGCAGTTTTTCGGTTTGCTTTATCGGGCGACTTGTCCTATTTGCTGCCTGTAGCGGGTTTTATTGACAAGAGCTCAGGCAAGGATATTCAAGATGATGCAAGTACAAGAATTGGCGGCTAACGGTCTTAAGCGGGAATTTAAAATTACCGTTGAACAGTCTGAAATAGAAAAGAATATGCTCGTGCGTCTTGAGGAAATCGGACGTACGGCACGTCTGGACGGCTTCCGCCCCGGCAAGGTTCCCATGCCCGTGTTGCGCAAGCGCTATGGCGAGGCCGTTTTGGGTGAAGTGATTGAAAAGACTGTCGGAACGACAGCGGACAAAGCCATTTCCGATCGTGGCCTGCGTACGGCGATGAAGCCAAAAGTTGAAATGGAAGAAGTCGGGCAGAACAAGCCGTTGACCTACAAGCTGGCCTTCGAAGTTTTGCCGGAGATTTCTATCGGTGATTTCAAGCAGGTGAAGCTGGAAAAGTTGCTTGCCGATGTTGCGGACAGCGAAGTTGATTCGATGATCGAGCGCATGGGCAAATCCGCGCGCGGCCCCGAGTCCGTTGCCGAAGCGCGCGCGGCACAACAGGGCGATGTGCTGCTGATTGATTTCGAAGGCATGGCGGATGGCAAACCGCATCCGGGTATGAAGGGCAGCAATCACCGGCTGGAACTAGGATCAAAATCTTTTATTGATTCATTTGAAGAACAACTTGTCGGCAAGAAAAAGGGCGATGATGTCACGGTCAAGGTGACGTTTCCCGCCGCTTATCATGCGATTGATCTGGCCGGAAAGCCCGCTGAGTTCAAAGTTAAGATCAAGGACATCATGGCGCATACACCGTTGGTTCTGAACGATGCGCTGGCCTCGGAAATCGGATTTAAGACAATCGAGGAATTGCGCACCAAGGTGCGGGAACGGATGCAGGCCGATCACACGCAAATCAGCCGCGAGGTGATGAAGCGGCAATTGCTGGATCAACTGGCCGACACTTATGACTTTGCCGTACCGCAAGGGCTTGTTGAGGCCGAGTTTCAATCCATCTGGACGCGGGTGCAGGAAGAAAAAGCCAAGGGTATTAAAGTCGCGGAAGATGTAGACAAGAACGAGGACGAGCAACGCAACGATTATCGGGAGATCTCCGAGCGGCGCGTGCGGCTGGGGCTCTTGCTGGCCGAATTGGGTCGCGCGAAAGACATCAAGGTTGAGCAGACCGAATTGCGCGATGCCTTGATCGCTGAGACCCGGCAATATCCGGGGCAGGAAAAAGAAGTCTTTGAATATTTTACCAAGACTCCCGGGGCGTTGGACAGGTTGCGCGCGCCCATCCTGGAAGAGAAGGTCATCGATTACATCATCGGCCAGACAACCGTGACGGAAAAGAAGGTCAGCGTGGAAGAACTTCGCGCGACGCCGGACAAGATGGATGCGGAAATCGACCAGAAACCGGCCAAGGCCAAGAAAAAGAAGACGGCGTAAGTATTACATGCCGCCGGGAGGTTTGAAGTTCATCTCCCGCTTGGATTCCTGTTTGCTGATGACGATGCGCTGCTGGATCGCAGCGATCTGCATGGTTTTACCGTAGTCGGTCGGGGCGCGGCTGGAGGAAGTTTTCTCCGCCGCCAGAAGATTGAACAATATCCCCGGCAAACCACCGTCAGCGACTTTGCCGCTGCGAATACCCTCATCCTGCCGTTGCTTGGGTCCCCAGAACATTTCCATGACGCGCTGGTCAATTTTTGCTTTTTTCTTTTTGGTTCTGGGCAGTCCCGTGCGCTCGTCAATTTCTTCGGGTGACGCTTCCTCTTCCCATTTGCAATCCAGCCATTTGATGAGCAGGAAATCCTGCATGGCGCTGGAAATGAACGGGAGGTTGACAAGCAACTCACGGAACATTTGTGCGGCGCTGGCAATGGCTTCTTCTTCCAGTTTCTTGACGTCGGCCTTTTCCTGATCGGTTTTCATGCCTTTGCGCATGGCGGCCACCGGAGGCTGGCAATTCTCACGTAGTTTTTTGATCCAGAGGACGGCATCGTTGGCGCGTACCTGTTCGCTGTTTTCCCGGTAAATTTCTGCGATGGTTCCGAAGCGTTTGGCCAGGCACTCTGACCAATACCACCAATCGTTGAACGGAGCGCGCTGGCTGTATGTTGTCACGAGGCTCTCCTTAAAATATGACCGAGCATGTCAGTCTGAGTGTTTTATCGCGTGTCATTTTAATGGTCGCTGCGCTTTATTCAACCCGTCCCGCGCGGCGCAAGGTCGCGCTGTTCCGCAAAGCCCAACGGCGTGCGGTGTCTTTCCACTTTTGCTGTTCCTCGGGCGACAAGGTCGAGGCGCGTGGCGGCCTGCCGGTGCCAGTCTGATCCTGTTCCAGAAGCTTTTCCAGAACCTTAGGCAAACGGCCGTCGCGGGGATAGCCGCTGCCGATACCTTCGTCTATTGCATTGCGTGGCCCTTTGAAAAGGTCGGTTGCCAACCGGCCGTTACACTGGTCGAGCCAGGGGGAGTTAAGCAATTTCTGCATATCCTTCGAGAAATCTGGCAACTGTTCGAGCGCCAGAGTGAATGCGTTTGCCAGTGCCTGGCATTGTAATTCCTCTGCCCGTTCCGGGCTTTGCGCTTGTTGAAGTGCTGCATAAGTTGAGACAGCCAAGTGCCTTTCCAACTCACCGGCAAGGATGTGTTGCAGCCTGATCAGCAGTGCCGAAACGCGCGACGCAGCTTCTGAACTATTATGGTCTTCATAAATATGACGGACGGTTTCAAGACGCTGACCAAGAATATCGGCCCAGCGTAAGAAAATATCTAAGGATGGTTTGGTTCCTGTTTCTGTCATTGTGCCATTAACATGCTGTCATAACATACTGTAAATTATGCATTTTGACAAGAATTCACCCCGGCATGGCCACTCTTGGGTGCAGTGCATCATTTGATTACATAGCAAAAAGGCTATGTCAATGAAGGGGATGACCTAGGGGGTCAGCCTTGCCTGCGCCCGTTGCCGCAGCTGGTGGTCGGCCAAAACGCAGGCCATCATGGCTTCACCGACCGGGACGGCGCGAATACCGACACAGGGATCATGGCGGCCCTTGGTCTGGATTTCGGTATTTTTGCCATGGATATCAATTGTTTGTCTTGGTTGCAGGATTGAACTGGTCGGTTTGACCGCAAAGCGCACCACAATATCCTGGCCGGTGGAAATACCCCCCAGAATGCCGCCCGCGTGGTTGCTAAGAAAAACAGGCTTACCATCAGATCCGGCGCGCATTTCATCAGAAGATTGATCGCCCGTCATCGCGGCGCTGGCAAAGCCGGCGCCGATTTCCACGCCTTTGACCGCGTTGATTGTCATCATTGCACGTGCCAGATCGCTGTCCAGTTTATCGTAAATCGGATCACCTAATCCGGCGGGAACGCCACTGGCGACAAGTTCGATAATGGCGCCGACGGATGTGCCGCGCTTGCGAACCTGCTCAATCTGTTCCGCCCAGCGTGCCGATGCCTTTGCGTCGGGACAGAAAAAGGGATTAGCATTGACCTGTTCCCAATCCCATGCGGTGCGGTCAATCGTATCGTTGCCCACTTGCACCAGTGCGCCGCGTATCCGGATGCCGGAACCAAGAATTTTGTGTGCAATCGCGCCCGCTGCCACGCGGCAGGCGGTTTCCCGCGCCGAGGAACGTCCGCCGCCACGATAATCACGGATGCCGTATTTGGCCTGATATGTATAATCCGCATGGCCGGGGCGGAATTTATCCTTGATCTCGCTGTAATCTTTTGAGCGCATATCCTCATTGTCGATTAACAAGGCGATGGGCGCACCGGTGGTCAGATCCTCGAACACGCCGGACTGAATCTTCACGCGATCCGCTTCCTGCCGCTGGGTGGTATATTGTGACTGGCCAGGTTTGCGGCGATCCAGATAAACCTGAATATCCTCCGGCTTAAGCGGCAGCAGAGGAGGGCAGCCATCGACCACGACGCCGATGCCCGGCCCATGGCTTTCACCCCAGGTGGTAAAACGGAAAATGCTGCCGAAACTGTTCGATGCCATCAGGAGCGACCACTACCTTCTTGTGTGGCTTTCATTGCGGTGACCAGTTCGCCGAGCGCGTTCATCTCGTCCACGGCGACCATGCCGACCGAGTGATAGCCGGCATCGACATAAAGAGTTTCACCGGTTGTACCGGTTCCCAGGTCGCTGAGCAGATAGAGCGCCATATTACCGACTTCCTGTTGCGAAACGTTACGTTTCAGCGGGGCGTTGATTTCGTTCCATTTCAGGATATAGCGGAAATCACCAATGCCGCTGGCGGCCAGAGTTTTGATCGGCCCGGCGGAAATGGCGTTGACGCGGATATTTTCATGCCCCAGATCAACGGCGAGGTAACGGACGCTGGCTTCCAGCGCGGCCTTGGCGACGCCCATAACATTGTAATGTGGCATGACGCGCTCGGCGCCGATATAAGAGAGGGTCAGCAAACTGCCGCCGTTTTTCATCAGCGGCATGGCGCGTTTTGCCAAGGAGGTAAAGGAGTAACAGGAAATATCCATCGTGCGGAGGAAGTTGTCGCGCGTGGTGTTCAGGTAACGCCCGTCCAATTCGTTCTTGTCCGAAAAAGCTATGGCGTGGACGACGAAATCAAGCGTGCCCCATTTCTTTTCCAACTCGACAAAAACGGCGTCCAGACTGGCTTCGTTGGTGACATCGCAGGGGAGCATGATGTCCGCGCCGATAGACTGCACCAACGGCGTGACGCGCTTCAGCAGCGGTTCACCCTGATACGTAAAGGCCAGTTCCGCGCCATGCGCCGCCGCGACGCTGGCGATGCCCCAGGCGATGGAGCGATCATTAGCGACCCCCATGATCAGGCCGCGTTTGCCCTTCATTAGGTTGGAAAGTTTGGCTTCCGACATTTTAACCTCGTTTCACGCTTTGCATAATCTGGCTGTATCGGCATGGCAGATAAAGCGTTGCCAGTCTACACAATTGATTTGTCTGGTCAATTCGTCTTTGTGCGACGGATTAGAACAGCAATTCCCACGGCCGCGAAAGCGTGCGCGCGGCTTGAATCAGCCCGACCATCGAATAAGTCTGCGGGAAATTACCCCACAGTTCACCGGTGGCGGGGTGGATGTCTTCGGAAAGCAGACCAAGGTGGTTGCGCTTTTTCAGCAGATGCTCAAAAACCTCGCGCGCTTCATCCCGCCGCCCCAGCCGGTGCAATGTCCGGACATACCAAAGGGTGCAGACCGTGAACGAGGTTTCCGGCAAGCCGAAATCGTCGGCGTGGCGATAGCGGAACAGGACATGATCGTGCCGAAGCTGCTTTTCGATATTGGCGACAGTCTTCAAGAAACGCGGATCGTTGATATCGATCATCCCGATCTCGGGGAGCAGCAGGAGACTGGCATCGATATTGGCTCCGCCGAAGGTAGAGCTGAATGATTGTTCGGAGTCATTCCATGCCTGTGCCAGGATTTGCGTTTGCATCGTGGCGGCGTGCGCTGCCCATTTCTGCGCCGGCGCCTCCAAATTCAGATGCTCGGCGATTTTCGCCAGCCGATCACATCCCGCCCAGCACATGGCGGCAGAGTAGGTATGTACCGCCGGGAGATTGCGATATTCCCAAAGTCCGGCATCTGGCTGGTTCCAGACTTTTACCGCTTCGTCGCCCAGATTTTCCAGCAGGGCGAAAAGTTGACGATCCTCGCTGTGATTAAGGCGGAGGTCAAAGAAACTTTGCGCCAACGCCAGAATGATATTGCCATAAGAGTCATTTTGGATTTGCGTGTAAGCAGCATTGCCGAAACGCACCGGGCCATTGTCGCGATAGCCGCGCAAATGAGGAATGCTGGTTTCCTGCATCTCACTTTCATAAGCGATGCCATAAAGCGGTTGCAGCGGTTTGCCATGCGTCGCAGCGACCAGATTTTTGACATAGCCGATGTAATTTTCCATCGTCTGCACGGCGCCGAGGCGGTTCAAAGCCTGAACGACGAAAAAAGCATCGCGGAGCCAGCAGAAGCGATAGTCCCAGGTGCGCGGCGTGTTGGCATATTCCGGGATTGATGTCGTCAACGCTGCGACGATGCCGCCGGTTTCTTCGAAGGCGCAGAGTTTGAGCGTGATCGCCGCGCGGATCACCACATCCTGCCATTCAAAGGGCAAAGCCAGACGGCGAATCCATTCCTGCCAGTTGTTCATGGTTTCAGAAAACAAATCCCGTCCCATGACGGCGACGGGGTCTTGCAACGATTCATCCGGCCCCAGAATCATGGTGATGGGGTGTTGCAGGACAAAAGGCGTTTCTTCAAATATCAGTGAGGCTGGACCATCGGTCGTCATGCGTAACGCCATATGGTCGGTTTCAAAACGGATGTGGTTGCTGCCACGAATACGCTCCGCCGGTTTGGCGCCGTTGCTGGTCGCCGGGCGCATGCGGACAATAAGGCGGGGCATGCCGCTGATGCATTCAACCTGACGGATTAGCATCGTCGGATGAAAGACGCGGTGGTGCCGGTGATAGCGCGGCGCGAAATCCGTAATCCGAACCGCTGCGCCATGGTCGTCGTAAAGCACGGTTTCAAGGACGGCACTGTTCGGCAGATAGCGCTGGGTGCTGCGGGTCTGCCCTACAATTTCGATAGAATAAAAGCCGTGCTGGTTTGCCGCACTGCCCATCAGCAGAGAGCAGAAAGTCGGTGGTGAATCGAAACGCGGAAAGCATCCCCAGACAATCGTGGCATTCCGGTCGATCAGTGCCGCGATGGCGCCGTTACCGACAACTCCGAGATCCAAATTTTGCTGCGCGGGCGGGAGAGAGCCGTCTTTGACCAATCTAACTCTCCCATCCCAGTTTCTCACGTGGATTATAAGTATGCTTTTTAGCCCATTTTTCGATGAGTTCAGTCAGGCCGTGATCCGGCGGCTCGGGTAAAGCGATTTTGAGCCTGACATAGAAATCTCCGGCATGATGCGAGCCATAGGGCGGTACGCCTTTGCCGCGCAGGCGCAGCAGCGTTCCTGTATTCGCGCCCTTAGGAACCTTGACCGAAACGCTACCCTCGAGTGTCGGCACTTTGATGTTGGCGCCGAGTAAGGCCTCGACCACGCTCACGGGGGTATCAAGATAAATGTCGCGTTCCTTGCGGATGAAAAAGGCATGGGGCGCAACCTTGATTTCAACAAGGGCGTCACCCGCTCCGTCCAGTCCGGCCAGACCTTGTCCCTTCAGGCGCAGTTTGGTTCCTTCCTCTGAACCGGGCGGAATATTGACGTCAACTGTTTTGCCGGATGAGAGTGTGACACGCTGCTTTGTTCCCAGGCAGGATTCTACGAAGCCGATGGTCATATTATAGGTGACATCACCGCCCCGCGCTTTGGGCTGTTCTTCACCTCCCGGACCACCGCCGAAGCCGCCAAAACCACGTCGTTTCTTGCTGCCGAACAGATCGGCGAAAATATCTTCCGAGAAACTTCCGAACGGATCGCTGTTACCGCCGCCGCCGGAAGATGTGTGCGAATAACTGCGCGATCCAGCGCGACCAAAGGGATCGCCGCCACCGCGGCTAAAACCACCGCGCTCGTTACCCATCGCATCAATTTGTCCGGTATCGAATTTGGCGCGTTTGGCGGGATCGGACAACAGGTCGTAAGCAGCGGTGACTTCTTTGAAGCGCTGTTCGATATCCTTTTTCCCCGGGTTGAGGTCAGGGTGGAGCTTTTTTGCCAGCTTGTGATAAGCGCTTTTCAGCTCGTCGGCACCGACGGCTTTACTGACGCCGAGGATTTTATACGGATCGTTCATGGCAACCAAAATAAAGCGGAGACTCTATCATAGTGATATGAGTCTCCGCCGATTGCGAGTCAATGGTTTGACGATTACTTAATGACTTTCCACGAGCCATCCGGCTGCTGGCAAGCTGTGCCATAGGCTGCTTGCTTGCGTCCGCCGACGGTGACCGTCGTTTGGTATTCGCGGCAATAAGCGCCGGTAGCCGTATCATGGCCATCGCGGATGGGTTGGATCGTGCCGGAATTTCCCGATTGCGGGTTGTTCCAGGCGATTTGCCTGCCTACAGGGGCGCTAAAGGCTTGTTGCTGGGCATAACCCATCTGGCTGCGGTCAGCGCGGTCAAGGGATGAACCGATCTCGTTGCCGGCCCAGCCGCCGAGCAGAACGCCAGCAACCGTGGCAATTGTCTTGCCCGTGCCGCCGCCGATCTGGTTGCCGAGCAGACCGCCCAATGCCGCACCGCCAGCCGTACCAACCATTTGCTTGTTACCCCAGCCAGTATTACCCCAACCGTCATTTCCCATGCCATCTGTTTGACAGCCTGGCAGAGCCAGAAGCATAGCAAAGGCAGGGATCAAGAAAAAAGTGCGCTTCATAGGATTTCCTCGTGGTAAAAGATTACCTGGCTTAAACATGGACAGCAAACCCTTGCCAGTGCAGAATCGCTGAGCAGATTCTAGCTTAAAGGCGGAATTTGACGCAACTGTGGCATTTTACAGGTCTCTCATGCTGCAATCCCTTGATCCTTCCGAAGATCCGTTCGCGCTTTTCAGCCGCTGGTATGATGAAGCGACCAAAAGTGAGCCTAGCGACCCTAATGCCATTGCTTTGGCGACGGTGGGGGCAGACGGCATGCCTGCCGTGCGGATGGTGCTGCTTAAGGATTTCGGAGCGGAAGGATTTACGTTTTTCACCAATTATGAAAGCCGCAAGGCTGACCATCTGACGGATCACCCCCGTGCGGCTTTTTGCTTGCACTGGAAATCCTTATACCGGCAAATTCGTGTAGAGGGTGAGGTCTCAAGGGTGAGCGCGGCTGAGAGCGATGCTTATTTTGCCACGCGTCCGTGGAAGAGCCAGGTCGGAGCCTGGGCCTCGCTGCAATCCCGGCCTCTGCCGGATTGGCAGACATTCATGAAGCGCATCGCGGGAGTCAGCGCGCAATACGCCACCAATGTGCCGCGGCCGCCGCATTGGGGCGGATTTCGTCTGCGGCCGTCGATGATCGAATTTTGGCAGGGGCATGAGAATCGTTGGCACGACCGGATGGTTTATACCCGACAGGGCGATGCATCCTGGACAGCGTTAAAACTCTATCCATGACGAACTCATCCACCGACATGAACGACACATTGCGTCGCTGGGCAACCTACGCCAGTCTTGGCGTGGCGCTGACTCTGATCGCGGCCAAACTCGTTGCCTATATCGCGACCAATTCAGTCGCCGTTCTTTCCTCGCTGATCGATTCCACGGTTGATGTGCTGGCTTCGATTGTCACTTTGTGCGGTGTGGCCAGCGCCCTTAAACCACCCGATACCAAACATCGCTATGGCTATGGCAAGGCGGAGCCGCTGGCGGCCTTGACACAAGGCGCGTTCATTGTCGGGTCGTCTGTGCTTTTAGGTTATGAAGCACTCCACCGCTTGCTTGAGCCGTCGCGCCCCGAGGCGCTGGATATCGGCTATGGGGTGATGGGGCTGGCCACTGTCCTGACCTTAGGGCTGGTCGCTTTTCAGAATTATGTTGTCAGACGGACAGGTTCCATGGCGATCAGCGCCGACAGTCTGCATTATCGCGGTGATTTACTGACCAACCTTGCGGTTATCATGGCGCTCGTCCTTGGGGATGTGACGGGCAGCGGTCTATTCGATCCGTTGTTTGCTATGGGGGTGGCTGGAATCCTGATTTTCGGAGCGCTTCGGATCGCGCGCGATGCCTTGCGCGTTCTGCTTGATCGGGAATTGCCCGAAGCAACGCGCGCACGGATCAGGACTCTGGTTCATACGCATCCGCAAGTGCGCGGGTTGCATGACTTGCGGACCCGCAGTGACGGCGAGCGTCATTTTATCGAATTTCATCTTGAACTCGATGGGCATATCACTTTGACGGCGGCACACGACATTGCCGATGCTGTGGAACAACATTTGCTCATGGAATTTGCACCGGCGGAAATTTCCATTCATCAGGAGCCAGCCGGTCTTGATGACAAACGTCTCGATCACCGGGTGGAAAAATAGCGCATGATGCTGCTGGGCTGGCTTAATATATTTGGCTTGGTCGCGCTTGCGTCGCGGCTGACTGCGGGGCGGGATATGCCGCAGCGTGAGCGGCCTTTGTGGTGGTTTGTTTTTATCTGGTTGACCCTGATCCTGACGGGGCATGTTCTGTCGCTTTTTACGTTGATGAATAACCCGTATTTATATTGCGGCCTGTCGCTCATGCTGCTGGCGGGTTTGATCCGGGCATATGACAGTTTGGCGCCGCATGGTTCTGCACCATCGCCCCTTGTGCCGCATTTCGCGCCCGATTACGCGGCTGTTGATCAGCGCTGGGCAAAATACCTGATTTATGGTCTTGGTATCGTGCTGCTGTTGGCAGCGGCATGCAGTCTGCTTCTTGTCTTGCATAATCAGGCGGGGAACGCGGATTCTATCTCCTATCGCCTGCCGCGCGCTTACTGGTACACCAGCCACGGCAGCCTGCTGCATCCTTTTGACTCCTATGACCGGCGTGTGACCTACTATCCTTTGAACGGCACGCTGCTTTATGTGCCGCTGGTGGTCTTCGGGTTTCCGGGGACGTTCCATAATCTGCCGACATTCCTGACATGGATCATACTGGCGCTGACCGTCTATTGCGCCGGGCGGGCAATGGGTGCGCCCAAACCCTGGGCGCTTTTGTCCATGGCACTTGTTGTGCTGACACCGAATATTCTGGTGCAGGCGGCGGCGACCAATGACGAAATTCTGGCCGGAACTGCGTTGCTGCTGGGGGTGTATCTCCTGTTCCGCTGGCTGGTGACAGATCAGAAAATCTATCTGCTGCTTTCTGCGACGATAGCGGGGATCAGCATCGGCACGAAACTTCATGTCGTGTTTTTTCTGCCCGTCCTGGCGCTGGGTGGCGTTATGGCGCTTTACACTTCGGCGCGCAGGCGGGAAGCGGCGCGGGCGTTCTGGCGGCGTATTGGCTGGCGGACGGGGTTCATGTGCGTCGGTATCGGTCTGGCTTTGATTGTGCCGTTTCTGATTTATAACAAGATATCAGCCGGTCGCTTTTATTTTACGGACGATTTTGCCTCCCAGTTTTTTAACGTGGATAGCAAAATCCATGTCGCGCTGCAAAACGCCCTGATCTACACGGCGCAAATGCTGATCGCGCCGGTTGCGGATTTATATGGGGCACCCGATCATGTAGATCGCGAAGCGTTTCATGCCCTGATCAACAATTTTTTTCGACCGTTGATTGAGCCGTGGTTGAGTACGGATCGCGCCGATTATCATCTGCATTATAGCTTCACCGGCATTACGCTCGGCGTGTCGCCCTATTATCTGGAATATAGCCTGTGGGCGGGGTTCAGCTTTTTCCTGGCGCCGCTGCTGCTGTGGCAGTTATGGCGTAACCGAAAAACGCTGCCGCTTTATGGCTGGTGGATGTTGCTGACCTTGTCGCCGTTGATCTGGTTTGTCACCTGGTGTGCAAGCACGCTCTATATGGAGGGGACTCCGACCTATCTGGCCTATTACTTGATCATTGCCGCACCCGTCACAATTTTCGCAATGCTGAAAATTTCGCGGGTATGGCTAAGCCGCTTGCGCTGGGTGCTTCTGGCCTGGGTATTGCTGACGCACACTGTGATTGATACCAGCACCTATCTTTATAACGAATTCCGCAACATTCCCCGTCTGATGAAAAGCATGCGTCTGCCCTATGACTGGGAGCTTATGGATCAGAACATCATCGACGAGATCAAGGTGGCGCGTAAAATTCGCATTGTCTTTACGCACTGGGGTTTATCCTATTTCGGTTTCATGCGACATAATCCGCATGCTTTTTACTATGGTCCCCATGAGCAGGTTGCCGATTTGTCGGAAAGTCTGGTCTTGTTCACGGCTCCAAGCGCCGAGCACTGGGGCAATATACCCCTCGAAATTCCTCATAAATCCCGCCCTGGACTGACCTATATCGGCCGGATGCGCGGCTGGGGGCCCGAAGGTGTATTTGCGGCGGGAAACGGCGTTGAGGCCAGATGGCCGGATCGTAACCGTTATGTGCTGTTTAGTGTTTTGAAGGCCAAAGGCAAAACCGGATATGAAATTAACTTTTCCAGCGGGGTGTCAGGCCTAAATGCCGATGAAGGCTTGCAGTTTCGTTATGAAATACGCCACAATGACCGCTTGCTGGAGGCGCGTGACTGGGAAACGCAGCCAGGATGGCGCGTCGCGGTTCCGGAAGATCCGGCGCAAGCAAATTATAAAGTTAGCATTGCGGTGCGTTTGCCGGGTCAAGTGGCTCCTGACGCTGCAACCAGCTTTAATCTTTCCGGTATAAAAGAATGGACAGATGCGATGCCGGGTATGCACGCATGGGAAGAGATAGGGGATTAAAGGCATGGCGCGAATTAAACCATTAGACTCTCTGCGTGGATTGGCTGCGCTGACCGTATTATTCGCGCAGTGCTATTCGATCTGGCCCGAAGATGCGCGCGATCAACTGGCATGGCTTAACCACACGCCTCTGCGCTTGCTCATTAATGGCCATGCGGCGGTGACGCTGTTTTTTGTCTTGAGTGGTTTTGTGCTGGCGTTGCCGTTTCTGGAAGGGAAGGCGGGGAACTACCGCGATTTTATCGTACGGCGGTTGTGCCGTATCTATATTCCTTTCGCCGTCGCGATCTTTATCGCGCTCGGGCTTTACTTCATTGCGGGTGGGCAGCCGAGCGCCGAGGCCGCCATCTGGTTTAATGATAAGTGGGTCAACGGTTTTACGGTGGAAAGTGTCGCGCTGCATCTGCTGATGACGGGGCGCGTGCAGGATATGGGTTTGAATCATAATATGTGGACGCTGGTGCATGAATTGCGCGTCTCGCTGATTTTCCCGTTGCTGATCTTGCTATGTGCCGATAGTCGCCGCGCCATTCTTGTTAGCCTGGGATTATTCGTGGCCTGTACGGGCGCGATGCTGGCGCTCAGCCCCGCGACCGATGAATTTTTTATTGATACCGAGAGTTTCGGCGTCACCCTCTTGATTACCGGGCGCAACATCGCTTTTTTTGTCGCCGGCATCCTGTTGGCAAAGCATCAGGCCGTGCTTAAGGTGCGTCTGGCGGCTTTGGGAATATGGGTGCATCTGGGGTTATGGGGACTATGTTTCGTGATGCTGATTGCCCCGCATTTTCCGCAGGAAGACGTGATGCAGGCTGTGGCCGCCGCGCTGGTGATTATGCTGGTGCAGGTGCAGCCCAGGGTCGGAGCGTGGCTGTCTGATGGGCCTACGGCATGGCTGGGGCGCGTGTCGTATAGCCTTTATCTCATTCACTTACCGGTTTTATTCGCCCTGTTTCATATTCTACTCGAACACCTGCCTTTCGGAGTAATTGCGGCCATCGGCATCGTGATTTCCTTGCTGGCGGCGGAAATCATGCACGTCCTGGTCGAGCGCCCGGCCATTAATCTGGGGCGACACCTTTCACAGCGGTCGGCAAAAAATCAGGGTTAATGCCGGTTTTTTATATTTGCTTGCAGCTGATTCCACGCTAACAATCACCAGTGACGTAAGAAAATTATTGCTGCACAGAAGTATTAGACAGAAAATTATTGCGTCAGAAAATCATTATCAGGAACCGCGATTGTGACGATTGAGAACCCGTATATTTTTCCGCTGCAGATACCAACTCAAGAGCAGATCAAATCCCTGCGTCGGCAGTTTAATGGCGTGCGGAGAAAGTATTTTCACGAGATTGTTAAAGACGCGCTTTTTAAGGCGTCACGGCAAGACAGAAAAGAAATTTGTGACGCATTCAAACGTGCCAAATTTGAATTTCATCATATCATTCCTTTGTCCCTGGGGGGGACGAATGAGAGAAGTAATCTCGCGATCGTTGAAGAAAAGCTTCATCAACGCATTCATGTCGTGATTAATGCAAGTGTGGATTCTGCCCGCGATAACGTCGCAGCAAGTCAGGGACAACTTTCTCCTCAAATCGGCGCAAGGCCAAAGATTCCTGTTGGTACGGAGGTCAAGGTTAGTGTCCCAATCTACCCGAATAAGATCTGGTTCGAGGCGCGCGAGATTGTTCGGCCTCAGCACAAGGAAAAGACTGGACGTCACAGATGGCAGGTATCAGTTGTTAACTCTTTGCATTCGTTGCGCCCCCAGCTTGGGGCATAGACTCGCGGCCATGGTTGGTTAATCGCTGCAAGCGTCAACCGCTGCTGGCGTGATGCTGGTCAAAAATATATCTTCACCTTAAAATGCGCCGCCTTTTGCGCCGATATGTTTATTTACTTGCGGGTTTTTCAAGTAAAATGACGCAAGTGGCATTACAGGCGAGGCGTATTATGTCCCCGGACGACAAGGCTTATGCGGTTCAGACCTCATCGGAGCGTGCTGCGGATAGGGTCATGACCGCCGTGTATGGGGTCACGAGCACGTTATTGCTTACCAACAGTTATTTATATGCGGCGCGCGAACTGCCGACACACGTCGTGCCGTATGTCCCCGGTGCCTTGTTTGCCGTTGCAGGAGTCTGCGGCCTTGTAGGGTGTTTCCGCATGGCCAGGAAAACCGTTGCTGCGCCGCAAGCTGCCGCGCTGACAGAAGGCGTCCGTGCCAGACCAAACGCGCCCCGACGCGCGCGAAGCCCCGCCGTTGTTTTTGACAACTAGGGAAAGATGGTGCTGCCGGGGAGGATTGAACTCCCGACCTCATCCTTACCAAGGATGCGCACTACCACTGTGCTACGGCAGCAAACTCACGATAAATCGCGCCCGTTTTGCCATAGGCGCGCGCGGCATGCAACTGCTTAACGTCTGAGCAGATCAGCACGGCCATAACGGGCGGTCGCGGAGCTATGCGGATTGGCCTGTTTCTCGGCAAACGCCCACATCTGGTCGCCTTGCGAGAAATGCCACCATTCGGCCGGATGACGCCGGAATCCCGCTGTTTGCATGATATCATGCAGCAGGGTGCGGTTCCGGTGCGCGGCGGGGTTTTCCGCCTTGAAATAGTCCGGCAGTGAACGGTCGGAATTCTCATCAATCGGCGACCCCATATCAACCTGAATGCCCTTGGCGTCGGCCAAAGTCAGGTCAATGGCTGCGCCTGTGCTGTGCGGCGGGGGCATGGTCGGATCGGTGCTGGGGATCGCCCAGATGCGGTAGGCACGCTGGTAAAGGGCGGCGCGTTCCGGTTCAGGAACCTGCGCCGGGGTTCTGCCGCCGGAAAGCAGCATAAATTCCCGTTCGACCATGAAATTCTGGACTTCATTGGGGCGATAGGCGTCAAAGATCAACAAGCGCCAGCCGGCCTGCGCCGCCGCCAGGTGTATTTGAGCGTCAAGCAGCGCCTCCAGCACCTTTTCCCGCAATTGCCACGGTTCTAACCCGCCATAGGGCGCACCCAGGGCGGCATAGGGGGGGGGATTCGTTAACAAAACCGCTCCGGACGGGATCGGAACCAGTCTTTCGCCGCATTCATTGATCGGGATTGTTTGGTAGGGCTTCATGGGTTAAGCAACTCCTATGGACAACCAACAGGATTCTCCCGCGCAGCGCAAGCCGCATCAGGAACGCGCCGAGGCGCGCCGCAGCGCTGCCATGCGTGAAAATCTGCACCGCCGCAAGGCGCAGACGGCGGCACGCCGCGCTGCTGCCCAGGACGAAGGAGCCGGATAATGCCGATTATGCCCGACCACTGGATCCGTCAGATGGCACAGAGCACGAAGATGATCGAGCCTTTTGTGGAGAAGCAGCAGCGCGCCGGCATGATCTCCTATGGCCTATCCTCTTATGGCTATGACGCGCGCGTGGCCGACGAATTCATGATCTTTACCAATGTTGATAGCGCGGTGGTCGATCCCAAGAAATTTTCCGACGCCAGTTTCGTGCGGCGGCAGGTGGATGTCTGCGTCATTCCGCCGAATTCTTTTGCGCTGGCGCGTACCGTCGAATATTTCCGCATCCCGCGCGATATTCTGGTGATTTGTCTGGGCAAGTCCACCTATGCCCGCTGTGGGCTTATCGTCAATGTCACGCCGCTGGAACCGGAATGGGAAGGGCATGTGACGCTGGAGATTTCCAACACCACACCGCTGCCGGCGCGCGTCTATGCCAATGAGGGGCTGTGCCAGTTTTTGTTCCTGCAAGGCGAAAGCGCGCCAGAGATCAGCTATGCAGACCGTGGCGGCAAATATATGGGGCAGACCGGCGTAACCTTGCCGAGGATATGATGATCCGGGCGATGACGATTGATGATTATGATCCAGTCATCGGACTGGTACGCACGACTCCCGGTGTCACGTTTCGTGATGCCGACAAGAAGGGCGCAATGGCGCGTTATTTGGAACGCAATCAGGGTTTTAGCCTCGTCGCCGGGCAGAATGGTAAGGTCATCGGCTGTCTGCTCGCCGGCCATGACGGACGGCGTGGTTATTTGCAGCATTTGATCGTTATACCTGAATGTCGGAATCAGGGAATTGCCAAGGCAATGATAAATGAGTGTTTGGGGAAATTGGCAAAAGTCGGCATTCAAAAATCGCACATTGATGTTCTCACTGACAATGACACCGCCGCTTGTTTTTGGGTTAAGCAGGTTTGGATAAAGCGCGATGATATTTGCCGGTATTCATATATTGTAACTGGTGGGGCGAACGCTTGAGCAATACAGCATTGTTCTTCTTTGGGGTCGCGTAAGTATGGATCGTATGCGTATCACCGGCGGCAAGCGCCTTAAGGGTAATATTCGCATCGGCGGGGCGAAGAATGCTGCGCTGACCCTGATGCCTGCGGCTTTGCTCACCGATGAAACCTTGACGCTGGGTAATGTGCCACATCTGGCCGATATCACGACGATGGGGCATTTGCTGGGACAGCATGGTGTGACTATCGCCCTGAACGGCGCGCATGAGGGCGACGGCCATGCGGGGCGCGTGCTGGAACTGACGGCCAAAAATATCACCAGCACGACTGCACCTTATGAGCTGGTGCGAAAAATGCGTGCCAGCATTCTGGTGCTGGGGCCGCTGCTGGCACGTTTCGGCAATGCCAAGGTTTCCTTACCCGGCGGGTGTGCCATCGGGACGCGTCCGGTTGACCTGCATCTGCGCGGGCTGGAAGCGCTGGGAGCCGAAATTGCGCTTGAGGAAGGCTATGTGCTGGCGCGTGCGCCACAAGGTTTGCGTGGCGCCAAAGTAGTGTTTCCGACCGTTTCCGTCGGCGCGACAGAGAATGTGCTGATGGCCGCCTGTCTGGCCAAGGGCGCCAGCGCGTTGGTGAATGTCGCGCGTGAACCGGAGATTACGGATCTCGCGCACTGCCTGATCGCGATGGGAGCGCAGATCGAGGGGTTGGGGACGGATACGTTGCATGTGCAAGGTTGCGACCGTCTGCACGCTGCGCGGCACAATGTTATTTCCGACCGGATCGAAGCGGGAACTTTTATGATGGCAGCACTGATCACGGATGGCGATCTGGTGCTGGAAGGCGCGCGGCTGGAGCATCTGCAAAGCGTGACGCGCATTCTTGAGGCGACGGGCGGACGTTTTGAGGCTGTCGCCAATGGCGTGCGGGCGCGTCGTGCCGCAGGTGTTTTGCGCGGCACGGATGTGACGACAGAGCCGTTCCCCGGATTTCCGACGGATTTGCAGGCGCAGTTCATGGGGTTGGTGAGCGTTGCCGAGGGCGCATCGATGATCGCCGAAACAATATTCGAAAACCGTTTCATGCATGTGCCGGAAATGCTGCGCATGGGCGCGGATATTCATGTCCATGGCGGAACCGCGCTGGTGCGCGGCGTCAAGGCGTTGCGCGGCGCGGCGGTCATGGCGACCGATTTGCGGGCTTCGGTCTCGCTGGTGCTGGCGGGGCTGGTCGCCGAAGGTGAGACAGTGCTGCACCGGATTTATCATCTCGATCGCGGTTATGAACGTCTGGAAGAAAAATTGTCCGCCTGTGGCGCGGAGATTACGCGCTTGAGGGATGCGGCATGAGCGCGCCTGTGCGGCTGAAAGCGAAAGACGCTGAGGACTTGCAGGTTATCTCTGCCATGTTGCAGGATGCGCTCGTGCCGACGGGAGATATGAGCTTTGACCGCGCGGCGCAGCGTTTTATGCTCGCGGCCAGCCGTTTTCGCTGGGAAGATGCCGAGGTCGCACGTCATAAAGCGCCGCCCGTTTACGAGTGGGTCAATTGCGTGTTGCATGTTGAGGGTGTGCGCGCGGCGCAATATACCGGGTTTGATCTGGCAGAGACCAGTACGATTCATGAACTGCTGGCGGTCTTTCCAGAAGCCGGGCATCTGAAATTCGTCTTTGCCGGTGACGCGGCGTTGCGCTTGCAAGCCGATGACTGGACTGTCCGGCTGGAAGATTTCGGCGCGCCGTGGCCGACCTTGTTGCCGCCACAACATGCGGCGGGTCGCGAGACGCCATGAAGCCGCTGATCCTTGCCGTACCGAAGGGGCGTATTGCCGCTGAATTCCGTCCGCTGCTGGCCAAGGTTGGCATTACGCCTGAGGCTGCCTTTGACGATTCCGAGGCGCGGCAACTGCGGTTTAAAACCAATCTGCCGGAAATGGAACTCATCCGAGTGCGGGCTTTTGATGTCGCGGCGTTCGTCGCCTATGGCGCGGCTGACTTAGGCGTGTGCGGCAGCGATGTTTTGCGCGAAGGTGATGACAGCGAGATCTATGCGCCGCTTGATCTGGGCATCGGGCGGTGTCGCATGGCGATTTGCAAGCGGATTGATGCTGACCTGCCCGATCCGCGTCGTACCGGGCGCGTGCGCGTGGCAACCAAATATCCTGTGACGACACGAGCCTATTATGCTGTGCAAGGTGTGCAGGCCGCATGCGTCAATTTGTCGGGGGCAATGGAGCTTGCCCCGGTTTTGGGCTTGACGGATTATATCGTTGATCTGGTGGCAACGGGCGCAACGTTACGTGCGAACAACCTTCATGAGACAGAGACTATCGCGCAGGTTTCGTCGCAATTGATCGTCAATCGCGTAGCCTATAAAACCGCCTTCGTCAGGCTGCGACCCTGGATCACCCATTTTGAGAGCGTTGTCGATGCCGAAGATTCTGCATAGTGACGCGGCGGATTTTTCTGTTGCCTTGTCCGTATGCGTTGCCGCTAAACGTGAAGCAGGGCGCGATGTTGCGGCCGACGTCGCGGCGATCATTCGCATGTTGCGCGATCATGGCGATTCAGCGCTGATCGACCTGACGCGGCGTTTTGACCGTTTTGACCTTGATGCCCGGACACTCCGCATAGCTCCGGCAGAAGTCGCAGCAGCGCGACGGCAATGCAGCGCGGAGGTGCTTGCGGCACTGGAGCTGGCAGCGCGACGGATTGAGTCCTTTCACCGACGCAGCCTGCCGACGGATTTTCGTTATGTGGACGGATCCGGCGTTACGCTTGGCGCGCGGTGGTCTCCGGTGGATGCCGTGGGGCTATATGTGCCCGGCGGCATGGCGGCCTATCCTTCATCGGTCTTGATGAATGCTGTGCCTGCTAAGGTCGCGGGCGTTGGCCGGGTGGCGATGTGTGTGCCGACGCCCGACGGAAAGATCAATCCGGCTGTGCTGGCTGCGGCGGAAATCGCGGGCGTCCACGAAATTTACCGCGTCGGCGGCGCGCAGGCGGTGGCGGCTTTGGCCTATGGCACGGCCAGCATCGCGCCGGTCGATAAAATCACCGGCCCCGGCAATGCCTATGTCGCCGAAGCGAAGCGGCAGGTGTTCGGCGTGGTGGGCATCGATATGATCGCCGGGCCTTCGGAAATTCTCGTCATTGCCGATGGTGCGAACGATCCGGCGCATATCGCCGCGGATCTGTTGTCGCAGGCCGAACACGATACCGCGGCACAGGCTATACTTTTGACTCCGGACAAAGCTTTGGCCGCGAAGGTCAGTGATGCCATCGACGCGCAACTTCGGGACTTACTGCGTCGTGATGTGGCGATGGCCAGTTGGCGCGACTGGGGCATCGTGATCGTCACGCGTGATCTGGCCGAAGCGGCGGATTTGGCCAACCGATTTGCGCCGGAACATATTGAGCTGTGTGTTGATGATCCGGATGCTTTGTTGCCCGCAATCCGTCATGCGGGATCAATTTTTCTGGGACGGCATACGCCCGAAGCTATCGGCGATTATGTGGCCGGGACGAACCATGTGCTGCCGACATCACGGACGGCGCGCTTTGCCAGCGGCCTGAATGTTACCGACTTTATGAAGCGCAGCACGCTGATCGGTTGCACGCCGGCGGCTTTGCGAGCAATCGGCCCGGCGGCGGTGACATTGGCCGAGGCTGAGGGATTGACGGCGCATGCGAATTCAGTGGCACGCCGCCTGGCATCCGGCGGCCATTCATGACAGTGGCGCGGCAGATTCAGCGCATCACCTTGCGGAATGCGCATGTTCTAAAACGCCGCGCAGAAATCGAACAGGAGATTAACGCAGCGATTCAGGACTTGCTCCATGAACACAGCTTTGTTTTGCGCGACGGCGGGATCACGGCGCCTTATGATCTGGTGCTGGGGCTGGAGGATCATAAGCTGCATCTGGAACTACAAGCGGAAGACGGCTGCGAAAACCTGATTCTGGCATTGCAGCCTTTGCGCCCGGTTATCCGTTCCTATTTCATGATCTGCGAGAGTTATTATGCCGCCGCTCATTCCCCGAACCGTAGCCAGATAGAGACCATCGATGCGGGAAGGCGCGGAATCCATAATGAAGGCGCGCAAATGCTGGCCGAATTGCTGCAAGACAGGGTTACCCTTGACCACTGCACGGCACGTCGTTTGTTCACGCTGGTGGCCGCTTTGCATCTGGGAAGCTGGTCGAATCGTTAAAACCTTGACCTTTGCGCGGTTTGGGGCCATTTTTCCCGGCTTGCGCGGCCAATATGGGCCCGTTAAAGGAGCCTTATGGCAAAAGAAGACCTTATTGAATTCGCCGGCGTCGTGACCGAGTTGCTGCCCAACGCCATGTTTCGCGTTAAGCTGGAGAACGGGCACGAGGTTCTGACTCACACTTCGGGCAAGATGCGGAAAAACCGCATCCGCGTTCTGGTCGGCGACAAGGTCAATGTGGAAATGACGCCCTATGACTTGACCAAGGGCCGCATTACCTTTCGGCATAAGTAGCGGTTGCGGCGATGTCCGCATTTCCCGAACTGATCCTCGCTTCATCTTCGCCGCGTCGTGTGGAGCTTCTGGCGCAGCTGGGGATTGTTCCTGCCGCGATCATCCCTGCATCAATCGATGAGACGCCGTTGCGCGATGAATTGCCGCGCCAGTTAGCGCTGCGTCTGGCGCAAGCGAAAGCGCAGGCGGTTGCCGTGACCCAGTCGGGAAAAGTGGTTCTCGCCGCTGATACGGTCGTGGCGTGTGGGCGGCGTATTTTGCCCAAGGCAGAAAGTGCGACCGAGGTTGCCGCGTGTCTGCGCCTGCTGTCCGGGCGGCGTCACCGGGTCTATGGCGGCATCTGCATAATTGCGGCTGACGGCAAAGCGCGGGTGCGCCTGGCGCAAAGCATCGTACGTTTCCGCAGGCTGAGTGCACCCGAAATCGAAGCTTATGCCGCGTCCAGTGAAGGCGCAGGCAAAGCTGGCGGTTATGCCATTCAGGGGCAGGCCGCGGGGATGATCGATTTTATTTCCGGTTCTTACAGCAATATTGTCGGGCTGGACTTGTTTGTCGTCGCGCAGTTACTGCGCGGAGCTGCTGCGTGACCGGCGCGTTGGCCATCGCGGTGCATGACGGACTGCTATGGGCGGTCGTCATGGACGGCAAGGATGTCACGGATATTTATGCGGAACGGGTGGCTGAACCTGACCTGACCGGAGCCCTCGTTCGTGCCAAGGTTGTGCGTGTTCTGCCCGGACAGCATGCCGCCATCGTGCGTTGGGGACAAGAACGTGAAGGCTATTGGTCGGACGCGAAAAATATCCGGGCAGGCGACTGGGCAACCTTGCAGGTTAAATCGGGCGCTTGGGGAGATAAATTACCCCAACTGACTCACGATATAACGCTTTCGGGAAGATTTCTGATTCATCTGCCGTTCGGGAAATCAGTTAAAAAATCGCGTCGTGCCGGGACGGTGGCGGCTTTGCCGCCTGGACTTCCGGGAGGGTGGATCATCCGTCGTCATGCCGCGCAGGCTATGGCAGAGCAGTTGCAGCACGAAGCGGCCGCTCTGGTGCATCAGGGGGATAGTTTGCGGACGCAGCCCGATGATGCGACCATTCTTAGCCTGCGTCCGGTCTGGCAGAGGGCGTTGCAGGATCATGGCGCGGAGTTGCGGACAATCACCGTTGCCGATGCCGCGACGGCGAGGGCGGTGCGGGGTTGGTTGGAAATATGGGCGCCGGATTTGACAAGTCATTTGCGTCAGGGCGATGGAGTTATTGACAGCGATGAACTATGCCGGAATGCCTTGACCGCGCGTCTGACCTTGCCGCAAGGCGTGAGTTTAAGCCTTGAATTGACGCGCGCCTTTTGGGCTTGCGATATCGATGCAGGCGCGATGCAGAACCATTTGCAGGCGAATATTCTGGCGCTGCGCGAACTGGCGCGGCAAATGCGGTTGCGGAATATGGGCGGCATGATCGTCGTGGACTGCATCTCCCTGCGGACGGTGGCAGAGCGGCAGAACTTGCTTAAAGCGGCACGCGCGGCGGTGGCTGATGATCCGGCGGGCGTTGAAATTTTTGGCCTGACCAAGCTTGGATTGCTGGAAATGACCCGGCAACGTCGCGGGGCGAACCTGACCGAATTGTGCCATGACCTCTGAAACGCTCTGTCCGACCTGCGGCAAATCGGCGCAGGAAAAATTCCGGCCATTTTGCAGCAACCGCTGCGCCCAGATTGACCTGCATCTCTGGTTCGGCGAGGCCTATCGTGTCCCGACGGCGGAACTGCCGGAAAGTGATGAAGTTGCAGAGTCCGGGGAGGATGAAAGTAAAAAATAATGGCCATTTATCGTGGCAGTTAGTATATTCTTTATAGGTATTAAGAAGATTGTCTTCGGTGTCGCAAATGCACGAAGTAACGGCTTGCACATAAGAAAATATTTTGGAGAAAATTATGGCTGACCCTCAAGCAAAATTTACCGATGCGGCTCATGTGCTGTGTAAAAACTGTACGCATCTTCAGTCTGATGTTCCGCTATTGAATGCTTTGCTTCCCAAGGTCTTTAGTAACTTTCAGACATGCCATGGAACAGCTCGGGATGTGCCTGATCATGTGAATGGCGGTGAAAAACGTGTGTTCTTATACCCACACCATGAGATACTGGATATCTACTTGCTTGGTGCGGGCAGATTAAAGAACACACCACCACGTCCCCAAGATGTTAACATAGACGGTAAATGCCCATATTTCCAGCCACGTCCGTAGCCATAACTGCAGAAGAAATATTTGAAACGTTTTCGTGACTTGTTGGGTTGGGTTAAATGATCGCGTGATTAGCGTAGAAGATTTCGAGGAGGCTTTATGGGAGATACTAAGTCAGAATTTGTCAAAGCCGGTGTTACGCTTTGCACAAATTGTGTCCACGCTCATGGACTTGGATATTTTGATCATTGTTACGGGACACCGAAGAAGGAGAGCCCTGATTATATAAGAGGTGGTGTGGAGGTCACGTATTTTCATCCACAGCATAATGACTTTCTTATAAGGCACCCGTACCTTAGGGAGGTCAATAAAGATGGGAAATGTCAATATTTCAAAGAAAAACCGCCACAGCCCGATAAACCGGTAACGAGATCGTTTCTGGCCGGTCTTCGTCGTTATTTTTAGCCGATGTTCGGAGTTATTCGCGTCATTCCCAAGCCGCCAAAACTTTTTGGACGTGACGGGCGCGTATTTCCCTCGTTTTCTTAACGCTTCGGCTTGTTGAGAGCCATTTCCAACCAGTTCTGGACAAGGGCGGGAATGTTTTTTATAAGCAGCCTTCCTTATTAAGCTGCCACCCAAGACGCCCAGGTAGCTCAGTTGGTAGAGCAGGGGACTGAAAATCCCCGTGTCGGCGGTTCAATTCCGTCCCTGGGCACCATCTTTGCGTCGTGGTGGCGGTGTTTGATTGATTAAGGCCCGCCACAACTTTTTTTGAGTTTTTAAGATGCAGGTTAACGCCAATACGCTCCGCAAGGGGCATGTCATCGAGCATAACGGCAAGTTATGTGTCGTGATTCGCTCCGAAATCACCATTCCGGGCAAAGGCAACGCCATTGTGCAAGTGGATATGAAAGATATCCGCACGGGGGTGAAGACTGAAATGCGTTACCGCACGCAGGAGACTATCGAGCGGGTGCAGGTCAATGAAAATGACATGCAGTTCCTGTTTGCTGAAGGTGATATGTACACCTTTATGGATCAGGAAAGTTTTGAGCAAATGACCATTCCACGCGATGTCATCGGCGATCCGGCGGTTTATTTGCAGGAAAGCATGATCTGCTCGGTCAAGAGTTTCGAGGGTGCGGCGCTGGCGGTTGAAATTCCGGGAAGCGTGGTTCTAAAGATCGTTGAGGCCGACCCTGTCGTGAAGGGGCAGACCGCCTCGTCGTCCTATAAGCCTGCGCTGCTCGAAAACGGCGTGCGGATCCTGGTTCCGCCCTTTATCGGCGTGGATACGAAAATTGTCGTTAACACCACCGACAGCACCTATGTCGAACGCGCCAAGGAGTAATTCTTTTGGCCGTTCACAGCGCACTCATCACCGTCATGCAGCGGGCGGTCGAAAAGGCCGCCAAGGGTTTGAAACGCGACTTTGGTGAAGTCGAGCATCTACAAGTTTCCCGTAAAGGTCCGGCTGATTTCGTCAGCGCCGCCGATATCCGCGCCCAGGAAATTTTGTGTGCGGAGCTGGGCAGGGCGCGACCGGAGTTTGGTTTTGTGGTCGAAGAAGGCGATGCCCAAAAATCGGACAAGCCGCAGCGTTGGATCATCGATCCGCTCGACGGAACGACGAATTTTCTGCATGGCGTGCCGCACTGGGCAATTTCCGTCGCGGCGGTGCAAGGGGATCAGATTATGGCCGGCATGGTCTATAATCCGATCACGGACGAAATGTTCTGGGCAGAAAAAGGTATCGGCGCTTACAGCAATCATCAAAGGCTGCGCGTCTCCGCCCGTAAGGATTTAAGTGAATGTTTAATTGCCACGGGTATTCCCTTTAAAGGGCATGAAATTCCAGGTTTCTTCAACCAACTTATCAAGACAAGCGCACAAGTTGCCGGAATCCGGCGTTTTGGCGCGGCTGCGCTTGACTTGGCCTATGTCGCGGCGGGCAAGTATGACGGCTATTGGGAATCCGGGCTGCAGGTCTGGGATAGTGCTGCGGGTATTCTGTTGGTGACTGAGGCCGGGGGGATTGTCAGCCCCTTGATCCCCAATACTGATCCCATGTTGTCTGGGGCGATGATTGCCTCAAACCAAGGAATTCACGACAGCTTGATTACGACCATCCGCCAGGCCTGAATATGGGCAAACTGATGGCAGGGATGACGATTAACCATCTGACGGCTCTCGACTTTTTGTCCATGGGTCGTTACTAATCATCCATGGACTGCCTTTCACCGCTATCGTGCCGCCGTGCGATGGCGCGGGTAGTATTTTTGACCCCTTGCGCTTTTGCCACACCGATGTTGTCACGACTTATACCAAGCTGCCGTATTTTCGTTCTTGCCACCTTGTCAGGTTTGGTACTGCTGGCTTTTGGCATGCAGGCGTCGGCCAAGAATAATTATCCTGACACGGCCGATTCGGTACAGGTTTTTATTGATGAAGCCGTGCCGATGGACAAAGGCACGCGCAGCTGGTCTGCGACTCCGCTGGTCAATCTCCGCCGTTATGTTAAGCCGCGACAGAACACCAAAAAAACCACCACGCGGTCACGGCGTACGGCGACAGCACAGGCCGGTTTTGTGCGCGCGCCCGCGATGCCGGTTGAGGTGGCGCCGGATACAACAGCCGATGTGACGGAAATGGATGCATCCGCGCGGATCAGTGCCGTGCGCGCAGGCATGGAGGAAACCATCCGTGCCCGTGTCATTGAAAAAATGAACGAGGGACGGCGGCGGCCTGCGGAGCCTACTGCGCCATCGCAAGCGGTTTTTGGGGGCGGCATTCCTGTGTCACCGACGATCCTTCCGCCGGGGCAGAAAGGCAGTGCGCCTGCGGAGGCTACCGAGCCGAGCGCGGAGGATCTGGCGGCTCCTGTGCTTCCCGGAGCGCGGACGACAAAACGCTTTATGTCGGGTGTACCCGAAAAATGCGTGAATAAAATCATGGCATGGACTCGCGCGTGTCCCGACATGGGCTATCCGGAGGATTTCGGCGGCATTGTTCATGGCGAGACGCGGATTATTTGTGCGGCGGGTGAGCGGCGCGATATCTGGCTGAGCAACAGTTGCGCCGCGCGCCAACCTGTGATGCCAGAAACTGCCTCTGTAGCGGAGAGGGAGCCTGTACCAGCCGCCCCTGATAAAACGCCGATTTCTATGGCGCGCGCCGAGAATGTCGTGCCAAAACCTGCGCCTGAGCCAGAGGTTAAGCCGCAACCTGCGCCGGAGCCTGTATCCATTCCTGAAGCACCGCGCGCTGCCGTGAGCGGCGAGGAAAAGGCTCCTCAGACGACGCTTAAAGAACCGACGCGTCCTGCTGCTGCGGCGTTTGGTGCGGATCTGCCCGGTGCTGTGCCCTCCGTACCGGTTGATACCACGCCCTTGATCCCCGCTGTCATTGGGTCTGCTACCAGAAATGCAGCCATGGTCTCAATGTGTGGCACGGCAATCGACGGTGCGGCGGTCGCGGCTCCGTCACGGGGGCTTTGCTTCCGTGGGACGCCTGGCAAAGTGTCGGGCAGTGGCCCCTGGAACTGGACTTGTTCAGACGATAGCGGGCAGATGGAAAAATGCGCGACCCGGATGCCGCTTCTAGCCGAGTGTGGCCCCATGGACAGCCAGAAGCTGAAAGAAGTTCCTCTGCATGGGTTGTGCAATGCAGGGGCGCCCAGCCCGGTGCGGGGTGAAGGCCCGTGGCACTGGACATGCGATGGGGGAAAAGGTGGAACGCGCGTGATGTGTTCCGCTGCGCCGGATGCGTCGCCTGCTGCTTCGCAAACTGCGGTACCGGCCAAATCGGTCAAGAGTCCAAAGAAAACAGCCGCCAAGGCTAAACGGGAAGTAAGCCAGCCGTCGCGGCTTGAACCTGCCGCCCAAAGCCCATCCAAGAGAACGGCACTGAAAAGCGTCGACGGGGTGTGCGGCAATGCTGTGGCTACGCCGCTTGCCGCCAGACCCGATCACGATTTGTGTCATGCCGGGGAAGCGGAACAGTTGAAGGGGGCGGGGCCATGGACATGGGTCTGCCGGGGACGGGGCACGGGTTTGAATGTCACCTGCGTCGCAGAAGCGCAAGGTCAGGGGCGTTTGCCCTCTGCCGTTGACGGCGCATGTGGTTCGGCAGCAAAGAGCGCAATCTCCGTCATGCCGGTCAAGGATCTTTGCGCCGCCGGAGTGCCAGGTCAGGTAAGTGGGGCAGGGCCTTGGGCATGGTCTTGCGGTGGCATCAATGGCGGCATGGCCGCAACCTGCTTCACGCAGACAACGGCGCAATCGCGTGTTCCAGTACTGGTGCCGCAAGCGCCCGATGATTTACCTGCGCCGCCGCCTATCGAAGAAATCCCCCAATATGAGCCACGCTCCGGCAACAACGATATCGGACTTGGCGCGGACGATTATATGCCCGCGCCACCGGTGCAGGGCGCTCCGGCGCAGAAAAATTCCGGACGGTCAGGTTTGACTCTTGTCGATCCCAATCATGCCAGTATCAGATTTGACTCTGGTTCCGATGCCATTGGAACGGAATCTATGCCGGTGATCACCGCCTTGGGACAGCGTTTGGGCGAAAATCCCGGCGGTCATGTCACGGTAACCGCCTATGCTGATTTGCAGACTGCGGGCAACGATGCACGCGCCGCGCGGCGCCTTTCATTATCGCGGGCTTTGGCAGTGCGCGATATTCTGATCATCAACGGGGCAACCGATGGCCAGGTTAAAATTCGCGCCAAGGGTGCGAATGTCACGAAGGGCAATCCCGACCGGGTGGATTTCACAGATTAGGTGAAAACTATCGCGCGGACGAACGGCCAATCGCCAGAACATGCCGCCGCCAGAGCAGCAAGATGACGGTGGCTGATTCAAGGACGAGACTTGTGACCGGGTAGATGATCGTTACCGCCGTGTAATTTTCCAGTGCCATGAGGCTAAGCGCATATTTGACGGCGGCCAGCGTATATTTAAAAGCGGCTTCTTCATCGGGCTTGGAATAGGATTTTCGTAAAGTCGGGTAATAGGCGGCAGCATCAATGCTGGTCACCAGAATGACGGACCACAGCGGATCTTTGGTGATGATCCAAAGTGGTATGGCCGACATGGTCGCCAGGAAAACCAGCCAGTCGCCTTTGGTGAAATTCTTCTCGCCACGAAACAGCGCGATGATCCCGACGCCCAGACATGCGACTGCGCTTAAGCCTGTGGCCCAGCTGCCGGCGCCGGCATGATCCTTATATTGGGCAACATAGGTAATGCTGAGAACCAACCCCCAGATAAGCCATGAAAAAGCGTGGGGTTTGGTTTTTCCATAAAATATAGTCAGGATATAGGGGGCATAGCCGACGACGGTAATGACCAGTGAGATGATGCCAATCAGCTCTTTGTCTGGCATGCCTGTTCAGATTTTAACGTACATAGACGTGGACTTCAGGAGCATCCGCATTGGCGCTTTGGGTGATGTCGGCCATCGAAATCCTGGAGGCCGAAAGCCCCATTTGCAGCAAGGTCGATTTGACCGCATCGGCGTTGCGCTGCGCGCTGGAGGAGTCAATCGCCGCTGCTTCGGCATTGTTACGCTTGGGCGCGACGGCAACGATGGTGAATTGCGCGTTCGGCCGCCGGTCGATGGCCGTGGCCACCGCCTGTGACAGGCGCCGCTCAAAAGGCACGTTATCCTGATTAAAGCGAATGAGGACGAGAAGCTTTCCCGCGCCTGAGCCACTTTCATCGCTCTGCGCTGTTTCCGGCGCAGGCTGTGCTGCCGGTGCTGGTGCTGGTTTGCTGTCGGCCAACGGCGCGCCTGTGACCGGGAAGGCTGGAGATGCCAAAGGCATCGGGGCTTGTTGTGCCGCCTGGCCAGATTTCCGCTTCGCCCCGTCGTTTTGGTTCGCCGCTGGCATCCGGTTGCCCAGGCTGGGGCCGAACATTTCGCCACGTGCGATGGCAAAGGACAGCGTCTGCAGATTCGTGCTCTCGGTGGTGAGGTATGAGGTTTGGCGTTGAATATCGCTGACGACTTCGGTGTGCAGATAATCCGTCTGGACGATCAAGCGGCTGACTTCATCGCGCAGCAGGGACAGCTGGTCATGATCTTCATCGACCGCTCCGGACAGCTGAAACGAAGCCTGGATAGATTCCAGCAGGAAGCCGGCCTGCGAAGCGTCCGTCGCCACGGCGGTTGCCAGATTATTGAGGCGGCCAAGCGAGTCATGCACCTGATTCAGGCTTTCTTCCGCTTCGCGCCATTGCCGCTGCAAGATAGGGTTGCCGCGCGTCGTCCCGTTCTGTAAACGCGCGGTGATGGCGGCAACGGTGCTGTGATACTGCACAGAGCCGGTGGCGCCGTTGGCGCGCAGCGCCATGAATTCATTGGCATCATTGGCGATGGAGGTGCGCAGGCGCACGACCTGATCACGCAGGTCTATCGCGCGCTGTCCGACTTCGGTACCGCTCGCGGCGCCGAAATTGGCAAGGGTGTCGCCGGAACTGCCAAGCGCAGGTGCGTAGGCCTGGGCGCGTGGCGATACTCTGATTTTCGGCGGGACAAGCTGTGCCGAAGCCTTACGGCTCGTACCAATATTGCTGTACGATGCGGGAGTGTCTGATTCGTCATTGCCAGAGGCATGAACCTGACCAACGCTGAATACCGCGACAGCCAAACTTAGCAGCAGTAACCGGCGCGCTTCGTTAAATTTTGCGCTCGCATATGTCATCACGCGATACCTTTATCGTTAAGCCGGATAAATCCGGCCAGTTCGCACATGGTGCATCTTGAAACTTGTTGCATCATGGAAACAAAGCATAAAATTCCTGCCTCATATAAATCCACGATTCGTCCGCGGATACTATCGACTACATCAGGGAACAACAAGATTATTTCCCGGGCTCCGGTCGAGAAAACATCCGTTCCGGGATGTTTTTTAACCAATAGCCGGGTTACTTCGCCGCTTTTTGACGCTTTTTCGCTGGTTTCGCTGCTTCGGTGGTCTCGCTCGGCGCGGATTTGCCTTTTTTAGGCGGTTTGCCGCCCTTCGCCGCCTTGGCCGCGAGGATTTCCACGGCCTGATCCAAAGTCAGAGTTTCAGGATCATAGGCCTTGGTGATCGTCGCCATCAGTTTACCGTGCTTCACATAGGGACCAAAACGCCCGGTGTGTTGCGTAATCTTGCCACCGGACGGGTGGTCACCCAGTTGCTTGGTCGGTGTGGCAGGAGCGCCGCCCCCACGTCCCTTGGAGGGCTCGGCCAGCAGCACGACGGCGCGGTTAAGGCCGATGTTCAGCAAATCGTCATCGGCCGCCAGAGATTTGTACCGGGAACCGCATTTGAGATAGGGGCCAAAGCGTCCCGTCGCGGCGGTGATCATTTCGCCGGTCTCCGGATGCTTTCCCACTTCGCGCGGCAGGGAGAGAAGTTTGAGTGCCGTCTCCATATCAAGCAGATTGGGATCCATATTCTTGAGCAGCGACACGCGCTTTGGGCCAGTGGGCTTTTCGGCTTTTTCGCCCTTTTTACGTTTGGGTTTCGGTGCGGCCTCGGCGCCGGGCGCGGGGCCAAGCTGCACATAGGCTCCATAAGGGCCGATCCGCAGAGTGATGGGCAGCCCTGAAGCCGGATCATTACCGAGTTCGCGCGGCCCCTCGTTGCGGGGCGCGTCAGCGCCGCCTTCGGTGACCGCCAGCGGTCGGGTGTTCTTGCAAGTCGGATAATTTGAGCAGCCGATGAAGGCGCCAAATTTGCCGAATTTCAGCCCCATGCGTCCGGAACCGCAGGCATGGCATTGGCGCGGATCGCTGCCGTCGGTTTGTGGCGGGAAGAAATGCGGCCCTAACGCGTCGTCCAGGGCGTTGATGACATCGGTGATTTTTAAATCTTTGGTACTGGTAATGGCTTCGGAAAAGCCCGTCCAGAAATCGCGCAGCACATCGCGCCACTTGATACGTCCACCGGAAATGTCGTCCAGCCTGGTTTCCAGGCCGGCGGTGAAATCATACTCGACATAATGTCCGAAAAAGTTTTCCAGAAAGGCGGTAACGATCCGACCTCTGTCTTCTGGCACAAAGCGCTTTTTATCCAGAATGACATAATCACGATCCTGCAAGACCTGCATGATGCTGGCATAGGTCGAAGGCCGCCCGATCCCGAGTTCTTCGAGCTTTTTGACCAGGCTGGCTTCGGTATAGCGTGGTGGCGGCTGGGTAAAATGTTGTTCAGGAGTGATGGATTCTTTCGTTGCGCTTTCTTTTTCCTGCAAGGGGGGAAGGCGGCTGCTGCGGCGTTCCGCGTCTTCGCCGGCTTTGGGATCTTCTTCTTCGGCCTCCTGATAGACGCGCTGGAAACCATCAAATTGCACCGTTGTGCCGACGGCACGAAATACGGCCTGCTGATCGCCGCCGACAATGTCGGCGCTAACCTGATCCAACACGGCGCTGGCCATCTGCGATGCCATCGTGCGCTGCCAGATCAAGGTATAAAGCTTCAGTAAATCGGGTTCGAGGTAGCGCGCCATCTGTTCCGGCCGCCGGTTGACATCGGTGGGACGGATCGCCTCATGCGCTTCCTGCGCGTTCTTGGCGGCGGTTTTATAGATGCGTGGGCTGTCGGGCAGATATTTATTGCCCCATTCCTTGTCGATCAGATGACGCGCTGCGGCGATAGCTTCATGCGACAATGTCACGCCATCGGTACGCATATAGGTGATTAAACCCACGGTCTCGCCGCCGACTTCCGCGCCTTCGTAAAGTTGCTGCGCGATCCGCATCGTGCGGCTGGCGCCGAAGCCAAGTTTGCGCGAGGCTTCTTGCTGCAGGGTCGATGTGGTGAAAGGCGGGTAGGGGTTGCGCCGGATCTGTTTTTTCTCAATCGCGCCGACATGATAGGGCAGTTGGTTGAGAAAGGCGGTCGTGGCGGCAGCTTCCGGCTCGGATTTGATGGCGAACTTATCAAGTTTCTTGCCGCGCAACTGCACCAGATGCGCCGGGAAATTTGCTCCGGATTTGCTTTTAAAGACGCCTTCGATGGTCCAGAATTCCTGAGCGATGAATTTCTCGATCTCGGATTCACGCTGACAAATCAGGCGCAGGGCAACCGATTGCACGCGACCCGCCGATTTTGACCCCGGCAATTTGCGCCACAAGACCGGTGACAGCGAAAATCCGACCAAATAATCCAGCGCGCGACGCGCCATATAGGCGTCAATTAATTCCTGATCCAGCTGCCGTGGGTGCGCCAAGGCGTCCTGTACGGCGGATTTGGTGATTTCGTTAAAAGTCACGCGGTGGATCGGCGTTTTCTTGGCCACGCCTTTTTCCAGTAAGACTTCCTGCACGTGCCAGGCGATGGCTTCTCCCTCGCGGTCAGGATCGCTTGCGAGATAAATGGCGCTGGCGGCTTTGGCCGACTGGGTAATTTCAGTGACGGCGCGCTGCGCCCGGTCACCAAGTTCCCAGCTCATGGCAAAATCTTCTTCAGGACGCACAGAGCCGTCCTTCTGGATCAGATCACGGATATGGCCGTAGGAGGCGATGACTTTATAATCAGCGCCGAGATACTTGTTGATTGTCTTCGCCTTGGCCGGCGATTCGACAATGACCAGCTTTGAACCTGTCACAACGCGCCCTTATTTCTCTTATGAACTGACCAGACAGACTCGGTTTCCCGACATTCTTTGCAACCGCCCTGCCAGCTCAAGTTCCAGCAGCACGGTCATGACCGCAGGGGCAGAGACATGGCATTCACGGATGATTTCGTCAACCTGTGTCGGTGAAGGACTAATATTATCAATAACTTGTTGTCTGATTTTACCGATTTCCATCGGGTTTTCTTCATAACGTAACGGAATCAAGGGTGGTGTTGGGGGCTCGAACAGTGCGCCTTGCCGGGGCATGACATCTATGACATCGGCGGCACATTGCACCAAGGTTGCGCCTTGTTTGATCAGGTTATTGGTTCCCGTGGCGCGTGGATCGAGTGGTGAGCCGGGAACTGCGCATACGTCGCGTCCTTGTTCCAAAGCCATCCGCGCCGTAATCAGGGACCCGGATTGCAAAGCAGCCTCGACGATCAACACGGTCTGGCTCAGGCCGGAAATGATGCGGTTGCGGCGTGGAAAATGCTGCGCCCGCGGTTCGCTGCCGATGGGCATTTCGGCGATCACGCAGCCGGTGGCGACGATATCCTGATACAGCGCTTCATTTTCCGGAGGGTAAATATTATCGACACCGCCCGCCAGCACGGCAACCGTGCCCGTGGGCAGGCTGCTGCGATGCGCGGCGGTATCGATGCCGCGCGCGAGACCGGAAACGACCGTCATTCCCGCCTGTCCCAAATCGCGCGCAATGGTCTCCGTCAGTTTTTTGCCGTTGAGCGAAGCGTTGCGCGCGCCGACGATGGCCACGCATGGCCGGGTCAGAAGACCAGGATTACCCCGCAGAGATATAAACGGCGGCGCGTCTTCGATAGCGGCGAGACTCTGCGGATAATCTGGCTCGCAGGATGCCAGAAGGCGCGCGCCCAGTTTATGATGCGCCGCAAGTTCGCGTTCCAGCGCGGCGGCTGAAGGTGGGGTGATCTTGCTGCGGCCCCCACGCGCCGCCAGTTCGGGTAAGGCGTCCAGCGCAGCGGCGGCCGAGCCAAATCGGGTCAAAAGTTGTTTAAAGGTGATCGGCCCGACATTGTCGGCGCGCGCCAGCCGCAGCCAATCGCGCCGTTCGTCGTCATCCAGCGTGTGGCGGTGCATGCGCGTCTTTCCTGACCAGGGTATATTCGTGCCACGGCCAGCCGCCGATGTCTCCCGCAAAAAACAGATACAAGCCGTCGGTTATTTTTTCGATTTTCAATTCCTGCCCTGGTTTGACCCCGAATGCGGCAATGCTCTCTTGTTGCTGCAGGGCGCGTGATGACGGCGTGAAGCGCACATAATCGCCGACGGCGAAAGGGCAAGGCACATTCAACGGCGCGGCGCGGGACATATATTCCCGAATGCCCTGCAAAGCCTCGGTGACGGTCAATTCACGCGGCTCCGTGCCGGAGGGTGGAGTCTTTGCTTCGCCTTTGCCGCTGCCGATCTGGGGTTCTGTGCCGTCGATCAGGCGCTTGATATTCAACCGATGCCGCCACCAGATAAAGGCACCGATGCCGATATAAAAAAACGCCAAATCATTGTGCCCGAAGGCCCAGGCATAAACCGGAGCCAGTGCCGCGGCGGATAAAGCCGCCAACGAAGAATAGCGGACAATCAAAAGCACCGTTGTCCAGGTAAACCCGATAGCCAGACCCAGCGGCAAGTTGATGGCACAGGCCATGCCGAAGGCTGTGGAAACGCCCTTGCCGCCCTTGTATTTCAGCCAGATGGGATAACTGTGCCCCAGCAAAGCCGCCGCGCCGCCGACCAGACCCAAGACAGGCGTATAGTATAAGCCCACCATAACCGCAGCCGCGCCCTTCACCGCATCGAGGATCAGGGTCATGATCGCCAGGGCTTTATTGCCGGTACGCAGCACATTGGTCGCGCCGATATTGCCCGACCCGATGCTGCGGATGTCGCCCAATCCAGCCAGCCGCGTCAGAATCAGGCCGAAAGGAATGCTTCCCAGCAAATAGCCAAGACCATAAGTGATGACAAAGGCGAACAGCGGCATGAAAACATCCGGAGGAACGCCCGTCGCTGCATGCGAAAGATTCATGCGGGAAGTTGCACATAAAATACGGGATTCGGCAAGGGGCTGTGGGGACAGCCCCCGCTCAGACCACAAGTGACATTGTCTGTAGCCCATAACAGGAAGAAAAGTTTAATCCCTCAATCGGTGGTTAAGGGGCGCTGGGCATAAACAGCCGATCCAAAACGGCCATCTGCATAACTGACAAACGTACAGACCAGACCGGTTATTGGATGTCGAGACTTCTCCTGGAAGCAGCGGCGTCTTTTTGGCCTATCACGCGCTTTGGTGGAACGGGAGAACTCTCAATGAAGTCACATGAACCAGTTTTATGATTTGCATATTTTGTCATATCAACATCAAGAGCGCTGATATTCTGTGCTTCGCTTCTTGGCACAACACGTTCGGCAACAAATATCCGGGTGCAAGTTAGCGTGTTCTGAGCCGGGTCGTTTCCTGCTACGGTGAGCGTCAGTTGTTCGCCTTGGCGTGTAATGACTCTGGTGAGATCACTCCATGGCACGTCAATTTTGGTGGTTTTTTCTTGTGGGTTATCGCCAGCAAGGAAATCTTTAGCTTGTTGATACGTCGACGTCTGAGTAGTCACGCCAATGCATAATGCTAAGGCCCCGATGCCTGCAATTGTGGATGGGGTTGGGAGCGAACGGATGGATCGAGCCTTCGCCATATTTCCGAATAAAATAGTGCCCGCTGCCGTTTGGAGGGACATTCTCACAAATTCCCCAAAATTATTCACGGGATTGCCATCGCCAAGACAGAGCTGTAGGGCGACTCCTGACACCGTTGATAGAGCGCCCACCACGATGATCTCTTCCTTATTTTTATTAAGGTATGACAAGCATTCTTGCGCGGCTTTGCGCCATCCATGCTGCGGCTCTGTTTTCTTGGGAGCCGAGGCAGGCTCCAGATTCAATGTAATCTCGACCATAAAATCTCCATCACTAAGCGTATGCCGTTTTATACCTCATGAAACGATGAAAGCAAATCACAGCGGACTTTTTTGCGGCATCGTTAGCCATGCCAAAGCGCTGATGTTTTCCGGTATTCTGGTGCATATTTCAGCGGGTGCGTGGGGAGCGATAATCGAGGCTGGTGGTTATAATCCCACCCAATGGCATCGGTAATTGCTTAAGTGGCCAGCAGCCGATCCAGAACGGCCATCCGCATGGCGATGCCGTTGCGAACCTGATCGAGGATAACACTGTGTTTCGGGTCGTCGGCGACCTCGTCGGTGATTTCAACCATGCGGTTCAATGGCCCCGGATGCATCACGAGCGCGTCCGGTTTGGCGAACGCCAATTTTTCGCGATCAAGGCGGAAAGTGTTTTGATAACGCACCAGATCGGGCGTGGTTTCGATATCCATGCGTTCAAGTTGAATGCGGAGCATCATCACAACATCCGCACCCTCCAACCCCTCGGCCATGGTGGTGAAACGCTTCGCCCCCATTTTTTCTGTCTCCGGCGGCAGGAGGTTTCCGGGGCCGATGATCCGCAAGTGGGCGCCAAGTTTGCTGAGCAGGAAAATATTCGACCGTGCCACGCGGCTGTGCCGGATATCGCCACAGATCGCAATGTTCAGACCGGCAATCTTTCCCCGACGCTGCCGGATAGTGAAGGCGTCGAGCAGCGCCTGTGTTGGATGTTCGTGCGTCCCGTCGCCGGCATTGACGACGGAGCATTTCACCTGGTCAGCAACCTTTTGTGCGGCGCCGCTTTCATTGTGACGAATGATAATGGCATCAACGTCCATAGCCCCGAGAGTCCGGGCGGTATCGACCAATGTCTCGCCTTTTTTGACCGAAGATGTGGCAATATCAATGTTGATGACTTCGGCGTCCAGCCGTTTGGCCGCGAGTTCAAAACTGGTGCGCGTCCGGGTCGAGCTTTCATAAAACAGGTTAACAATGCTCCTGCCGGTATGCCGGGGAGTGCGCGCCTTTGGATCGGTAAATTGTGCGGCGTGCCCCAGCAGGTCTTCGATCTCTGCGGCGGTTAATTCTTCTATGCCAAGCAAGTGGCGGCGGGTGAATATGGTGCTGGTCATCATGGCGCTGGGCTGATTATAAACAATGCACGGGATAAATGAAAGTAATTCACGTCTTGGCCGCCACGAACCGGGTGCTGTATACTACGCAAGTTTTTTAGGAGGTATATACAGTGTCATCTACGACTGGAGCCGTTGAAGCCCTACGTGCCGGTGAGGATTTCTGGGATAAATTCTGTGAAAATCATCGGGCAAAACAAGTGGCACATAACCAGGCGATTGATGCGGGGCACTTTGATATACATCAGACTATAAGTGACCCTTCGCACCAGAGTGGAAGCTATCGTCCCGCGCCTGTTTCTGAGGCGGTTATTTTACAAGACGTTGATCTTTCAGGGATGAATTTGTCCGGTTATGATTTTAGAAAAACTTCTATAATTAATGTGACCGCCAATCATACCGATTTCTCCAATGCCGTATTTGGCCTCCCTCCCTCCCTCAGATTTGATGAAAATACCCCTCCGAATTTGAAGGGAGTCTTCGTTGATTACATGCGGATTAATGATCTTTATATGGCTCTTGAATTGTACGACGGTAAAGGCATGGGGCACAGGGGATTCACCAACAGTCACAATTTTATGAAGAGATTGCTTGCGGATAATCCAGATAACCACTGCCTGGGAATGATGGCTATTGATTCTATGGTCAAAAAACTGGAGCGTGATTATCCGTTGTTGGAAGCAAGCAGGCCGGGTCAGCCCGTAAGGCAGAGCGAGCAAATTTTAAAACCGCATCCTCCTCAGTAACTGTTTTCACCTTGTAACCATATACTTCTGGCTGATTGTTTCGTGATGCGGCATAGTCGCCGCCACGGTGTGGCTTTGACCAATGTGATCTGTAAATGCGCGAACAAATTGAAATCCTGCCCGATGAGGCCGATGTACGACTCGACCGTTGGTTTAAGAGGCATTACCCCCATGTGACGCACGGGCAGCTGGAAAAGCTGCTGCGGACGGGGCAGGTGCGGCTGGATGGCAAGAGGGTGAAGGCCAACGCACGGCTGGCGGCGGGGCAGAAAATGCGCGTGCCGCCTATGATCGACAGCATTGCCGCGACGTCTCCGGCCGCCAATCCGGCGGTCAAGAAGCAACTCAGTCAGTGGCTTCTGTTCGAGGATGATGATGTGCTGATCCTCAATAAACCGCCAGGTCTGGCGGTGCAGGGTGGCACGGGGCAAAGCAAACATCTTGATGCGATGCTGGATGCCTGGCGCGATGAGAAGGGCGACCGACCCAAACTGGTACACCGGCTTGATCGTGATACCAGCGGCGTGCTGGTGCTGGCAAAAACGACTTTGGCGGCGACGCGGCTGGCGGCGGCATTCCGGGCGCGCGATACGCGCAAAGTTTACTGGGCGGTGACCATCGGCGCGCCGAAGCCGCAGCAAGGACGGATTGATTTGGCGCTTAAGAAAGTCGGCGAATCTATGGTTGGTGCCGACGCGGTCGATCCCGAAGCCAAAGACGCGGCGACGCTTTATGCCGTGCTGGAACCCGCGGGAAAACAGGCGGCGCTGGTGGCGCTTTGGCCTCTTACCGGGCGCACGCATCAGCTTCGTGTGCATTTACAGGCCATCGGCACGCCAATTCTGGGCGATCCTGTCTATAAGCCTGCGGTACGTACGGACGGTTCCGTCGCCGCCAATTGGCCTGCCGGGGAACTGTATGACGGGTTGCATTTACATGCCCGCCGTCTCATGATACCGCACCCGCGCGGGGGAATGATCGACGCAACAGCGCCGGTTCCACCCGCCTTGAAAAAGTCATTCCGTTGGTTCAATTTCACGGGCGACCATCCCGACCCATTCGATGGAGAAGAAAGCCATGACCACAAGCGCCCCCGTGAAAAAAAGTAAGCTAGGCATGATTGCCAAGATACTCGGCGTCATTGTCGTGATTCCTGTGGTTGGGGCGGGCATTTTTTTGGCGACGTTTGACGCCGATAAATATCGCGGCGACATCGCGCAACTCCTTTCGGATCAGCTGGGACGTAAAGTCAGCCTGAATGGCCCGATGCATTTAAGCGTCGCGGGGGGACTGGCGTTGGAGATTAATGACGCCTCCGTCGCTAATCCGGAATGGGCAAGCCGTCCGGAAATGGCCAAAGTTGGCAAACTGGCGCTGGCGTTAAAGTTGGGTCCGTTGCTGCAGAAGGAACTGGCCATCGATAGCGTGATTCTGAACGATGCTGATGTACAACTGGAAACCAAAGCTGACGGCAAGAAGAACTGGGAATTTGCCCTGACAGGATCGGGTGCCAATTCAGAAAAAGAAACGCCGCAGGCAGACTCCACCGGCGATAAGGCCGTTGATAAAGCAGGCGATCAAGCACCGCCCATTAAGTTGAACATCGATAAAGTCAAATTGAAGAATGTCCGTTTTGCCATGCGCGAACCTGCGAAGGGCAAAGATATGGTGGTCATGATTTCCAGCATGTCGCTGGAGGGCGCGGGTAAAACAGTTTTGAAGCTGGAAGGCGCTTTTAACGGACAGGCTTTTGATGTGACCTTGAACGGCGCGCAGTGGCAGGATTTGCTGGCCAACAAGGACTGGCCGTTCAATGCCGAGGTGGGCTTCGCCGGTAATGATTTGTCAGCGCAGGGTACCTTACGGCAGCTGGGAACCGCAATTGATCTGGCGCGTTTCAAGTTGAAGACGACGATTGGCAGCACGGTGGACGGCAATCTTGACATCAATGTGCTGGGCAAGCCGCGCGTCAATGGCGCGATCCACATCGATGTCATCAAGCCGCCGGCTGAAACGAGTCAGGCCAGCGCGGGATCTTCCTCGGCTGCGGCTCCGGAATCCACGCCGCAATCTGCAGCTGCTGAAAAGCGTCTGTTCAGTGATGCAAAAATCGATTTTAGTGGTTTAAAGGCGGCCAACGTCGATCTTAAAATCACCATCGACAGGATTGAAGTCGGTCCGGCACCTCTGACCAACTTCACCACCAATTTACGTCTGAGCGGCGGCAGTCTGGAACTGAATCCCTTGAAGGTTCTCCTGGCTGAAAATCTTGTTTCGGGTCGTGTTGCGCTGAATGCGGCACAGGAACCTGCGGCCTTGCAGCTTGTCCTGAAGGGGCAGCAGATGGATCTGAACTCCTTGCTGCAAGCGGCGGGAACGATGGGCGCCACGTTGGGCAAAAGTGATCTGGATATCGATCTCAACAGCCGGGGTTCCAGCGCGCATGGTTTTGCCAGTGCTATGGCCGGTAAAGTGGTCGTACAGACAGGCATAGGCACCGTACCTTTGCAGGGCTTTAAGCTGTTCAGCGGCAATTTGCTGCGTGCTTTGTTGCCGGGGGCTGAGGCGGTCAATGATTTGAACCTGACCTGCGGCGTATTCCGTTTCACGGCAGATCGTGGCGTGTTGAACAGCAACGGCATCTTGCTGGAAAGCAATCTGACGACGGTTCTTGGTTCGGGAGCGATTAATCTCGGGCAGGAGAATCTCAATTTGAGCTTTAAGCCACAGCCCAAAGATGGCGCATTGGGTAAAATGGCGCCGACGGTACAGGTTGCCGGGGCACTCATGGCTCCCGCCGTTAAGATTGATGCTGCCAGCGCAGCGGTCAACATCGCGGGGCAGTTTCTGGGGTCGAATATTCCTGGCGCGGGCGGACAACAGGTTCCGGTCGTCAATCCCAACGCTCCGGGAAATCCTTGTGCGGATGCGCTGGATAATCCGGTCTATGCCACGACGCAGGTTGCCCCCACCAGTGCGGCGGGAGTTGCCGTCGAGAAGGGGCGTACCTTCGTGCAGGATAAACTGGGCAAAGTTCTGGGGGGCGATAAGTCGCCGCTTAAAGGCTTGTTCGGAGAATAACGCGCGACGTGAAACGTTTCTGGCAACAGGTTACGGTCGCCCCGGACGCGGCTGGGTTATGCGCGGTTTTACTTGACGGTCAAAGCTTAAAGACTCCTGCCGGAAAAGACTGCCTGTGCCCGACGCTGGCTTTGGCGGAGGCTGTGGCTGTTGAATGGCGCGGCGTGAAGGATAAAATTGATCCTGTTGCCATGCCGATGACACAACTGACCGTGACGGCGCTGGATTTGATTTCTGTGCAACGCGTGGCGGTCATCGACCAAATCATGGCCTATGCGGATACGGATTTATTGTGTTATCGCACGACAGACCCTCCGGAACTTGCGGCGCGACAAGCCGCAATGTGGCAGCCTTATCTTGATTGGAGCGCACGGCAATGCGATGCCGTGCTGAAGGTGACAACCGGCGTACGGCATATTGAGCAGGACGCGGCGGCACGGAAAGCCTTGCACCAAGCTGTGGCGGCTTATGATGATTTTCGCTTAACGGCCTTACAGAATGCCGTCAATATTACAGGCTCCCTGATTTTGGGGGTGGCGTTTGTTATGCGCTGGCGCGATGCTGCAGCGATTTTTGAGGCTGCCGAGCTGGATGCCACTTATCAGATTGAACGCTGGGGCGCGGATGCAGAAGCCGTCGTGCGGCAGGAGATGGTGAAAGCGGACTTGGTCATTCTTGATAAGTTTATCAGTTGTCTGGCGCTTCCTCTATGAAGTGAGATGATGATTTTCGTGAGCGCGATAGTTTAAAGTGAGTTCTCCCTATAAAAAAACCCCCGCGCAAGGCGGGGGTTTTCTGTCTGCTGTGTCGGGACGGGCTTATTTCTCGTCGTAGCTGTCCAGAGCCGGGGTCGGCACAGAGATGCCCAATTGCTTGTTCCGGTACTGCAAATAGACGCTACGCATCTGCGCGTAGAAGTCGATGGAGCCGGCGCGAAGTTTTTCCAGATCATCAATATGCTGCTCGCGTTTGACCAAAGCGCCAACGCCGGTACTGGTATAGGTATAAGCCGATGAGGTCGAATGCGGTCCAAGTTTGGAGATATATCCCCAAGGTGACATGACCGTGTCAACTCCCATACCGATGCCATCGCGCAGCGTGGAGGAGCCGAACAACGGCAGGACGATGTAGGGGCCTTGACCCAATCCCCAGCTATGCAGGGTCTGACCAAAATCAGCCGTCTTGGCGGGCCAGCCGAGATACTTCCCGGCGATATCCCACATGCCGCCAACGCCCACTGTGGAATTGACCACCAGACGGCCAAGGCTGACACCGGCGTCGTTCAAGCGGCCTTGCATCAGGCTGTTGCCGAAGACCACGGGCTCATTCATGTCGCTGAAGATACCGCTGACGCGATCGCGCAAATAGGTGGGCGTGAAAAAGCGATACAGTTCAGCCAAAGGTTTGAACAGTAAACGGTCAAGGAAATCGTTCACGTCAAAAGTGACGCGGTTGACTCTTTCAAGCGGGTCATAGGTCGAGTCCGCGACGATTTTGCTTTCACCATTTCCGGTCGGGTAATTCGAGCACCCGGCGACACCGAGGCATAAGACCAGCACGAGGGCGGAGCGACGGAGCAATTCTGCTTTCTTCATGATGAGCCGATGCGATAAAGGTTGAAGGGCGACATACTCACATAAACAGTCTTTGCGAAGCGTAAATTTACAGGATAAACCGGCACCGCAGGCAGATTTTCTGCCCCCATACGGCAAGAATCAGTCCCAACTCTTAATTTTGTTTATAACGTCCCAACAAAGCAGGCAATAGAAAACAGGTGCACAACAGAGAATAAAGCAAGGCAATTGTTAATATTTCTCCCATGCTTGCCGTTCCTGGATGGCTGGACATCGCCAGAGCGCCAAAGGCAACCAGCGTCGTGCTGGCGCTGAAAGTCACGGCACGCGCCATACTGGATTGCAAGGGGGAGGTGCCCCCGCTGCGCCAATAGGTAACAAAATAGATTGCGAAAGAGACGCCCAGTCCCAAAAGCAGGGGAAGACCGATAATATTGGCAAAATTAATCGGAATCTGCAGCAAGACACTGGTGGCCAAGGTCAGTAGCCCCGCCAGCACCAGCGGTGTCAGCAAGGCCAGACTGTCGAAAATCCGGCGCAGACTAAGCAAAAGGAGCACCGTTATCACCGCAATGGCGCCAAGCGCGGCCTTGATAAAAGCTGTCACGACGGTAGCGCCGGATTCGGCAATGGCGATTGTCGTGCCACTGACTTCCGGGGCGATATCCTTCAGAGCCTGATTGAAACGCAATAAAGTTTCAGGATCGCGGGGATTGCCCTGTGGATAAATTTCGATGCGTGCGCGTCCGTCGGCGGTCATCCAATCGTCACGCAGGGCGGCAGGAAGGGATTCAAGCGTGACGGGTTGCGCCATCAGCAAATCCCGAATTGTGATCAGTTGCGGGCTTAATCCGGAGAGTGCCGCATTCTGCAAAGCAAAAATCTTATCCGTATTTCTCGCTATAGGACGTAAGGCATCGGCCAGTTCTCCCGCCACGGGGAGGGAGGCACGCCTTTTATCAAGCGCACCAAGAAAATACTGCGTCGCCTGTAATAGTTCGGTATCGCGCGGCGGGGACGCAAAATCCGTAGGCGTCAGAGTCGCGGTCAAAATCATCCGCGTATCGTTGAGAATCTGCAGTTTGCTGTCCTGCGCGTCGGGAACAAAGCTGCTTAAGGTCATCACGCGTGCGACTTCAGGAAGTTCTTTGATCCGTGCCGCCAGCGCGTCTGCGGTAGTGATGTCTTTGCTCAAAATCTGGGCTGTGTAGGGGGTGCTTTCCAGATTTTTTGCCAGATCAAACAAGGTCGCGACTGACTCCGTCTTCTTATCTTTCAGGTTGAGTGGGTCGAAGTCAAAGCGCAGCTGCGTTATAATGCCGATGCTGATCAGCGCCAGAAGCGCCGCCACAACCATGACTCCACGGCGCCTGTGCTGCAAAAATGTATCAAGTGGCGCTGCCCAACGGAATCCCACGGCCTCGCGTTCTGGCGGTGGCTTGGCGATTGCGATGAGCGCGGGAAGCAGCATGAGGTTACAGATCAGCGCGATGATCATGCCCCCGCCGGCGATCAGGCCAAGTTCCGCGACACCGGCATAATCCGTCGGTGTGAAGGCCAGAAATCCTGCCGCCGTGCTGACCCCCGCAAGGATCAAAGGTTGTGCGATTATCCGCGCCGTCGCCTGCAAGGCGGCGGCATGCTCTGGATGGTGAAAAAACTGGTCGCGGAAACGCACGCCGAACTGAATGCCGAAATCGACGGCAATGCCGATGAACATCACGGCAAAGGCAACCGATATTAAATTAAGTGCGCCGATTGCCGCGATGCCGAAGGCTGTCGTCATGACCAGCCCCACCGCAAGCGTCAGTAAAATCGGCATCACGATTCTAATCGAACGCAAGGCGAGAAAGAGCAAAACGCCAACGAGAATTAAGGAGCCAAGCAGCGCCGCTTGCATTCCCTCTGCCACGCTGGCGAATTCTTCATCATTCAGGGCGACAGAACCTGTCAGACGCACCTTTAGCCCCGGTTCCGCATCAAGTTTCAGATCCCGTATCATGGTGCGAACGGCCTGCCCCGCCGCTGCGCCAGGTGATAAAGCGCCGTAATCCAGTTTTGGTTGCGTCAGGATGAAGCGGCGCAGACCACGGCTGTCCGGTTTGCCGTCGTTCATCAAGGCCTGCCAGTCCAGCTGCTCGGGATGACCGGCGGCAACGGACTGCGCGGCACGAGTCAAAGCGTGAAAGGCAGGAAGAAACTGCTCCGGGCGCGCTTCGCCGCGGTCAATGCCTTCAAAAACTAACGCAAAGACCTTGAACAATCCGCGCAAACTTTGATCGGCGGCAAGCGAGGCCAGCATCGGCTGCGCCTGCATGATCCGGTCGACGGTGTCCGCCAGTTCCGCCTGTTCCAGAAAGAGCAGACCGTTTTGCCGGAAGAACGGCAAGGCATCGGGGCGTCGCGTACTTTTGAACAAATCTGGCCGTGCTGCCATACGTTCAAAAAGCGCGGCGGCAGCGGTTTCAGTCCTGACGGCGTTCGTGCCGTCGATCACAACCACCAGAAGGTCGGTACGTCCCGGAAACGCCTGTTCAATCGCCTTTTCCTGCTGCCGCCAAGGCAAATCTTCGGCCAACAGCGTATTGACGTCCGTATTCATGCGGAAGTTGCTGGCTGCAAACCAGCCGCAGAATACGGATGCCGCAAGGAAAGCCGCGACGACCAACCATGCCCGCCGACGGCAAAAATCTACCAAAGCAACAACTGCATGCATCATGGTAAAACCAGAAAACGTGCGGAAAGGGAGGCGAGGACGTTAAGCGTTCAGCCCTTTAAGGCCTTGATCGAGACGTCGGCCACTGGAACGCCGGGTTCTGATTTCTGTACTTTAATGATCAGGGTCGATTTAACCTGCGTCACACGGGGGGTGGCCATGACCTGGGTCGTCAGGAACTTCTGATAGCTTTCCCAGCTTTCGGCAACGACCTTCATCACGACGTCGCAGTCGCCGGTCACCATATAGGACTCACGCACCATGGGCCATGTCTGCACCAGCTTCTCGAATTCTTCCCAGTCGGCGGTGTTGTGGCTGCTCAGATTGACTTGAGTCAGAATCGTAACGCCATAGCCGAGCTTATCTGCGGCCAGATTGGCGTGATAGCTTTTGATAAAGCCCGAATCCTCCAACGCTTTGACGCGGCGCAAACAAGGCGGCGCGGAGATTCCTGCCTTCTTGGCCAGATCGACATTCGTCATACGCCCATCTTGTTGAAGGCATTGCAGGATTTTCAGGTCTATGCGGTCGAGTTTGACGCGCTTCATGAGCAGCTCTAAATAGTTGTGATGATGACAAGCGATGCCAAGAGCAATAATCTATCGGACGCCTCCGCGCAACTTTCTTGCTGGGTCGTGACGGACGGAAAAATTGGTATGGAAAATCAGTGCCTTGGCCTGGCTGAAGCGCTCGGGGTCACGCCGATTGTCAAGCGCATTAAGTTGCGTAGTCCCTGGCGACAGCTTTCTCCTTACTTACGGCTGGGGAAGCGTTTCGCCTTCAGCGATGCCGGAGACGCGATCAACCCACCCTGGCCCGACTTGTTAATTACGACCGGTCGCCAGAGCGTTCCGGCGGCATTGCGGGTGCGTAACGCCAGCGGCCGCAGAACCCTTTGTGTCCATATTCAGGATCCCGTGCTTGATCCCAGTCGCTTCGATCTGGTTGTGGTTCCGCGTCACGACGATATGACTGGGCCGAACGTGATGACGACACGGGGTGCCCTGCACCGGGTATCACCGGCGATGCTGGCGGCGGAGGCCGGAAAGTTTCAGGCGCAATTCGCGCATCTGCCCCGGCCGTGGGTGGCCGTGTTGATTGGCGGCACGAACGCGGTTTATCAATTCACCCCGCGCGAGATGCAGCCTTTGGCGGAGCAGTTGGCTGCGCTGGCACGAAGCATGCCCGCCAGTTTACTGGTGACGCCGTCGCGCCGTACTGGAGCGGCGAATATGGAGGTGTTGCAGAACGCCATCAAAGACACTCCGCATTTTATCTGGCAATCAGGGTCTAATCCTTATTATGCGATGCTGGCGCTGGCGGACACGATCATTGTAACTTGCGATTCGGTAAATATGGTGTCGGAAGCTTGCACAACCGGCAAACCGGTCTATGTTGTTGATCTGCCCGGTGGTTCGGAAAAGTTTACCCGGTTTCATCAGTCTGTGCGCGACGACGGTTTGGCGCGTAAGTTTGAGGGCAGCTTGGAGCGCTGGAGCTATCAGCCGCTTAACGATATGGATCTGGTTGCAGCACGTGTGAAACAGATGTTATGCGAACGTAGGGGGAAGGCCGCATGAGCGCCACACTGTTGAATCTTCAGGCTCTGGAACAAACCGAAACACAGCACACGCCGTTCCCCTGGCTGATGGTGCCGCGTTTTATTAAAGACCAGGCGCTGGACGCCATTGAAACGGATTTTCCACAGATTGATGTCCCCGGCAGCCTGCCGCTGCAATCTTTGCGTTACGGCGTCCATTTCGCCCAGTTGATGCAGGAAATTCAGGGGCCGGAAATGACGGCGCTGGTGGCCAAGAAGTTCGCCATCGACCTTAGCGCGCGCCCGACAATGGTCACGGTACGCGGTAAGTGCCGCCTGACGGACGGACAGATCCATACCGACAGCACGACAAAGCTGATTACAGTGCTGATCTATATGAACAGCACATGGGAGCAACCCGGCGGTCGTTTGCGCCTGTTGCGGACGCCGGATAATTTGAATGACTCTTTCGCAGAAGTGCCGCCGGAGCAGGGCACGATGCTGATTTTCAAAAACCAGAGCAACGCCTGGCACGGGCATGAGCCCTTTGAAGGACAGCGCCGCGCCATTCAACTTAACTGGGTAACCGACCGTGGCGTCGTGCTGCGCGAGCAAATCCGCCACCGGATCAGTGCATTTTTTAAAACCCTGAAAGGCAAACAGCATGGCGCTTAAAATTGATACTTTCAGCAATCAGTCCGGCGGCAATGCTTTCTATAAGGCAGTGGGTCATCCGCTGGCTGCTGCCAAGGCGCGTAGTCTGGTCGCGCATTTACAGAAGAATGGCCCTGTGGCGATTTATGACCCGAACAATCAACTGGCCGGTTTTGCAGAGTTCTATCCGTTGCAGGACATCGAAATCGCCGGCTTGTTTGTGCAGGATGTGGAGCAGATTGGGCGCACCTTTATGAATCATCGCGCCCAGCCGGTGACCGCGCTGCCGCAATGCCGCTGCCGCACGATATTAATTGCGAGCTTCGATTCGGCGCGCATCGTTGACCAGACCGAGCATTTATTTCCGGCCAATACACCTTGGTACAGTTTTGACGGTCTGCGTTTGCCGGATGAATTGCTGACGGACAAGAATCGTTATCTGTCCACATTGAATTTTGCCACTAATCTGGCTTTTTTCCGCGATGGCGGCGGCCATCACACACGATTGGTGACGGCCAATTACTGGGCGTCCTATGGCGGCAGGGAAGTCAGCGTCTGGTGCAATCTGTTCGACGGCGAAGGCAAGAGTATTGCCAACTGGATCGATAAATTGCCGGGCGCAAATGCCAGCGTTGTAATCGACAGCGCCGTGGTGCGGCAAAGGTTTAATCTGCCGGAATTCACCGGACAGCTTTTTGTGCATATCATCGGCGCGGCCGGACATGACGTCGTCAAATACGCACTGGATACTTATGGCGACGACAACAAGGTGCTGTCTTGCACCCACGACGCTAATTCCTGGCCCTCCGATCTTTATGCCGGGCTGCCTGCGCCACGTGACGACGAAGATGCCGTGTTGTGGGTGCAAAACAGTCATCCGGGCACGATTCCGGCGGGGAGTATCGGTTTAAATCTTATGGGCGATGATAAAATTGCTTGGTTACAGCAGCCGCTTGCGCCGTTCGCGACGCATCGCTTAAGCGTTGCTGACCTGCTGCCCAAGGCGCGCTGGCCGCAGCAGTTGGAGATTCAGGCCGGGAAACACATCGTGCGGCCGCGTTATGAGATTTTCAGTAAAAATGGCCGGTCGCGCATCTCGCATCCGAACGTGGAGCGTAGCGATCTGGTTTCCGACAAGCGCCTGATTGAACTTGGCGATATTCTCGGCAAGCTGCATATCCTGCCGGCGCCAATTTTGCCCCCAGAGCGCTATGACAATCTGGCGCTGCCGACACCCATGTCCACGGCGCAGAAGCATTTGCCGTTGCAGGCGATTGCCTATGACTCGGAAGGGCATGAAATCGCTCGGCATAAATTTGGCAATCTGCCACGCAATCATACCGCGCTGCTGGATATGAACCAGTTGCTGGCCGGTAAAAAGCTGGCCGGAGGCTACGGGCATCTGGAACTGATTTATGACTTTACCGTGGGCGGCGATGTTGACGGCTGGATGCACAGCCTGTTCCGTTATCAGGATCGCAAGACTGGCCATACGGCAGAGACAAGTTTTGGCGCGCATATCTTTAATACGCTGATGACCTATAAAAGCGAACCGCAATCCTATGCGGGGAAGGCGCCGGGGCTAAGCACCCGATTGTTTCTGCGTTGTGGCACGCGCGCGCAGGATGCCCTGTGCCATTTGATGTATCCTGCGTCCGTGCCGTGGCATGCGACATCGGATACATCCTTGGCTCTGACCCGTGGTGATGGCATGCAAATTGCCAAGCGCGTCGTGCGGATTCCCTGCCACGGATCATTGCTCTGGCGCGCCAGCGCAATGTTTACAGAAGATGAACGTGAGGCAGCCGGTGACCATGCCTATGTTATTATCCGTGATACGATTTGCCGCCTCTTCGGTTACCACGGATTGATCGCCCCACAAGAAGAGGCTTTTAGTCTTGATCACATGTTCGGGTTCTGATGGAAAATTTAAAGAAGCTATTCGAAGGCAACCGGCAGTGGGCTCAAACGCAACGTGAAAATGATCCTGATTTTTTTTCGCGTCTCGCCCAAACCCAGAACCCGGAATATTTCTGGATATCATGCTCGGACAGCCGTGTTGCCACCAACCGGTTGCTGAATGTGCCGCCTGGCACGGTTTTTGTGCATAGGAATGTCGCGAATGTTGTGTCGCACAGCGATCTGAACTGTCTTTCGGCTATGCAGTTTGCGGTGGACATTCTTAAGGTAAGACACATTATCCTTTGTGGACATTATCAGTGCGGCGGTGTGCGTGCGGTGCAACGTGATGCACGCCTTGGTTTTATTGATAACTGGCTGCGGCATGTTCATGACGTAAAATGTCGTCATGAGACGACGCTGCAATGTCTGCCTGAACCAGATGTTTGGGATGCGCTGTGTGAACTAAACGTCGTCGAGCAGCTGCGTAATGCTACCGAGACCAGCATTGTGCGGGCGGCATGGGAAAAGGGACAGGAACTCTGGGTTCACGGTGTGATCTATGATCTGCGGGACGGAATTTTGCATGATTTGCAGGTCTCGGCCAAGGATATGGCGGGTTTTGATGCCCAGTATGCCAAGAGCGTGGCTGCTATTTCAAAGCGGACGAATAAAACGCCGTCCTAGCGCGACAGCCACAGTGACCATGCTTTCTTGGCTTTTGTTATGCAGTCTGATAGTTTGGTGCTTGCGCGCACCAAAGGGAGATTGTTAATGGGATTAAGTTTTTGGCATCTGCTGGTGGTTGTTCTGGTCATTCTGGTGCTGTTCGGAGCCGGGAAACTGCCGCGCGTGATGGGCGATCTGGGCAAGGGCGTACGTAATTTCAAAGCAGGGCTTGACGGCAAGGATGATGTGCAGGAACCACCGAAGAAAATCCAGGATCGCGATGGTTCGGATGCACCTTAGGTTGTATCTGAAGCCGTCGTTTGCGATGAAGTTTCCCGTTTGCGTGCATGCACCAGCGTTAGGTTTTATCGATTGTTAATACAATCTAAGATGTAAGGAGCATACGCTGTCGCGTCCTGCATGCGTGCAGAATGTCGCCTAAATCTTGTCTCAGGAATCAATCATGCAATTTACTTTTCGTCCGCAGTTGTTGACCGTATTTGACTCATACAATTCAAAGGATTTCATCGCCGATCTGGCCGCTGGGGTTACGGTTGGCATTGTTGCATTGCCACTTGCCATGGCGTTCGCCATTGCCTCCGGTCTTAAGCCGGAAGCCGGAATTTACACAGCTATCATCGCGGGGTTTCTTACGTCAGCTTTAGGTGGATCAAAGGTCCAGATTGGCGGCCCCGCCGGAGCCTACATCGTTATCGTCTATGGAATCGTCACCCAATATGGCATTGACGGCCTGATTATTTCGACGATTCTTGCCGGAGCATTGCTCTTTCTGATGGGGTTCTTGAAGTGGGGAACACTGATACGTTTTGTGCCGGTCTCGATAGTCATCGGTTTTACAAATGGAATTGCCGTATTGATTGCGCTTTCTCAAGTCAAAGACATCCTCGGACTGAAAATTGATAAATTGCCGGCTGATTTTTTTCCAAAGGTTGCGGCGCTGATCTCTTATATTGGTACAGCAGATATGACAACGATCATACTGAGTACAGCATCATTGGGTGTGCTTTTTGCGTGGCCGAATATTGTCAAAAAGACGGGCGTGAAAGCCTTGCAGTATGTACCAGGGAGCATTATTGCACTTGTTGGCGGCACAGCAGCCGTGAGCCTGTTGGATCTTCCTGTGGCAACGATTGGTAGTCAGTTCGGGGGAATTCCATCAACGTTTCCTGCTTTTGTTGTACCCCATATCAATCTTGACAGCATCCATGATCTGATCCGCCCAACGATCACGATTGCTATTCTGGGGGCAATCGAATCCCTGCTCTGTGCCCGAGTTGCAGATGGCCTTACGGGTGACGGATATGACCCCAATCAGGAACTGATGGCGCAAGGTATCTCCAATGTTGTTGCGCCGATGCTGGGGGGGTATTCTGCGACCGGAACTATTGCTCGTACCGTCACCAATATCCGCATGGGTGGTAAAACGCCCGTGGCAGGGATGGTTCATGCCTTGACGCTTTTGGTGATTATCGTTGCTGCCGCACCCTTAGCCAAAGGTGTTCCCCTGGCTACGCTTGGGGCGATTCTTCTCTTTGTGGCCTACAATATGGGGGAATGGCATGAGTTTGTCCGGTTGTGGAAGTTTCCAAACAATTATCGGATGATCCTTCTGGCAACCTTCTTCCTGACCGTCGTGGTAGACCTAACCGTCGCTATAGAGGTCGGCCTTGGCCTATCATTTTTGTTTTTTGCAACCCGTATCGCCAGCCTGACGCGGCTTGAGCCGGTTCCAGAAATAGAAGTGCAAGGGCATGCTGAACTCAATGGGGACATTGAGGCATACCGCCTTTACGGCTCCTTGTTTTTTGGTACCGCAAATCGGCTTGAAGAGTTAATGGATCCAGCCAAGCCATTACCTAAAGTATTAATTTTAAGTTTGTCCAATCTACTGAACATCGATGCGTCGGGAATTGAATCTCTGGATAATCTGGCCAGACATCTAGGCAGCAAAAATTGCCGCATGATCATTGCGAGTGCTACTGGTCAGGTTCTGTCACTGTTGCAACGTTCAGGTTTTTACGACAAAATCGGCCATGGTAATTTTTGTGACAGCACGGCCAAGGCGCTTGATTTTGCTGCCGGACTTCTTGGACAGAAAATTACGCCATCAACGACTGATCGATGAGGACAGGCAATCCAGGCATACAATCGCTGCGAACCGATAACTCGAGAGGAAGCAATGTTCGATATTGCCTGGTCGGAACTCGCGCTTGTCGGCGCGGTCGCGCTGGTCGCCATCGGCCCGAAAGATTTGCCGAAGGCCATGCTGGCGCTTGGCAGGGTTGCGCGGCATGTCCGTCGCATGGGGCATGACCTGCGGCAGCAATTCGACCAACTGACCTACGAGGCCGAGATTGCGGCGCGCGCCACCGAGAAAAAGCCGGTTCCGCCGTCCGCCGTCGACGTGCCGCATCGTGACTCCTGATATGCACCCCGAAACGCCGGATAATGCCGGAGATATGTTGCGTCAGCCGATGCTGCTGCATTTGCTGGAATTACGTACCCGCCTGATCCGTTGTTGCGTGGCCATCGGGTTGGGGTTTTGCGTTTGCTACTATTTTGCCGAAGATATTTATCGCTGGCTGGTCATGCCGCTGGCCGAGGCATTACAGGGCGAACAGCGGCGTTTGATTTACACGGGTTTGGCTGAAGCGTTTCTTACTTATATCAAGCTGGCTTTGTGGACAGCATGTCTAGGCGCGGCTCCGATCATTATGATCCAGATATGGCGCTTCGTTGCGCCGGGTTTGTTCATGCATGAAAGGCGGGCAGTTTTTCCTTTGTTGTTTGCGACCCCGGTGCTTTTCGCCAGTGGCGTGGCTTTGGCTTATTTCTTCGTGATGCCGCTGGCCTGGAAATTTTTTCTCTCTTTTGAAACCGGCGCTGATCTGACGGGACTACCGATTCAACTCGAAGCGCGGGTCAGTGAATATTTATCCACTGCCATGACGCTGATTTTCGCTTTCGGGATCGCTTTTGAATTGCCCGTGCTGCTGGTGCTGTTGGTGCGGATCGGGGTTTTGAGTGTCGCGCAGCTGGTGCAATTCCGTCGCTTTGCCATCGTGCTGATTTTTATCGCCGCGGCCATCCTGACGCCGCCGGATGTTCTGAGCCAGCTGTTGCTGGCTTTGCCGTTGTGGGGGCTTTACGAAATCTCGATTATTGTCGCACGACTGATGCTCAAGAAGTCGGGGTAACCCTCTTCGGGAAAGTACGCGCAAGCGCTCTGGTTCTCTGGCGGGTTATCACATTGTGGTCAGGTTCGGGGTATATCTTATTGAGTGTATCGGTAAGATGCAGAATGCAGGATTCAACATTGGCGCGACTTTGATGATCTTCCGGCAAAATCTTTTGATCAATCTGGCTGGAGATGTCGACCTTCCATGTTCCGTCGGGATTATTGAGCGTAATGATTTTGCCCGGATCTCCAATCGACTCTGTTGTCGCATCGGGATACTTCTTTAAATAGCTGGCAAGATCCTTCCCAAGCGGGACGACATCCGTGACCACGAGAACTTTCGGTTGCTCCGGAACACAGACAACCGGTGGAGCCTGATTGCTCCAGTAATAAGCATTTAAGCGTTTTCTGGAAAACATATAGGCATGCGTCGCACCCTTCTCATGCGAAACAACGCCATCTGGGTTATGAGGCGTCGATGAGTGGGCGGTCAGGCTGGCGGCAGCTGCCACCATCAAGGCGATCATAGTGCGTTTTTTGTTCACGAGGTTACGGCCACAAGTTTGCGATTCTGAAAGCGCAAATGCTAAAACGATTTGCGATGGAATGCAAAAATCAGGCTATCCAAGCGTATGCTTGTTTGCACCATTGGCCTCGATTTGCGGGGGCATTCCGGGAAATTGAGGTTCATATTGTCGCGGCATTCTGTCTGGTGCGAGGTGCAGCGGGCCTTTTTTCATGATATCAACATATTCCCTCAAGCACGATCTCAGAGTAGCGCCGTTTTGCGGCGTCATTATCTCGAGAAGTTCCCCAACAATATCCTCGGGGGCACTGCCATCTTTGTAGCGCAGAATAATGACGTTCTTGGGCGGAAGGATGGCGAGGATCTTGCTGTCAGGAAAGTTCTTTCTTTGAGCGTCCAGTTCACTGCCAACTGGTACGATATTGGTAAGCATGACGGGCTTATCAACACTTTTAACGCACGCCGCCATGGGCGTCGCACCCGATTGGATAAGGTTCTTTGTTTGCTCTTCAGAAAAAACATAGGCGTGTGGACGTTCATCCAGAAGAAACGTTCCGGGCATTGTGCCGAGGCTGATCTTGGTGCAATGCGGCAGAGTCAGGCAAAGAGCGGCGGCAGTGAAAGCCAATAATCTATCTTTGACGGCCATGTATCGTCCCAATATCATCCATAATTTCCGGATCAGACGGTTCCGTTGCCGCCCGATATTTTCTCAGTCTAGCAGGAGAATACTGAAAGTAATTATGCAGTATCAGCCTTGAAGGTGGCCTGCGCTGGAAATATTGCTGCCACTTTTTGGTCTTGCCTGGGTCAACTGCTCTCGCGTTGGAGACATCGGCCAGGTGGGTAGCGGATTTAACTTATAATACTTATAGTCCAGAAGATGTTGCTCATACTCTCCTATACAACTCATCAGGTTTTTCCGGTTTTCTGAGGTTGTAATTCTTAATACTTGCTCCAAAATCTCATGGCTAGGCCCACCCTCTAAACGTCCCAGAATTAGTATCTCCCACTCTGGGAGAGTCGCGACGACCTTGCTATCGGGAAATTCTTTCATCATAGCGTCAAGTTGAGGGCCAGGCGGTAGAATCTTTGTGACTTTCATGACCCTATTATTAGTGGGCAGGCAGACCAGCCAAGGATAATGGTTGTCTTCCTTCTCCTGCTGCGCCGAATAAACGAAGGCTTTTGGAGCATCCCCCACAAAAAAGCTGCCAATGCCTTTCGGGTTATGGGCGCAATGCGCGAAGGCGGTCACACTCAGTGCCGCTGTGGCAAAACTCTGTAATATTCTTTTGGTGCGCATCTTCGCTCTGAATTTTCTTTAATTTTGACAGTTTAACAGGCATTTCTGAAAGTAATTATTGAGTTTTTGGTCGTTTACCACGCCCTTCCTAAGCCTTGAATTGCCGGGTAGGATACCCACAGAGGGACTGATTCATGCATGATATCAAATATATCCGGGATAATCCGGGGGCTTTCGACCAGGGCATGGCGCGCCGGCATCAGCCGCCTGTGGCGCAGGAAATCCTGGCGCTGGACGGCGACCGCCGCAAGACACAGACCTTGTTACAGGAGCTGCAAGCGAAGCGTAACGACCTGTCTAAAAAAGTCGGCGAAGTGAAGCGGCAGGGCGGCGACGCCGCAACGATCATGGGCGAAGTCACTGCCCTTAAGGATCGGATGACGGCCTTAGAAGAGGATGAAAAGGTGCAGGCGACGGCGTTGGAAACGCGGCTGTCACTGTTGCCCAATATCCCGGCCGCCGATGTTCCGGATGGCGCGGATGAAAAAGACAATAAGGAGTTCAAACGGTGGGGCACGCCGCGCCGCGAGAATTCCAGCAAGCAGCATTATGAGCTGGGCGAAGCCTTGGGCTTGATGGATTTCACCAATGCCGCAAAGATGTCCGGGGCGCGCTTTACCATATTGCGCGGTGCTTTGGCGCAGATGGAACGTGCTTTGGGTAATTTCATGCTCGACATTCACACGCGTGAATTCGGTTATGAAGAAATCAGTCCACCCTTGATGGTGCGCGACGAGATGATGTACGGCACCGCGCAACTGCCGAAGTTCCGGGATGATCAGTTTCAGACGACGCACGGCCTGTGGCTCGTTCCGACGGCTGAGGTTCCTCTTACCAACATCGTCAACGGCGAAATTCTTGAATCCGAAAAGCTGTCCTTCCGTTACACGGCGCGGACGCCCTGTTTCCGTGCTGAAGCCGGAGCCGCCGGCAAGGATACGCGCGGCATGTTGCGTCAGCATCAGTTTTACAAGGTCGAGATGGTCAGCATTACCACCGCCGACCAGTCTGAGGCGGAGCATGAGCGCATGACACTCTGCGCCGAGACGGTGCTGGAACGGCTCAATCTGCCCTATCGCCGCATGGTGTTGTGCGCCGGAGATATGGGGTTTGCGGCAAAGAAAACCTATGATCTGGAGGTCTGGCTGCCGGGGCAGGGGGCGTATCGCGAAGTTTCCAGCTGCTCGAACTGCGGTGATTTTCAGGCGCGGCGGATGAATGCCCGCTGTCGTCCACGTGGCGAAAAGAACACGCAATTCGTGCATACGCTCAATGGATCGGGTGTGGCCATCGGCCGGTGCTTGATTGCTGTGATGGAAAACTGCCAGAATGCTGACGGGAGTATAGCGATTCCCGAATCACTGCGCCCCTATATGAACGGGATGGAGCGGATCTCATGAGTAAAATATTTGAATGCGCGACTTTGACCGCGCTTTGTGCTTTGACGGCATGTTCGACCTGGACAGAGAGCGATCAGCCCTATTTACGCGCGACCAAAAACCTGATCCCGGGTGAGCGCGTGATCGCCAATGAGCAGCAAAATGTCTACACAATTGCCAAGAAATATAATGTGTCCATAGACGATCTTATTGTTTTGAACCAGCTGCGCGCGCCTTACAAGATCTGGCCCGGGCAGACCGTGACGCTTCCCCTTGGCTCCGGGGCGCACAGCGCCGGAACCGCTTATGCCGATGCGGGAATGGTCAGAGCGGCTCCGGTCAATAATAATGTTCAGGTTTCACAGCTTGACGCCCCCTTGTTCGCGCGTTCTCCCGGTGATCCGACCGCGCTCAAACAAGCGCCACAGCCCTTGCTGGATCAAGCCAGTATCGCTACGGGTCTTAAAGAAAAGTTTGTCTGGCCTGTCGATGGCCCCGTGCTGTCCGGATACGGGTTAAGGAATGGCAACGTCATGAATGACGGCATCAACATCGCCAGCCCGCGCGGCACGCCGGTACAGGCCGCCGCCAACGGTATTGTCGTCCATGCGGGGAACGAGGGGAAATACGGCAATATCGTGCTGGTTCGCCATGGCAGCGGCGTCGTGACGGCCTATGCTCATCTGGATCGCATGGTGGTTGATAAGGATTCAGTGGTCGCCAAGGGCGACATGGTCGGCACGGTCGGCAGCACCGGTGACGTCAAGGGGCCGCAACTGCACTTTGAAATCCGCCGCGCCGGCAAGCCGGTCGATCCGCAACCGCTGCTCCCCGAGCCGGTTTCACACAGCAGCACGCTGCCCGACCTGCTGCCAAAACTGCCGAATGTACGGTTTGAGTAGAGCGTGTCGATCTGACTTTTACGGCGTCATTCCACGAGGCGCACCGGCTGAACGGCGCGGCATTTAGGTATTATGGATGCTATTCCGCAGGCTGGTAAAATATGCGACCGCACGTTGATAGCGCCGTTTGTATTCATGCGCGGTTGCATCGAAGGCATAATCTGGTTTCTGGTTTACAATATTTTCAAAAAAGTACCTGACGGTCTGATCAAGTTTCTGGCCGCGTGCCGTGCCGGTTACAAGGCACTTGGTAATAAGAAAATTTTCATCGCCTTCCAACAGGTGTGCGTCGTGTAAAATTCCGCCTTCGAGTGTTTCAGGCGGGCTTTCTTTCTGGCTCTCCCATGCGACGTGGATGATTTTTGCTGTTTCATCGGCATTCCCGGTTTCTCGCATCAGAAGGGCTTTGACGCGTTCTTCCATGTTTGCTTCATAAATGACGCCGTGCAAAATCAGTCCTGCGGCAAGTCTAGGATAATGTGGGTGCAAGGCATTATCGTTGATGATCTGTATTGCCGCCGTGAAACAACGCATGATATGCGACCAATCATGCATTGTGTCCTTTGCCTCATATAAAGGCGCCACGATACGGCTTAATCCATATAGATCGTAGGTGCTTAGAGCGTCACTCATGACGGAGCCTGAATTTAGGATTCATAATTCCAGAGACAATGAGGCCGGGAAAAGTGATTTGTGCCACGTCCTGGACGTTTCCTCGGAGGTTCCATGCCATTTTCGAAGCAACAAACCCCTGACGGTAAGAACCGTCAGGGGTTTGTTGGTCGGAGAAAGAGGATTTGAACCTCCGGCCCCTGCCTCCCGAAAGCAGTGCTCTACCAGGCTGAGCTATTCTCCGACGCAGGTGGTAGGCTGGCTTTATAGCCGGATAGGTCGCGTTTGACAACCGCGCATCAACATGACTTGAATTGTCGTTATTACGACAGGTTATGGATGAATTTTTAGTAGAAACGCAGACTTTTAACTTCAATACTTTCATGGTTGTGCCTGCGGGCGAAGGGCAGTAATGCTCACTTACGCAGTGCCCTAGGTGTGTATTAAGGAGTAAAAAATGACCTCATCAATTTTGAGCAACGGCAGCCAAAGAAAAAAAGAACGTCAGGTATTAAGCCTAAATCATCAGCTCTTTTGTCTCTTTGAAGGAAAAGACCGCACCAGTCCTGCACGCCACGCCAAGCTAAATAAAGTTGCCGAGAATATGGTGGGAATACTTGAATCTGGCGCCGAAGGCAGCCGGTCATGGATCATGCCCTTACTTGTTGTTGCCAACGCCCTTGCCGAAAACCCGGCTTATAGGACGGAGGTGGAAAGGGCTTCGCGGGTCGCAGCGGCACACGCTTATTTTGATCCGGTGATCGAGCGTGGAGCGATTAACCTCTGGCGCGGAATCATCACTAAGATGAAGACTACCGAGAGGATGACGGTCGCGCGTGTTGCAATACGTTCATCGAAAACAAATACCCTTTTCAAGGAAGTTTCGCAGAGGATTGTGAAGCGGCATTTGATAGACAAGGCGGTCAAGGCCGCGGCCAAAGTCAATGCCAAGCGAGAACCTCAGCAACCAGCCAAGCGCGTGATAGGAAAACGCCGTCAGATGCTCCAGGCGCGGTCTTAATTCTGCGTTTTCCTGGCGTTAAAAACCGCGATTAATCGTGAAATCGACGATGTCGATCAAGGCGTCCTTGGCCGGAGTGTCGGGAAAGATGCCGAGTGCATCACGGGCAATCGCGCCATAATGACGGGCGCGGACAATGCAATCCGCCAGCGCGCTATGCTTGTGCAACAACTCCTGCGCCTGCGCCAGATCGCCGATGCGCTGCTCCAGTTTTTCCAGAACACGCCGCCAGAAAACGCGCTCACCTTCATCGCCCCGGTTGATCGCCAGAATGACGGGCAGGGTCATTTTGCCTTCGCGGAAATCGTCACCAATGGTTTTTCCAAGTTCCAGTTGCCGCGCGCTGTAATCCAGCACATCGTCGATAATCTGAAAGGCGATGCCCAGATTGAGACCGTAGGTACGCAGCGCTTCTTCCTCGACCGCGCTGCGTCCGGCGACGATGGCGCCGATACGGCAGGCTGCGGCAAACAATTCGGCAGTTTTGGCGCGGACGACTTCCAGATAGGCCTGCTCGCTTGTCGCGCTGTCATTCATTGTGCTGAGTTGCAGGACTTCGCCTTCTGCGATGACGGCGGCGGCGGTGGAGAGAATTTTTAACACCTCCAACGATCCGTCTTCGACCATCAGCTGGAAGGCGCGGCTGAACAGAAAATCGCCGACCAGAACACTGGCCTGATTGCCGAACAGCGCGTTGGCTGACGGCCCCCCGCGCCGCAGGTCACTGGCATCCACGACATCATCATGCAGCAACGTCGCGGTGTGAATGAATTCAACACAGGTCGCCAGCTTGCGGTGACGTTGCCCTTCGTAACCGCAAAGCTGCGCGCAGGCGAGGGTGAGGATCGGGCGCAGGCGCTTGCCCCCCGCCGCCACAATATGCCCCGCCAGTTGAGGGATCAGCGGCACGCCGCTTTCCATCCGCTGGACGATCAGCAGGTTGACGGCAGTCAAATCCTCGGCCACCAGTGCGGTCAGCGTGTCGAGCGCATTACTGCGTTCCTTGCGGTGCAGGTCGGAAAGCGGGATAACCTTAGCCATAGATGATGTCCGTTATGACGAAGTGATGGTGGGTGTTATAACGCTATTTGATCGGTTTTGCGAAGAGGGGCTGTTTGGAACTGACGCAAGATAAATTTCTGGGCGGTAAAATTACCCTGACACAGCCCCGGCACGGCTATCGCGCGGCGATTGATCCGGTATTGCTGGCGGCCGCTGTCACGGCAATGCCGGGACAGAAGGTGCTCGACCTCGGTTGTGGAGCCGGAGCGGCGATGCTGTGTCTGGCGGCGCGTGTGCCTGGGCTGGTCATCACGGGAGTCGAACTCCAGGCTTCATTTGCTGAATTGGCGGCAGAGAACGCCGCCTATCATTCCGATATAGCAATGTTCCATGTGAAACCTGGTGATGCGCGTAAATTGTCACGCACTATTGCTGCAAATTCCTTTGATCACGTTATGGCCAACCCGCCTTTTCACGACCAGAAATCCCATGATCCCGGCCCGCGCGCGACCAAAAATCTGGCGCAGGCCATGAGCGTTGACGACCTGAATGCCTGGGTCAAATCGGCGCATGGGCGACTTAAACATCGCGGCGTCCTGACAATGATTTATCGCGCAGACGGTTTGCCCGATTTGCTGGCTGCCATGTATGGGAAATTCGGCGGCATTACAGTTTTGCCGCTTTGGCCTAAAGCCGGAGTACCGGCAAAACGTATCCTGATCCGTGGCATGAAGGATTCTAAAGCGCCTTTCAGCGTATTAACCGGCATGACTCTGCACGCGACTGACGGTGCGTATCATTCTGAAATTAAAGAAATTTTCTCGGGAGCATGTCGCGGCATTGCGTGGACGTGAGGAGAACGGATTGGAAGCTTGTTGAAAGTAAATTCGTGGGTTTATATGTGACATAGCGTTAACAGGTCATTCCGGAACAAGGGGGTCGTATGCAATTGAGCATGGATGAAGTCAAGGAATTGCCTGGAAATACCCAGCTGTTTCGGCTTGCCGAAATAGATGTCACGACCAATGAGGCGGTCAATTATGGCGACCCGCACACGCGTAAGGATTTAAAAGCACTGAGTCAGGAAGCAAAGCTATGCAACCTTCTAGAATCGGTGGCAGGGCCACGGCGTAGCCACTGGGAAGTCAGAACTGTCTATGCGGCAGCTTACGGTAATAAACCGTAACCAAATCTTTGCCTCTGAAACCATTTCTCCCCGCTTTTGCCGCAATGTACCGGTTATATTGTCCGCATGAAAAATGCTGAAAAATGCGCTATGCGCCGATACGGGAATGATGGGATGAGAGCGGCAGCTGCCATCCTTCTGACGGTTGCCCTGTTGCTTCCCGGCACTGTGCAGGCAGCCGATAAGCTGGCGATGCAGCCGGTTGCGGCGGAGTACGAAGTTTACGTTGGTGGCGTGCACTTGCTGCGCGCCGAGACGCGTGCGGACTTAACCACCAAGACTTATCGTATGGCGGCGAAGGCGCAGACCGTGGGAATCTGGGATGACTGGTTCCCGTGGGAAATGAGCGTTGAGAGCGTGGGAAAAAACGCCGACGGCGCGATGCAGCCCAAGCATTACAAAACGATCAGCTCGTGGAAACACAAGCCGCAATTGCTGATTATGGATTATAAAAACGACGGCGGCGTGACTTACGCCAAAGAATCCACGGATGCGCCCGACCCCAAAGATCGCCTGAGCGACGATATCGTCAACAAGACCCTCGACCCGTTGAGCGGTCTTTTGCAGCTCATGGCGCATTACACCATGCATGACGATTGCAACGCGACCACGGCTGTGTTTGACGGCAAGCGGCGTTTCGATCTGACCACCAAGGATCTGGGCGAAGTCACGTTGCAGCCCAATGAGGTGAATCTTTATTCCGGGACAGCGCGTAAATGCGCGCTGCGTTTTAATCTGATCGCCGGCAAGCCGAAGGATATGGAATCGCGTAAATTCTGGCAGACCGACAAGGGAAAAACGAACCGCCCACCTTTCATCATCTGGATGGCGCGGCTGCGTCCGGATTTGCCGCCGATGCCGGTGATGGCGGAAACTTCCAGCCCGTTTGGGTCGGTGATGGTGCATCTGGCGGCTTGGCGGATCGAGGATAAACCCGTCGCGCCGGAACTATATGCCCGTATGGAGCCCCGTCTGGAATCCAAGGCGCGTTAAAGCCGCAGGCAGTTCCGCCATATCCTTGATGATCGCCTCGGCAGGTAAACTGGCGCAGTCGCTGCCGTAACCGTAATCAGCGAGAATGCACGGGATGCCCAGCCCATGGGCGGCGGCAAGATCGTTGGGGCTGTCGCCCACCATGACGCAATGCGCGACGGGAACGTTCATCATGTCGATAACACCACGTAAATGTCCCGGATCCGGCTTGTGAACCGGGAACGTGTCGCCCCCGGCGATGCCACTGAAAAAAGGTTTCAGGCGCAAATCATCGAGCAATTTATGCGTGGCGGCTTGTGGCTTGTTCGTGCAAATCCCCATTGGTACGGCGTGTTCTTTAAAAGCCGCGAGCGTGCTCAGGACGCCGGGAAAAATCTGCGCCGGGTCGGGAGTGATGTCGCGGTATATTTTGATGAAATTCTGTACATGCTCGATCAGCGTATCATGATCGGCTTTCGTGCCGGTCAGCCCCAAGGCGCGTTCGACCAAGGTCAGGGCGCCATCACCAACAGCGCGTTTGACCTCGTCAAGCGACAGCAATCGCCGGTTCTGACTCTGCAGATGCGTGTTGATCGCGTTGCGAATGTCCGGGGCGCTGTCGATCAGCGTCCCGTCGAGGTCGAAAATCACGCCTGCAAGTGGAGTTGTCATGTATTATCTATGGCTAAATCTTTACGCTGGCGCAATCGTAATTCCTATGGCAAACCGGGTAGTAAGAGTTTGAGGGTATCCCGTATTAATATTTGCCCAGATGGGGGAGCGGAACTGACCCGGTTTTTATCCCCGACATGTGGCGCGATGCAGGGTATCGCGACGCTGACGCGGCAGTGGCCTGAAGCAGTCGGACCTCATGCGCCTCCAACTTTTGCCGATATGACGATGATGGTGTCTATATGAAAAAATCTGCTCTTGCTTGTATTATCCTGGCCGCCGGGCGTGGGACGCGTATGCGTTCGGAACTGCCCAAAGTTTTGCACCCGGTCGCCGGGTTGCCGATGCTGGGGCATGTTATCCGCGCCGCCGGTGAATTGGGCGCGCAGCAGACTGTGGTCGTCGTCGGGCCGGAAATGGAGAAGGTCGCCAAATTTTCCGCGCCGCATCCAACCGTGATGCAGACGAAGCAACAAGGCACGGCCGATGCCGTGCGTGCGGCCGAGGCGCAGTTGGGAAAATTCGACGGCTATATTCTGATTTTGTACGGCGATACGCCGCTGGTGGATGCTGATGCCTTGCGGGCGCTGTGCGATGCGGGGCAGGAAAATGCTGCCGATGTCGTCGTGGCGGCATTCAAGCCCGCCGATCCCGGTGCTTATGGACGCGTGATCGTCAACAAGAACGGACAAGTGACGGCCATCGTTGAGGCGCTGGACGCGACGCCGGAGCAGAAGAGCCTGCGCTTGTGCAACGGCGGGATGATGTTGCTGGCCGCGCCAAAAATGTGGGAATTGTTGGCCAAGATCAAGAATGACAATGCGAAAAAAGAATATTACCTGACCGACATCGTTAAACTGGCGCATGACGATGGGCTTAAGACAGCCTTTGCCGAAATCCCGGAAGATGCCGTTCTGGGCGTGAATGATCGTGTCGAACTCGCCGTCGCTGAAGGGATTTTTCAGCGCCGGATGCGTGAGCGCGTGATGCGCGCCGGAGCCAGTTTGCCCCAGCCGGAAAGCGTGCATTTTGCCTTTGATACCGTCATCGGTCAGGATGTGACCATCGGTCAGAATGTCGTTTTTGCTCCTGGCGTGGTGGTGGAAGACAAGGTTCAGATTCGGCCATTCTGTCATCTGGAAGGTGTGCGCATCGGCGTGGGTGCGACCGTCGGGCCTTTTGCGCGGCTGCGTCCCGGAACAAAACTGGGCAAGAATACGCATATCGGCAATTTTGTTGAATTGAAAAATGCCACTGTGGGTGAGGGTAGCAAGATTAACCACTTAACTTATATCGGCGATGCTGAAATCGGCTCGACGGCCAATATCGGGGCGGGAACGATTACTTGTAACTATGACGGTTTCAAGAAGCACCTGACCGTCATTGGCAACGGGGCATTCATCGGGTCGAATACCGCCCTGGTTGCGCCGGTCGAGATTGGCAACGGCGCTTTTGTCGGGGCGGGCAGCGTGATTACCGAGGATGTCCCACCGGATACACTGGCGGTTGCCCGTGGACGGCAGGTTAACCTTGAAAACTGGGCACAACGGTTCCGGGACACGAAAAAACAAAAATAAACCAATAAACGCTGTAATAAATCGTCGTTTTAATTGTCATTAGTTGCTTGTGCAAACGCAGCAATGCGCTATTTTCATGCATCCGGTATGTGCATGCCTTTAAGCTGTCATGCCATCGGAAATCCAGAGATAGGGATCGATCATTTTACATGATGGCGCTGGATTCCTGCTGGCGCAGGAATGACATGTTTCTGGATGGGCGTGTCAGCACGGGTCTTACAAGAATCGTTATAGAGTGGAGTCAAAAAATATGTGCGGTATCGTTGGCATTCTGGCGGATCGTCCGGTTGCGGATTTACTGGTCGAGGGTCTGAAGCGGTTGGAATATCGCGGCTATGACAGCGCGGGGGTTGCGACCCTTGTCAACGGCCATATCGAACGCCGGCGCGCCGAAGGCAAGCTGGCCAATCTGGCGTCGTTGTTGACCAAAGAGCCGTTGCCGGGTCATGTCGGCATTGGCCATACCCGTTGGGCGACGCATGGAAAACCGACGACGAACAACGCGCACCCGCATGCGACGGACAGGGTTGCGGTGGTGCATAACGGCATTATCGAAAATTACCGCGAGCTGCGCGCCGAGCTGGAAGAAAAGCAGCATCGCTTTACGTCGGAAACCGACACCGAAGCTGTCGCGCATTTATTGACGGATTATCTGCAACAGGGAATGACGCCGCTCGAAGCAACTGCCGCGACTCTGCAACGCTTGCAAGGCGCGTTTGCGCTGGGAATTATTTTTACCGGCCATAAGGATTTGCTGATCGGTGCGCGGCGCGGATCGCCGCTGGCGGTAGGTTTCGGCGACGGAGAAATGTATCTTGGTTCTGACGCTCTTGCGCTTGCGCCTCTGACCAATAAAATTTGTTATCTGGAAGAAGGGGACTGGGCCGAACTGCGTCACGGCAAGGCGATTATCCACGACGAAAAGAACAACATCGTCGAGCGCAAGGTGCAGCAGACCATGCTTTCCGGCGCAATGATCGGCAAGGGGCAGTATCGTCATTTCATGCTCAAGGAAATTTTCGAGCAGCCTGCGGTCATTGGCGATACGTTAAACTCCATGATTTCGTCCAGCAATGTTCTGGCCGACGAAAAACTGCCGTTCAAGTGGGAAGACGTGTCGCGTTTGACCATCGTTGCCTGTGGCACGGCCTATTATGCCGGCGCGGTGGCGAAATACTGGTTCGAGAAACTGGCGGGACTGTCGGTTGAAATCGATATTGCGTCGGAGTTCCGTTACCGCAGTTCGCCGCTGCCCAAAGATGGCGTGATGCTGGCGGTATCACAATCCGGCGAAACGGCGGATACGCTGGCGGGTGTAACCTATGCCAAGGCGCTGGGACAAAAAATTATCGCGGTGGTCAATGTGCCGCAAAGTTCGATCGCGCGGCAGGCCGATGTGGTCATGCCGACTCTGGCGGGACCGGAAATCGGCGTCGCTTCGACCAAGGCTTTCACGACGCAGCTGACTGTGCTGCTTACCCTGGCAATCGGCGCCGGGTTGGCGCGGAAGAAGTTGACGCAGGATCGGGCGCAGACTTTGTTGCAGGCGCTGCGCGAAGTGCCGGAGCAGATGAAATATATTCTCCAGCATCACGAGCAAGTACAAAAAATCGCGCAGGATATTTCCGAAGCCAAGGATGTGATTTTCCTTGGCCGGGGTTGGTTCTATCCCATCGCGATGGAAGGTGCTTTGAAGCTCAAGGAAATATCCTATATCCATGCAGAAGGTTTTGCCGCGGGTGAGTTGAAGCACGGGCCGATTGCCTTGATCGACGAATATACCCCGGTGGTGGTGATGGCGCCGCGTGACAGCTTGTTCGACAAAACGGTGTCCAATTTGCAGGAAGTCGTGGCGCGCGGAGGGAAGGCGATTGTCTTAACCGAAGGGCAGACGATGAGCCAGCTGGGCTGTGAACCGTTCCATACCTTTGCCATGCCATCGACCGAAGACGTTGTCTTGCCAATCCTTTACGCCGTGCCGTTGCAGCTTTTGGCCTATTATACGGCCGTGGCCAAGGGGACGGACGTTGATCAACCAAGAAACCTAGCCAAAAGCGTTACGGTTGAGTAAAGTCGGGCGGAAACGGGGGATTACACCTCCGCCGTAACAGGATTGTTTTAACCCGATGAACCATATCCCGACCTCAAACTGGATCCCGGAGAGCTGGCGTCAGAAACCGGCCAAGCAGCTCCCGACCTATCCGGATGCCGCCAAACTGGCCGCCGCCGAGCAGCGTTTAAGTCGTCTGCCTCCACTGGTCTTTGCGGGTGAAGCGCGGCGGCTGAAAGCCGATCTTGCGCGGGTGACAGCGGGTGACGCCTTTTTGTTCATGGGCGGCGACTGTGCCGAGAGCTTCGCCGAATTCGAGGCGAAGAATATCCGTTTTATGTTCCGCGTCATTCTACAGATGGCCATCGTGCTGACTTTCGGCGCGACAACTCCCGTGGTTAAAATTGGGCGGATTGCGGGACAGTTTGCCAAGCCGCGCTCCGACGATCATGAAACACGTAACGGCGTCACTTTGCCCAGCTATCGCGGCGATATTATCAATGGGCTGGAATTCACGCCGGAAGCGCGCATCCCCGACCCACAGCGGATGGTTGAGGTCTATCATCAGGCCGCAGCGACTTTGAACCTGCTTCGTGCCTTTGCACAGGGCGGTTATGCCGATCTGAATGAAGTGCATCGCTGGAACCTGGACTTTGTCGCTAACTCGCCGCAGGCGGCGCGTTATGAAGACATGGCACGGCGGCTTGATGAAACTTTGGCTTTCATGGCGGCCTGTGGCGTGACCGGGACGACGGTGCCGCAAATCCGCGAGACGGATTTTTATACAGCGCATGAAGCGTTGCTGCTGCCTTATGAACAGGCTCTGACCCGTGTGGACAGCACGACCGGCGATTGGTACGGCGTCTCGGCGCATATGTTGTGGATCGGCGATCGCACACGCCAACTGGACGGCGCGCATGTGGAGTTTGCGCGGGGGGTCAAGAATCCTCTGGGGCTGAAATGCGGGCCGGGCATGGCGGTTGATGATGTGTTGCAGTTATGCGACCTGTTGAATCCTCAGAACGAAGCCGGACGCCTGACACTGATCGTGCGGATGGGCGCGGACAAGATTGCCACATCATTGCCACCATTATTGCGGAAGGTGAAGACAGCGGGACGCAACGTCGTCTGGTGCACTGACCCGATGCATGGCAATACGCGGACGTCATCGACAGGGTACAAGACACGGCATTTCGATAAAATTCTGGCGGAAGTTAGAGATTTTTTCAGTATTTGCCAGGCGGAAGGTGTTTATGCCGGTGGTATCCATTTGGAGATGACCGGACAGGACGTGACGGAATGCACCGGCGGCGGGCAGCAGATTTTGGATGAAAATCTGTCCAGCCGTTATCATACGCATTGCGATCCACGACTGAACGCAACGCAGGCTTTGGAGTTGGCCTTCCAGGTGGCGGATGCATTAAAGGCCGAACGCGCGCGGTTTAAGCGCGTGTAGTTTTTTTAACCGAGGAGAATCACATGCTGAAGAAATTTTTGTTTTTGAGTGCCGTCGCGTTGATGGCCGCACCCTCTGTTCAAGCGGGAAATTTAAGCTATGTCGATGGCAAGAGCAGCTGGATATCCACCATGTGCACGCACCCGGCACGTCCGGCGACTTTGCCGTCCGATCCGGAGTCATCGGCCAATGATCTCAATGAACAGATCAACGCCTATAACGCCTATACGGCGCAAGTGCAGGCCTATATGGAGTGCCTGAGCAGCGAAGCCGCGCGCGATATTGCCGGGGCACAGCAGGCAGTGACCAGAGAAGCACAGAAGTCGATGAAGGCCGCGCAGGCAGAATTGAAGAAAATCCAGTCTCAGTTGCAGCGGCAGGAAAGCGAACAGCAGCAACAGTAATCTGTGTGTGCTAGCGAGGGGATCATGACTGAGCAAGTCCGGATCGCCCTCGCACAGCTTAATCCCATTGTTGGCGATGTCTCCGGTAATGCGGCGCGCTTGACCGCCGTTTATGCGCAGGCGCGCGCGGAGGGGGCTGATCTTCTCGTGACCCCGGAACTTTATCTGGCTGGCTATCCAGCAGAAGACTTGTTGCTGCATCCCACCTTTATTCGTGAGATTGCCGTGGAAGTTGCGCGGCTTGCGGTGCTGACTTCGGGGGGAACCGCCATGATCGTCGGCGTGCCGTGGCACGAAGAAGGAAAACTCTATAACGCGGCGCTATTGCTTGAGGCAGGGCGTATTGCGGGGATCAGCCGCAAGCGCGATTTGCCCAATTACGGTGTTTTTGATGAGAAGCGCGTTTTTGCGGCGGGGCAGGGCGCACAATTATTCACCTGGCGCGGCATTAAACTGGGCGTCCCTATTTGTGAAGATATCTGGACCCCAGGTGCTGTCGCGTCCCTGCGGGCGGCGGGGGCTGAACTTGTTCTGGTGCCGAATTGCAGTCCGTACCAGTCCGGAAAAATGCAACAACGGCAAGATGTGACGACGGCACGGGCGCGTGAAAGCGGGTTGCCTGTTGTTTATGTCAATTTGGTCGGTGGGCAAGATGAACTGGTGTTCGACGGCGCATCCTTTGTCGTTGCCGCCGATGGAACCGTTATGGCGCACGCTGCGGCATGGCAGGAAGACGTCCTGTTCCTGGATTTTCAAAAGCGCGGTACCGGCTGGCACTGTGTAACACAGACGCAAACAGATTATACCGATGACGCGTCTGCCCTTTATGCGGCAATGATGCTGGGGCTGCGTGATTATGCGCGGAAGAATGGCTTTACAAAGGCTTTGTTGGGGCTGTCGGGAGGGATTGATAGCGCGTTGGTGGCGGCACTGGCCGTGGATGCCTTGGGTGCAGAAAATGTCTGGGGGGTGATGCTGCCTTCACCTTTTACCTCACAGGCAAGCCTGGATGATGCCGGAGATGTCGCGGTGCGGTTGGGAATACGTTATGACAAGATTGATCTTGTTCCTGCGCTGAAGGCATTCGAAGCCATGATGCAGCCTTTGTTTGCCGATCATACCGCCGATGTCACGGAAGAAAATATTCAGTCGCGCAGCCGCGGAGTGGCGCTGATGGCGCTGTCCAATAAATTTGGTCATTTGCTGCTGGCGACCGGAAATAAATCCGAACTGGCGACCGGCTACGCGACATTATATGGGGATATGTGCGGCGGGTTTGCGCCGCTCAAGGATTTATACAAGACGCAAGTCTATGAGGTTGCGGCGTGGCGCAATCGTGCCTGGCCTGAAGGAGCTCTTGGTTCAGAGGGCGTCGTGATTGCCGATACGATCATGACCAAGGCACCAACGGCGGAACTGCGTCCCAACCAGCGGGATTCCGACACGCTCCCACCCTATCCGCAACTGGATGGAATTTTGCGCGGGTTGATTGAGGATCATGCCGGAGTTGAAGGTTTGATCGCGCAAGGGCATGACCGGGACATGGTACAGAGAGTCCAGATCATGCTGGCGCGTGCTGAATATAAACGTCGCCAAGGCGCGCCGGGGGTCAAGCTGGGGTCGGCCTTGTTCGTGCGTGAACGCCGCTATCCGGTGACGGCGGGTTTTAAGGGATAAAACCCAATTTATTCCTGCATAAAATCCAAGGTGATGGTCATTTTACGCGCCATTCTGGACAGGCAATGCCTGATGCGCCATATTTAGATTCGTTCATAAGGATAAATCGAATATGGCTGATTTTGTGACACTTCCACCGGACAATGTTCCGGCCTTGATGCCTGTGTATGCACGCACCGATGTATATTTCGAGCGCGGTGAGGGGTGCTATCTCTTTGATGACAAAGAAGAACGTTATCTTGATTTTGGCGGAGCTTTTTCTGTTACTGCTTTCGGGCATGCGAACCCGATTTTGGTTGAGACGCTGCATCATCAGGCGAAAAAGCTCTGGATTACCTCCAACCTTTATAAATCCCATGCTTTAGAACGCCTGGCCAAACGTCTGACGGAACTGACTTTTGCCGATACGGTGTTTTTCCAGAATTCAGGGGTCGAGGCTTGGGAACTCGGCGTCAAGATTGCGCGTAAATATCAAACGGTCACCGGCCATCCGGAGCGCTATCGCGTCATCACCTTCCAGGGGTGTTTTCATGGCCGGACGCTGGCCGCCATCGCTGCCGCCAAATCCGAGAAGATGGTCAAGGGCTTTGGCCCCCAGACTGATGGTTTCGATCAAGTCGCATGGGATGATCTTAAGGCCGTCGAAGCTGCCATCGGCCCTCAGACGGCGGCTATTTGCCTGGAACCTGTTCAGGGCGAGGGGGGAATTCGCGCGGCTTCTGTGGAGTTTTTGCGCGGCTTGCGCGCGCTTTGTGACAAGCACGGCTTGTTATTGTTTTTCGATGAAATTCAATGCGGTATGGGGCGCACCGGTAAATTTTTTGCGCATGAATGGGCGGGAATAACGCCGGATATCATGTGTGTTGCTAAAGCTATCGGGAACGGATTCCCGGTCAGCGCCTGTCTGGCGACCGGCAGGGCAGCACAGGGTATGGTTCCCGGCACGCATGGCAGCACTTATGGGTGCAATCCGCTGGCGGTTGCGATTGTTGACAAGGTGCTGGACTTGTTCACGGCACCGGGGTTTTTGAACGACGTAGCGCGTAAAGGTGCGGCGTTTGAAACCAGGCTCAATGACCTTGTGGCACGGCATCCCCGAGCCTTTTCTGAACGGCGGGGAAAGGGTATGATGCAGGGGTTGCGTTGTATCGTACCGGAAGAGAAGGTAATCGCGGCGGCACGGGCACGAAAATTACTGATTATGCCTGCGGGAGATAATGTCGTGCGTCTGGTTCCACCGCTTATCGTTGAGGAAAAGCAGATTGATACCGCGCTGGAGATTCTGGATGCGGTCGCGCAGGAAGTTGTGAGGGCGGCATGATCCGGCATTTCCTCGAACTTGATCAGATTGCGCCGCCGGTTTTACGCGGCATTCTAGATCTGGCCAAGCAGATCAAGGCGCGTCCGGGAGATTTCCGCCGCTTGCAGGGAGAATCTCTGGCACTGATTTTTGAGAAACCATCCACCCGTACCCGCGTTTCGTTTGAAGTCGGGATCAGAGAACTCGGTGGTGAGGCCGTGGTATTGACCGGCGCAGAGATGCAGCTTGGCCGGGGCGAGACGATTGGCGATACGGCGCGTGTTATGTCACGTTACGTCAAGATCATGATGTTGCGTACCGCTGATCCCCAGAAGCTGACCGAACTGGCGGGCGGTGCGGCAGTGCCGGTCATCAATGGCCTGACTAATGCTTCGCATCCGTGTCAAGTAATGGCCGACCTCATGACCTTTGAAGAAAGGTGCGGGCCGGTGCTTGGGCGCACCATTGCCTGGGTCGGTGATGGAGAAAATAATATACTGAACAGCCTGATCCAGGCGAGCGCAGCTTTTGGCTATCGGTTACAGGTCGCCTGTCCCGCTGAACTCGCGCCATCACGCGAGCGCATCGCGGCAGCGCAGGCACATGGTGCGAAAATTGCAGTTGGAGAAGATCCACAGCACGCGGTCACAGATGCCGATGCCATTGTCACAGACACATGGGTTTCCATGCACAATGTGGATGCGGCGCGGCGGCATGCCTTGCTGGCACCCTATCAAGTCAATCGTAAGTTGCTTGGGCTTGCGGCGCCTGAGGCAATTTTCATGCACTGCCTGCCGGCGCATCGTGGCGAAGAAGTCACCGACGAGGTGTTTGACGGGCCGCAATCTGCCGTACTGGATGAAGCGGAAAACCGTCTTCATGTACAAAAAGCAATCATGTTATGGTGTTTGGGGCGCGATGAAAAATAAATGGCTTATGATATTCTCTTTGGTGTTGGCGGGGTGCAGCAGCACAACGGATACGCGCGTCTGTCCGCAAGTGGCAGCGGTGCGTGATCTGGCGCAGATTGTTGATTTCGGTCGCGACGATACACCGGGATTTTCGCGCATGGTATCGGCGGGGTTCATCGGAAAAATAGAAGGTGATTGCGCTTTCCGGCGTGAGAGTATTGATGTTGATGCCGGGATACGTCTGACCGCGCAACGCGGGCCGGGTTTGGGCGGCGACAGGGTAGAGCTGCCTTACTTCATCGCCGTGGTGGGGCCGGGCGATGTTCCGGTCAGCAAGCAGAATTTAACGGCGGTTTTTCGCTTCGGCAAACATGATAAGGAATCAGAAACCGTCGAAAATATTCATGTGAACATCCCAACGTCTGAAGGGGACGTGGGCGGGTGGCGCGTTTTGATTGGATTCCAGCTATCACCAGAGCAACTGGCCTTTAACCGCAAGGGAACTCCCCCATGACGTTACCGCAGCTCCGGACTTCGCTGTATAACTTTCATACGCGGCACGGGGCGAAGATGGTTTCGTTTGCCGGTTATGATATGCCGGTACAATATCCCGAAGGCATTATAGCCGAACATCTGCATACACGTGCGGCTGCGAGTCTGTTCGATGTTGGTCATATGGGGCAGATTTTATTGCACTGCCCGCTTGAAGATCTGGCGCGTCTGGTTCCTACCGATCTCGCGGCGTTACAGCCGATGCAAACCACTTATTCGCTTTTGCTCAATAATCATGGCGGTGTGATCGACGATTTAATGATCACGCGACTAAATCCTGAGGGCGATCAGTGGTTCTTAATCGTCAATGCCGCCTTGAAGCGGACGGATTTGGAGTTTTTACAAGAACATATTCCCACGGCGCGCACCTTGACCTTGCGCGACGATCTTGGGCTATTGGCTTTACAAGGACCGGGCGCGGTTGCGGCGCTTGAGAAAATCTGTCCCTCTGCGGTAGCGCTTAAGTTTATGCATCTTGGGCAGTATGACATTCCTGATCATGGTGTTTTGCGCGTCTGGCGCAGCGGTTATACTGGCGAAGATGGCTTTGAGATTTCTTTGCCGTCGGATCAGGCTGAGAGTTTTGCGACGGCACTTCTGGAACTGCCAAATGTCAAACCAGCCGGGCTTGGCGCGCGCGATACTTTGCGGCTTGAGGCCGGGCTGTGCTTGTACGGGCATGAACTGAATGAAACCATTTCGCCCGTTGAGGCTTCGCTGAACTGGGTGGTCAGTCCGACGCGCCGCGCCAAGGCAGATTTCCCAGGCGCACCGCGCATTTTGGAAGAATTGCAGCAAAGCGCCTCACGGCGACGGGTTGGTTTGCTGCTGCCCAGCCGTGCCATTGTGCGCGAGGGAAACAAGGTCTTGAGTGCCGGCGGAAACGAAATTGGCTTTGTTTCCAGCGGTGGTTATAGCCCGACGCTGGACACCGCGATTGCGATGGCCTATCTGACCCCCGCGCAGGCCATGGTTGATTTGGTTGTGCAATTGCCTTTGCGTGGTCGGGCAATTCCGGCACGGATCGTCAAACTCCCCTTCGTTCCCCATCGTTATATGAGGTAAGTTTATGGCCGTTGAACATTACACCAAGGATCATGAATGGCTGCGTCTGGAAGGGGGCACGGCCGTCTGCGGGATCAGCGCGTTCGCGCAAAAATCTTTAGGCGACGTGGTTTATGTTGAGTTGCCGGAGGTTGGTCGCGTCGTCAAGCAGGGGGAACAGATTGCCGTTGTTGAGTCCGTTAAGGCTGCCAGCGAAGTTTATGCGCCTGTCGATGGCAAGGTTGCGGCGGTTAATACCGAACTCAACAAAAATCCTGCTTTGGTCAATTCAGAGCCGCTGGGTGCGGGCTGGTTCTTCCGGCTGGAAGGCGTCAATGATGCGCAGGCGCAGAAATTGATGGATGAAACGACTTATATGGATTTTGTGAAGGCAGGTTAGGCGCTTCGATCATCCTGTGGCGGTTCTGTTGGCGCGTTTTCGCGACCGCTGCCGGGTGCAAAGACACCCATTTGCAGCCTTTTACCGATGGCCTGTGCGCGCGTCAGAAAAAAATCCACGACATTTTCGTTGGGCGCAGTAGCGCGTAACGTCTGCTCAAACAAAGTAAGCCAGACTTTGAAATGCCAGGGCTGAATGTCCGCCAGTTGTCGATGCACCACCATGGGGTAGCCGGAATAGCGCCCTGCGCTTAAGGCAATGGAAGCCCAGAAATCTTTCATCCGCGCCAGATGGTGATCCCATTCTGTGCCGATGGCATTCTCAAAGACGGGCCCGATCTGCGGGTTGGCGCGTACCGCCGTATAAAATGTATCAACCAGAGTAGAGATATAGGCTTCGTCAATGCCCAGTGATGCGGCATTGAATTGCAGTTGAACTCGGCGTTCGGGCTCTGACGAAGGGGGCTGGTCGGTCATGAATGCTTGATTTCCTGGGTGGCCTCATTGTGGTCGCGCGGATCTTCGCGCATCAAGGCCATGATTTCGGCACCGAGGATAAGATCATGTTCATGGCCAAATTTCTGCTTGCGCAATATGCCCCGTCGGTCGATGAGGAGCAAGGTCGGTGTACCCTGCATATTATAAAGCCGCATCGTTGCCGGAATTGGATCTTTCGGGTTGTCCGAAGGCTTGTCGATCCCGACCGGGAAAGTCAGGCCATATTCATGGATAAAGGCTTTGAGTGAAGCCTGTCCCATCGCTTCGTGATGTTCAAACACCGTATGCAGCCCGATGACCGCGACTTCGGCGGTGGGGAACATCGCATGGACTTCCCGCGCTTGAGGGATCGAACGTTCGACGCAGCCTGGGCAAAGCATCTGGAATGCGTAGGCGACCACCACCCGGCCGCGAAGTCCGGTGAGGGACAAAGGCTGCGGCGCATTCAACCAACTCTGCATCACGAATTCCGGAGCTGGCTTAAGGGTGGTGGTCATATAGTCCTGTAGTCTTTTGTGCTGCGTTCTAGGTTATGCCGCTGCGCGCAGGGCGACCTTGGGGAAATCTACCGTAACGTCGAACGCCACATTGGTATAATTGGTGAAGATATTAAGCGCGACATGCGCCAGAATCTCCGCCACTTCCTCATCATTAAACCCGGCGTTACGGACAGTCTGCACGTCCTGTGCCGTGACATTGGCTCTGTTGCGCACCAGCTTGGCGGCAAAGTCCAACGCGGCCTGGGTCTTGGCATCATTTGACTTCCCGGCTTGTGCCTGCGCCATGGTGTCAGCGCTAAGCCCGGCCATTTGACCCAGAACCGTATGGGCGGCAAGGCAATATTCGCAGCGGTTGATGTCCGCGACCAGAACGGCGATCTGTTCGCCCAGCTTCGGACCCAGTTTACCTTTGCTCAGCGCGCCAAAAAAACCGAACATCGCTTGCAAGGCGGCAGGTGAATTGCCGATGGTCTTGAACATATTGGGTACGGTGCCAAAGGCGCCCTGAATCTGGGCGAAGAGTTCTTTCTGCAGACCGGTGGCGGTATCGGGATTTGCGGGGGCGAGATTGGGCATGGAGAATCCTTTCAGGCTGTGAATTGAAGGAGCTTACATATGGAGTTGGGGTCGCGCATTGTCAAGTTTGTTTTGAAACGATACCATGAAGCGGTTCTCAATAATCTCCCTCAATGAATTAGGTGAATCGGCGCGAATCTGATAGCGAGGGCGCAATTTTAGTTCAGGATTTGCCATGCGCTATTTGCCTTTGACGGAGTCAGACCGACGCGCGATGTGCGCCGCGATCGGGGTCGCTTCGGTCGATGCCCTGTTTGCCGATGTGCCCGAAGGCGCACGGATGGACGGGCCGGTTCATGACTTGCCGCTGCACCAGAGCGAGATGGCCGTGGAGCGCACGATTGCAGCGCTGGCGGCGCGGAATGTTCCGGCGGGTTCATGCCCCAGTTTTCTTGGTGCCGGAGCATATCGTCATCACATTCCTGCTGCTGTTGATCAATTGCTGCTGCGCGGCGAGTTTCTGACTTCCTATACCCCCTATCAGCCAGAGGTCAGTCAAGGCACGTTGCAAGCTTTGTTTGAGTTCCAGAGCCAAGTGGCGCTGCTGACCGGGATGGAGGTCGCCAACGCCTCGATGTATGATGGAGCGACCGCTTGTGCCGAAGCCGTGGCCATGGCGTGCCGCATTACCAAAAGATCACGCGCGATCCTGTCCGGGAATCTGCACCCGCATGACGGGGAAGTCACGGCCACGATGGCGCGGATGACCGGGATCGATGTTGTCACATTGCCGCCGCGTCCCGAGGGCGGCGAAGCTTTGGCGAGTCAGATTGATGCGGATGTCGCCTGCGTTGTCGTCGGCTATCCGGATCTGTTTGGCCATATTACCGATCATAGCGCTTTGGCCGAGGCGGCGCACGCCAAAGGCGCCTTGCTAATTATCGTCACACGCGAAATCGTGGCGCTCGGCCTGTTGACTCCCCCCGGAGAAATGGGTGCCGATATCGTTGTGGGCGAAGGGCAATCGATAGGCAATCCTCTTGGTTTTGGGGGGCCCTATCTCGGCTTGTTCACCTGCCGCGAGAAGTTCGTGCGTCAGATGCCGGGGCGGGTTTGCGGCCAGACGGTCGATGCCGAAGGCAAGCGCGGCTTTGTCCTGACACTCTCGACCCGGGAACAGCATATCCGGCGTGATAAAGCGACAAGCAACATCTGCACCAATTCCGGACTCTGCGCTTTGGCCTTCACGATCCATATGAGTTTATTGGGTGAAGATGGGTTGCGGCGTCTGGCCGCACAAAATCATGCGCTTGCCTGCCAGATGGCAGACAAGGTTGCCAAATTGCCCGGTTTTTCGGTTTTAAATCGTCATTTCTTCAATGAGTTTACCGTGCGCCTGCCAAAACCTGCTGCTGCCATTGTGGATCGCCTGGCGCGAACGCCGATTTTGGTGGGCGTGCCTGTGGCGCGTTTATATCCGCAGGATCGGGCGATGGAAAATCTGCTGCTCATCGCCGTGACCGAGTGCACGACGGAGCAAGATATGGATGCCGCGCTTCAGGCGCTGCAGGAGGCATGCCAATGACCCGTCCGACGCATGCCGTTGCTCCGGCAATACCGGGAGCGCAGCGATTGATCCTTGAAGAGCCGTTGATCTTCGAGATGGGGCAGGAGGGACGTTGCGGGGTCGATATTCCTGAACCAGCACTGAAACCGGATCGCCTTGGCGGTCTGCGGCGGCAAAAGAAAATCGGTCTGCCCGGATTATCGGAGCCGCAGGTCGTGCGGCACTTTACACGTTTGAGCCAGCAGAATTACGGAATCGACAGCACATTCTATCCGATCGGTTCCTGCACCATGAAGCATAATCCGCGGCTGAATGAAAAGATGGCGCGTTTGCCGGGTTTTGCCGACCTGCATCCGCTGCAACCTGTGGCAACAGTGCAGGGGGCGCTGGAGCTTATCGGAACACTAGCGGACTGGTTGATGAAGCTCACCGGCATGCCCGCCGTCGCCATGACTCCCGGCGCGGGCGCACATGGCGAATTCTGCGGCATGGCGGCGATCAAGGCGGCGCTGGCGGCGCGCGGTGAAGCACGCCGGACGCGGGTTTTAGTACCAGAATCCGCGCATGGCACGAATCCTGCCACGGCGGCAGCTTTGGGTTTTACCGTTGATCCTATTCCGGCGAGCGCAGACGGACGCGTCGATCTGGCGGCGTTTCAGGCTAAGCTTGGCCCGGATGTCGCGGCGCTCATGCTCACCAATCCGAATACCTGTGGTTTGTTTGAGCGTGATATCGTCACCATCGCGGAAGCCGTGCACCGATCCGGCGCGTATTTTTACTGCGACGGCGCGAACTTTAACGCCATCGTCGGCCGTGTGCGCCCGGCCGATCTCGGCATTGATGCCATGCATATTAATTTGCATAAAACCTTCTCCACGCCCCATGGCGGCGGCGGGCCGGGAGCTGGGCCAGTCGTACTCGCGGACAGTCTTGCGCCTTTTGCGCCGTTGCCGCGTTTTGAGCGTGACGGGAAGAGTTGGAAACTTGTCGAACACGCCGTAGGCGATGCGGCACAGAGTTTCGGCAGAATGAAGGCTTTCCATGGACAGATGGGCATGTTTGTCCGCGCTCTGACCTATATGCTTTCTCACGGAGCGGATGGATTGCGTCAGGTGGCGGATGATGCCGTGCTGAATGCCAACTATATTCTCGTGGGGCTTAAGGATGTGATGAGTGCGCCGTTTCCCGGATTCTGTATGCATGAAGCCGTGTTCGATGACCGTTTCCTGGAAGGAACCGGCGTGACGACGCTGGACTTCGCCAAAGCCTTGCTTGATCGCGGCTATCATCCGATGACGATGTATTTTCCGCTGGTTGTTCACGGCGCTTTCCTCATTGAGCCGACAGAAACGGAAAGCAAGGAAACCCTGGATGGCTTTGTTTCTGTGATGTGCGATCTGGTGGCTTTGGCCAAAAGTGACTCCGCCGGAGAATTTCAACAGGCACCGCGTTTGACTCCACGGCGTCGCCTTGATGAAACGCAGGCCGCCCGACAGCCTGTGCTGCGGTGGCGGAAGTAAGGGGTTATGCCTTCTGCTCCTGCTCCGGCGCGTGCCTGTGCTATGCGGGTTACAGAGACCAACTATTATTCACCTGTTGATTGTGTTTTCAGAAAAAATTCCATAGATTCTCAGAGGTGCCGCGCTAACGCGTTGCCGACTTATCGGTTATGCGCGGTGCTGACTGAACCTAGCTTCGCTTCTCTATGGCGTGGCTGGTTGCAGTGACGTTTTATGAATCCAAACTCACCTACAACCTCCAACAAAGCAGGATCGAACATGAAAAACACCGACACATTAGACCCGATGCAAAAGTAACGGGATAAAAGGCAGCAAAAGGCTGTTTCTCCCTGAAGGGGTTAAAAGCCGGAGGCGCGGTTGACGATGCCCGCGATGATGGCGAATTTGGTGGCGTAGGATG
>JBASFQ010000007.1:0-52009 GCA_049653105.1 Alphaproteobacteria bacterium
TGGAAAGAGAAATAACACCCCAACAGCGCGACGAAGCCCAGCGCTTGGCCCGCGAATGGAAACCGACACCCTCCAATCAATAGCCCTTTGCGGATTGTGTAATGCTTCTCTGTTTCACAACGGGTAATCAATGGAATCAAAACAATTTCAGCTTTTGCGTGTTTCTGGTCAGCCTGTGACTGATTCAGAACTTCTCGCGGACTTAAAGCGTGTCGCCGAACTACTCAATGCAACTACTGTTTCTATGCCTCAATACAGACAGCATAAACAGTTTGACGAAACTACTGTTTCTAGGCGCTTTGGCACATGGAATAATGCTTTATTGGCGGCTGGTCTAACATTATCAAACGAAACAAATATCTCTGATGAACGTCTATTTGAAAATATTTTGACCCTTTGGCAACATTATGGCCGTCAACCTAGACGAAGTGAATTAGCAAATCCACCATCAGTGATTTCTCAGAGTCCATATAAGCGGCGATTTCGTTCTTGGACTTCTGCATTAGAAGCTTTTGTCGAATATGCCAATTCAGCAGGAACGGAACCGCCAACCAATCATAAAGAAATAGAAAATCAGCGCCGAACTGGGCGTGATTTATCGCTTCGTATTCGATGGAAGGTACTTCAACGCGACCGCTTCACTTGTTGTAGTTGCGGGGCAAGTCCAGCACTAAAAATAGGGGTTGAACTACATGTTGATCACATTAAACCATACAGCATGGGCGGTGAAACTGTGCTAGAAAATCTCCAAACTTTATGCGCTTCTTGTAATCTTGGAAAATCAAATTGGCAGCCTTGATTTATTGTTGTAGCCCGATTATCGAAGGCATAGATGCCGAAGGCTGGACGATTAAGCCGCCCTCCGCTTCAAGCAATGGTTACTTTCAATGTCGCAAAAAGGGTAAGTCTTGGAGCATGCGCGGAACCCGCGCAAACACTGGCTTTCCCGTGTTCCACAACTCCGTTTCAGAATGACGGCCGCTCCCGGATTTGCCGCTCTTCAAATCACAATGCGTTCGACCTCATCGAGCGAGACTTGATCGTTGCGCCGATCATAGAGGCCGGTCGTGCGGGCGCTTTCATGGTTGGCCATCTGCTGGGCGATTTCCAGCTTGCCGCCGTTCCGTAGATATTCTGTGATCCCGGTCGCGCGGAAGGAGTGATTACCGACCTTGGTGCGGATGCCAGCTTCGGCGGCGCGGCGGCGGATCATGCGGTAGGCGTCCGGCTGGGTCATGGCCTGATCCGAGAGTTGGCCGGTGCGGCCCCTGGTCGTGCGGGATAGAAGGCTCTTGGCGTCGGTCAATTGCGCGCCGTTGAGGTATCTGCCAAGTTTTGTATCCGGCTTACGCCGTGCCCAGATTTGATTTCCGCTGAAGCCTAGACCGTCGCTTCCGGCCCTTCGTTTGGATTGGGGACTAGACGTAGATAGGGCACGCCGCCGTCTTCGTTGGCGGGGTGGTTTTCATTCACTTCTCCGGCATCGCCGCCCTGCATCAGAGCGATGGCCTCCAGCGTCGCGGTCAGATCAAGCGCGATTTTGCCGAGGTCTTGCGGCTCCGACAGCCGTACATATTCAATCTCAAGTTCCTTGAACACATTGCAGCAATGGATTGAGGAGACGAGATAGGCCAGATCACGGAACAGCAGCGCCACCCGGTCGGAGATATTGTGAAAGGCGATACTGCCCGGATCGGCGACCATGAGACACCGCGCCAGACTATGGATGAATTCATTGCCGAAGATTTTGGCATCAGGCGCTTTGGCCGCGCCATGCTTGACCCAGTGTGCCAGCCGGTCGCGAATATCGGCGGTGATGTCGGTGCTGGTGTCGATCTGTGCCGGAAGCCAGTTGACTTCTTCCATACGGCGATGAATGGCTTTGACGCCCAGCCGCTCGGCGCGGATATAGGCGAAGCCATAGGCTTCGCGGTCGGCCTTGTCGAAATCGCGCTGCGTCAGTGGGAATTGTTCGAAAATACTCAGTCTTTCACGCGACAGACGTTCCTTGGCCGCCGTGAGGCGAACCCTGAGTTCGGCGAGATGATATTCCTGTTCCACGCCTGCCCCCCACCAGATTCCTGCCGCAGCACCCTCGGAACTTAACCAACTTGTTGTATTATAACATAATTTCTATCTGTATGCAGGGGTTTCATGTGAAACTGCATACGATCTTTAGAGTAATTCTACCTTGTCTCTGTGGCGATAATCTTAACAAGCGGCAAATTTTAATACATATGTTAATCAATGGGTTGGTTGTGATCCCCCGGAGCGCGGAGGAAAATTCTTTGCCTGCCAACCGGCTTCCGCTTATATCTCCCCCATGATGTCCAGTCTGAACCGCAAATATGACGTGATCGTGGTCGGCGGCGGCCATGCCGGCTGCGAGGCGGCGGCGGCGGCGGCACGGCTTGGGGCGCGGACTTTGCTGGCGACGCACCGGCTGGATACCATTGGGGAGATGTCCTGTAATCCCGCCATCGGCGGTCTCGGCAAGGGGCATCTGGTGCGGGAAATCGATGCGTTTGACGGGATTATGGGGCGCGTGGCCGACCGCGCCGGGATTCAGTTCCGCCTTCTGAACCGGAGCAAGGGCGCGGCGGTGCGCGGCCCGCGGGCGCAGATCGACCGGAAACTCTATCGCCAGGCTATGCAGGAAGTGCTGGCAGGGCAGGAAAATCTGGAAATCTTGCCGCTGGCGGTCGAAAATCTTCGGATCGATGCCGCGGGGCACGTCGCCGGGATTAGCACCGCCGATGGCGCGGAATATTATGCCGGAGCCGTGGTCATCACCACCGGGACTTTTCTGCGTGGCCTGATTCATATTGGTGACGAGAAAACACCGGCCGGTCGCGTCAACGAACAACCCTCGGTCGGATTGGCGGAAACGCTGCAAAACCTGCAATTCGCGATGGGGCGGCTCAAGACCGGCACGCCGCCACGCCTGGACGGGCGCACGATTGACTGGGCGCAGCTGGCGATGCAGCCGGGCGATGAACCGCCGGTGCCTTTTTCCACTTTGACAAAGGCGATTACCGGCGCGCAGGTCGCCTGTGGCGTCACCTATACGACGGCGGCGACGCATGCAATTATTCGCGCCAATCTGCATCGCTCCGCCATGTATTCCGGTCAGATTAAGGGTGTCGGACCGCGCTATTGTCCATCAATCGAGGACAAGGTCGTGCGTTTCGCCGACAAAGAACGGCATCAGATTTTCCTTGAACCCGAAGGACTTGATGATCCGACGGTTTATCCCAACGGCATGTCAACATCCCTGCCCCGCGATGTGCAGGACGCCTATATGCGCTCAATTCCGGGATTGGAGCAGGTCACGATCCTGCGTCACGGCTATGCCATCGAATATGATTATGTCGATCCGCGCGAATTGACGGCAACCCTGGAAACGCGGCGTTTGCCGGGGTTATTTCTGGCGGGGCAGATCAACGGGACGACCGGTTATGAAGAAGCCGCTGCACAGGGTTTATTGGCGGGACTGAATGCGGCGTTGAAAGCGGGCGGCAAGCCGCCTTGCACGCTGGATCGTACGCAAGCCTATATCGGTGTGCTGGTCGACGATCTGATTACGCGCGGTACCAGCGAGCCTTATCGCATGTTTACCTCGCGCGCCGAATATCGCTTGAGTCTGCGCGCCGACAATGCCGATCAACGTTTGACCGGACTGGGCATTGCCTTGGGCTGCGTCGGCCGTGAAAGAGCGGCACAGCATGCCGGAAAAATGGCGGCGCTGGAGCATGCCCGCGCGCTGGCGACGACACGGGCGGTGACGCCCAACGAACTGGCGCGGCATGGTATCAATGTCAATCATGACGGCGTGCGGCGCCATGCGCTGGAGCTGTTGTCTTATCCGGAAATCTCCTGGGCGGATCTGGGGCGGGTCTGGCCGGAATTGCTGTCCCTTGCGCCGGAGATTGTTGAACAGATTGAAATTGACGGCCGTTATGCCGGTTATATGGAGCGGCAGGATGCGGATATCCGTGCTTTCCGCAAGGATGAAAATCTGCTGTTGCCGCCAGAACTCGATGTCGATGTTATCGGTGGTTTATCGGCGGAAGTGCGTCTGAAACTGCGGCAAACACGCCCCGCGACGCTGGGGGCGGCGGCGCGGATTCCTGGTATGACTCCGGCGGCGCTCATCGCGCTGTTGCGTTTCGTCAAGCGGCGCACCATGCAGGAAGATGCGGCATGAAGACCAATGAACTGACCACCGCTACCACCGTCGATACCGCCGCTGAACGCGAAGCCTTCTTGCGCGCTTTTTCGGTTTCACATGAAGTTGCCGAGAAATTCGACCGTTATGCGGCGCTGCTGGCGGACTGGCAGACGCGGATGAATCTGGTGGCGCCCAGCACGATCCCGCAAGTCTGGCGGCGGCATTTTCTCGATAGCGCGCAATTATTGCCTTTGTTACCGCACAAGGTGGCAGCGGAATCTCCTGCCCTCGTCGATCTTGGCTCCGGTGCCGGATTTCCGGGCATGGTGCTGGCGTTGCTTGGCGTTAAAAATGTGCACTTGATCGAAGCGACGCAGAAAAAAGCATTTTTTCTGCGCACCGTTGCGGCAACACTTGGTTTGGCGGTCACCGTGCATGATCAGCGCGCCGAAGATGTGAAGGATTTGCGCGCCGCCATTATCACCGCGCGCGCGCTCGCGCCCCTGCCCGATTTGCTGCGGCTCGCCGGTCATTTCAAACGCGCCGACTCTGTGCTATTATTCCTGAAAGGCGCAAAGGCGGCCGAGGAATTGGCCGCCGCGCGTAAGTCCTGGCGTTTCGATGTTGATATTTCCAAGAGTTCCAGCGATGATTCCGGAAACGTACTGATTCTCCGCCACGTCCGGCATTTGCAAGAGGTCACCCATGCCCGTTCCCGCGCGCGACGCACAAAACAGTGATGCAGGTTTCCGCCCGGCGCGCTGCCGCGTAATCGCGGTGGTGAACCAGAAGGGCGGCGTCGGCAAAACCACGACGACGGTGAATCTGGCCACCGCGCTGGCCGCGGTTGGTATGCGCGTGCTGGTGGTCGATCTTGATCCACAGGGCAATGCCTCGACCGGCTTCGGCATTGCGCGCTCTGACCGGGTGCGCGGCGGTTATGACATGCTGTTCGACAATCTGACGGTCGAAGATGTGGCCGTGCCGACGGTGATCCCGAATTTGTTTGTCGTCACCTCCTCGGCCGATCTCGCGGGCGCGGAAATTCAGCTGGTCAACGAACCGCGCCGTGAAAGCCGGTTGCGCGACGCGCTGAATCGCAGCGCGAAGAATTTCGACTACATGCTGATCGATTGTCCGCCATCGCTTAATCTGCTGACGCTCAACGCGCTGGTCGCCGCCGATACCGTGCTGGTTCCGCTGCAGGTGGAGTTTTACGCGCTGGAGGGGATCAGCAGCCTGATCCAGACTGTCGATGCGGTGCAGGCGCGTTTCAATCCGGGACTGGATATTCTGGGCGTGGTCTTGACGATGTTCGATCGCCGCAATGCTTTGTCGGATGCGGTCGCTAATGATGTGCGCGGCTATTTTGGCGGCAAGGTGTTCAGCACCATGATTCCGCGCAATATCCGCATTTCCGAAGCGCCCTCGCATGGCAAGCCGGTGCTGCTTTATGATTTGAAATGTCCCGGCAGCCGCGCCTATATGCATCTGGCGAGCGAGATTCTCCAGCGCGAGAAAGAGTTTGATGACGCGCGTCAGGATGCTGCCGTCGCGGTGCCGAATGCCGACCCAGAGGCGGCGTGATGGCGGCGAAGTAATGCCGATAAATTCTTGACCTGAACGAGGAAAGCATGACCGAAGCCGCCAATAAAAATACCGCCGCCGTAAAGCCGCTGGCGGCACAGAAGCCTGCGCCGCTGGGGCGCGGTTTGTCGGCCTTGTTCGGTGACCGTGATACCGGTTATCAGGCGCCGGCGGTGGCGGCGCTGAAACCCGCGCCGGAACGCGGGCAAAAACAATTGCCGGTGACCTGGTTGCAGCCCGGCAAATATCAGCCCCGGCGGCATTTCGACGATGCGGCTTTGAACGAATTGGCCGACTCGATCCGGGCGCATGGCGTGTTGCAGCCCTTGCTGGTGCGTCCCGTCGGCCAGAGCGCCGACAAATTCGAGATCATCGCCGGTGAACGACGCTGGCGCGCGGCGCAACTGGCGGGCGTGCATGACGTGCCGGTGGTGGTGCGTGAACTGACCGACGCCGACGCGCTGGAAATCGCCTTGATCGAAAATATCCAGCGCCAGGATTTGTCGGCTTTGGAAGAATCCGAATCCTATCAGAAGTTGATTGCTGAATTTAATCATACCGTCGAAGCGCTGAGCAAAATCGTCGGCAAGAGCCGCAGCCATATCAGCAACATGATGCGCCTGCTCAACCTGCCCGCGCCGGTGAAACAGATGCTGGAAAAAGGCGAATTGACCGCCGGGCATGCGCGCGCCTTGCTGATGGCGGAAAATCCGGAAGCGATGGCCAAGACCATCGTTGCCGAAAAACTGACCGTGCGCGAGGTTGAGGCATGGATCCGCAAGCCCAGCGAAAAATCGGGCCGCAAGGCGGTGCAGTCCGTCGGCAAGCCCGCGCGTCTGGTCGATGCCGATATTCTGGCGCTGGAAAAAGATCTGACCAACGCGCTTGGTTTGCGCGTCAAGCTTTCCGTCGTCACCGGCGGCGGCGGCACGCTGACCGTGGTCTATAAAGACCCGGAACAGCTGGAATCCTTGCTGGAACGTTTGCGGGGGTAAGCGCCGCCGCGCCTTGCCCATCCGACCAGCCATTAACCAGTATTGGCAGTTGTTTTAAAGGCCGCCTTACTAAAAAAGGTAGGGAGTGGGGCGGTATTGCGGCGTTCCGCGCGTGAATTCTCGCGCAGCTGGATGATGGAAAAAAGAGCTTATTACTTTCGGTTTTTCGCGCGAAGATCATTCACAACGGAACAATCATAAACACGGCGAGGATATTATGAGTGATGTAACGCGGGAATTGAAGCATGCCAAGATTGAATTGGGCAAACGTCTGGGGCTGGTTCTGGAAGACCCCGCGGTTATTTCCCGTCTGAAGGATAGTTATCGGCGGCATTTGAAACAGGAAATCGCACCCGGAGCCGATGAAACAAGTCTTGCTTTTCAGAGCGCGCAAGCGATTTTGCAACAGTACCGCCAAGGGGGAAATCCGATACAAAATATTATTGATGTTGCTTTGACCGGCAGGGATGCGGTCACGCGCGGGCAGGCGGAAGAAAAATTGCGGCAGATTGCGCAAATGCCCGATGTTCATTCGACCGGCGTGGTCGCTAGCAGGCGCGCCTTTGAAGTGCCGAAATTTCAGTAAAGGCGGTATCACGCGGGACGCCATGATCTGATCGAATTTACGCGGCCAATCGTGCAAAGGAGCCTGGTACGATGAAACAAGCAAACAAAAAGATGCTGGCGCTTTTTGGCGGCGCGGCACTTTTGATGACGGCGGCGTGCGGCAATGATGCGGCTTACATTCCTCCGGAGGATCGTGTGTTGCTCTCCAGAGAGGATATCGGACAATTGCCGCCGACGCCGACTGTGGCGAATGGATCATTTAATTTTTCCTCACCAGCGGCCTGTTTGAGGTATGCTTTGGTCGGACGTGAAGCAGTATCGTGCGTCGATCAGCAAACGGGGAAGCTGCTTTTCAATGTTGCGGAAGCTCCCGCCGGTCAGCCTATTTATGAAGCCAAGCGCCCTATTTACGCGCGGAAAACCAATCAGGAAAAATCTGCGGCAACGCCAGAGCGCTGAAATTTCACGCGGCGCGCGCCAGGGTCAGCAACAACTGCTGCGTCAAGGTAATGTCAGGCATGCCGGTGCGCTTGCATTGCGCTTCGGCCTCCAGCAAGGCGGCAAGGGCGCGGGTGAGTTTGGTCTGCGACCAGCGTTGTGCCTGCCGCGCGAATTGCGTTTCATGTTTCCAGAAAATGCGCGGTTGCAGGCGGTTCATGGCGTCTTTGATACTTTGACCTTGATCCAGGTGCGCGCGCGTTTCGAGCAAACGTAGAAAATGCCGCTGCGCCGCGCGCAGCAGCGCCACCGGTGCGACGGCTTCGGCCTGCAAGCGGCGCAGGCTGGCGACGACGCTGTTTTTATCGCCGTCACCGACCGCCATCACCATGCTGTCCGTATCCACGGCGCCGGCATCGCCCAGCGCGGCCAGAATATCTGTCGCCGTGATCGTGGCGTCCGCGCCGGCATAGAGCGCCAGTTTTTCCAGTTCGCTGAACAGACCAAGCCGATCCGGTGGCGTCAGATCGCCAAGCAGCGGCAGCGCGTCGGATGCGATCTTGATTTTGTGTTCATTGAGCCAGCCGGAAATCAAACGCAAACGTTCGGCGCCGGTTTCCGGGTAACAGGCAATGGCGGCGATGACGGGCGCGTCGCCCTCGGCCAGGGCGCGGAGTTTGGATTTTTTATCCAGCTCACCCGCTTCCAGCACCAGCAGCGTATCGCCCGGCGGCGGATCGGCAACGAGTTTGCCGACGGCGGCGGCGATTTTCTCCTCGGCCTGCGGCACACGGATCAGGCGGCGGCCTCCCCCCAAAGCTTGCGCCGCCATTTCGTCGTAAAGGCGCGCCGGATCGGCGGCGATGTCGGCGCTGGCCAGTGCGGTGACGCGGAACGGATCGTCGAGATCGGCGCAGGCAGATTTTCCCAAAGCATCGGCGCGCAACTTCACCGCGCCGCTGTCAGGACCGAACAGCAGCGCGATGCGCAAGGATGCGGGTGGGTCTTTGACAAAAGCCTCGATGCGGGCGGGCGGGAGTTTCACGGGCGCTGTTCCAGCGTGCCGAAATAGAGGCTGAGGCGGCTGGTGATCTGGTCGCTGACTTCGCTGAGCGCGCGGCGGCGGGCGTCTTCCTGCGCGGCGAGGTTGGAATATTGCGCGTCGAGCTTGTTATAACCTACCGTCGAGGTTGCGATGGCGCTGAGCACCGGTTGCGCCGTTGCGCGCGCCGTGAGGCTGTAACGCGCGGTCATCGCCAGCTGCGACCGTGCCGAAGTGGCGTCGGTGCGGATGCCGAGATCGCTCTGGCTTTCCTGCAAAGTGATGGTCAGGTCGTACTGTGGTTCGACGGGACGGCCGCGATGTTGCAGTCTGTCGATCAGCAGGTTCCGCAGCTCCTGCCCTTCCCGGTTCGGGATGCTGGCGATCTGTACCTGCCCCAGCGCGGCATCAACATTTTTGCCGCCGAGGCCCGACGTGGCGTAAAGCGGATGGAAGCCGCAGGCGGTGAGCGCGAGCAGCCAAAAGGAAATTGCCAGGCGGGAGAGATTGCGGATCATCACGCCACAATATTCACGATTTTGTTCGGCACGACAATGATTTTACGCGGCGTGGCTCCGGCCAGCGTCCGCTGCACGCCGGGATCGGCCAGCGCCAGCGCTTCGGCTTCTTTGGCGGCGAGGTTACGCGCCACGGTGATGGTGGCGCGCAGCTTGCCGTTGACCTGAATGGCGATGGTGACGGTGTCGTCAACCAACAAGGTCGGGTCGGGTTTCGGCCAGGGCATATCGCACAGCGGCGTGGTCTGACCCAGTTCGGCCCAGATTTCCTCGGCAATATGCGGCAACATCGGGTTCAGAATCCGCGCCAGAAGTTCCAATCCCTCGCGCAGCACCCACCCCTCCCCGCCCGCAGCATCGGTCAGTTCGCCCAGCGCATTGGCCAGCTCGCGCACCCGCGCCACCGCCTTGTTGAAATGGAAACGGTCGAAATCCTGGGCGATATCGGCCACGCTGCGATGGATGCTGCGCCGAGTTTGCAGCGCGCGCGCGCCAAGCTGTGTCGGCATGGGGGTATCTTTGGGCGGCAAGGGCAAGGCTGGTTCGCTCACCATGCGCCAGAGGCGGTTGATGAAGCGCCAGGCGCCATCGACTCCCGCCTCCGTCCACTCCAGATCGCGTTCCGGCGGGCTGTCGGACAGCATGAACAGCCGCGCGGTGTCGGCGCCGTAACTGCCGATGATCCGGGCGGGCGGCACGACATTTTTCTTCGACTTGCTCATCACCTCGATACGGCCGACGGTGACGGGTTCTCCCGTGGTCGCATGCCTGGCGGTACCGTCGGAATTTTTGGCGATGTCTTCGGGATAGAGCCACTTCCCCGCCGCGTCCTTATAGGATTCATGGCAAACCATGCCCTGGGTGAACAGGCCGGTGAAAGGCTCCGCCAGTTTCACATGGCCGACGGCTTGCATGGCGCGGGTGAAATAACGCGCATAAAGCAGATGCAGAATGGCATGTTCAACGCCGCCGACATATTGATCGACCGGCAGCCAGTAATCCGCCGCGCTCTTATCGACCGGCACGGCGCTTTTTGAGGCGCAGAAACGCGCGAAGTACCAGCTGCTATCGACGAAAGTGTCACAGGTATCGGTTTCGCGTGTTGCATCCTTGCCGCAGGTCGGGCATGGCACATGCTTCCAGGTCGGGTGGTGGACAAGCGGACTCCCCGGTTTGTCAAAAGTGACATCCTCGGGCAGGATCACCGGCAAATCTTTTTCCGGCACCGGCACGGTACCGCAACTCGGGCAATGGATCACCGGGATCGGGCAGCCCCAATAGCGCTGGCGGCTAACGCCCCAGTCGCGCAACCGGAATTGCACCGTGCCGTGGCCGATGCCCATTTCTTCCAGCTTCTTGATTGCTGCGCGTTTGCCGGCCTCGGCGTTCATGCCATCAAGGAATCCGGAATTATGCAAGCTTCCCGGCCCGCTATAGGCTTCGGCGCCGATGGTGAAATTTCGGGCGTCCTGCCCGTCGGGAATGACGACGGGGCGCACCGGCAGATTATATTTGCGCGCGAAATCCAGATCGCGCTGATCATGCGCGGGGCAACCGAAAATCGCGCCGGTGCCATAGTCCATCAGCACGAAATTGGCGACATAAACCGGCAGTTTCAGCTGCGGATCGAACGGATGCACGACCTGCAGACCCGTATCGAAGCCCTGTTTTTCCAGAGTTTCCAGCACCGCTTCGCTGGTTCCGGTACGGTTGCATTCGGTGACGAAGGCGGCCAGATGCGGATTTGCGGCGGCCAGATTTGTTGTCAAAGGATGATGCGGCGACAAGGCGATAAAGGCGGCGCCGAACAGGGTGTCGGGACGCGTGGTGAAAACCTCGATGCTTTCTCCCGGCTTGCCCCCCTGCCCGCTTTTTGACCCGATGACCGAAAAATTCAGCCGCGCGCCCGCCGATTTGCCGATCCAGTTTTCCTGCATCAGCCGCACCTTGTCCGGCCAGCGGTCAAGCGTTTTCAGTCCGTCGAGAAGCGCATCGGCATAAGCGGTGATTTTAAAAAACCATTGCGCCAGTTTGCGCTTTTCCACCGGCGCGCCGGAACGCCAGCCTTTGCCCTCGATCACTTGCTCATTCGCCAGCACAGTATGATCGACGGGATCCCAGTTGACCCAGGACTCTTTGCGATAGACCAACCCGGCGCGCATGAAATCAAGGAACAGTTTCTGCTGCTGATGGTAATAAGGGACGTCGCAGGTGGCGAATTCGCGGCTCCAGTCGATGGCGAGACCCATGCGTTGCAGCTCGCCGCGCATCGTCGCGATATTCTGGTACGTCCAGGTTGCGGGGTGAACCTTGCTGTCGCGCGCCGCATTTTCTGCGGGTAGTCCAAAGGCATCCCATCCCATCGGACACATGACGTTGAATCCCTGGGCGCGTTTGTAACGTGCAACCACGTCGCTCAGGGTATAATTGCGGACATGCCCCATATGGATGCGCCCCGAAGGATAGGGAAACATTGACAGGACGTAATATTTCGGCCGCGTCGTATCTTCAGTGGCGCGGAAACTCGCGCGCGCGGTCCAGAATTCCTGCCACTTCGCTTCGGTGGCCTGAACATTATAACGTGACATGGCGTAACCTTATAATTTGTCGCTTATCATGACGACCCGCCGCCGGGTATGCAATATATCCGAATTTTGCCGCCGGAAATCCGGCTTCGTCCGTCCCCTGCCCCCACAGCCTTATTTTCCGTTGGCTTTCTGCGCGATTTTCATCTGCCGCGCGCGGGTCAGGATGGCTTCTTCCAAAGCGGTCGCCACGCTTGGAGCGACCTCGGCATCGACCCACATGCCGGCGCCGCCGCCCTGCCGCGTCTGCTTGAAAGCCTTGACCTTGACGCCGTCGGCGCGCAAGTCGCGGTCGAGGATGAACACATTAAGCTTCATGCGCTCGTCGCCCGATCCAGGCCTGCTGTACCAGTCGGTTAATATAACGCCTCCGAAAGGATCGGCTGAGGCCATGGGCATAAATGAAACTGTGTCAAGCGCCGCCCGCCACAAATAGGCATTGACCGTCATCCCGGCCGCCGCCTCTTTGCTCTTGTCGCCGCCGAAGAGGCTGAACCCGCCCGCGTCGGATACCAGGCTACCGGTCTTATATGTTGCCTCGCGATCCTTATCGGGGAATTTGGCGTCGCTTTTGACCCCGCCACCGCAGGCCGTCAGTAGTCCCGCCGTCAGCAAGAGCGGCAGAAATGAAAAAGAAGACGTCAGGAATTTTTTTGCCATGAGCCTACCCTATAATTTTGCAGTGCTACGGTGGGGAAAGGATAAGGAATGATCGCCAGAGCGCAATCATGCCGTTGTTAAACAACATATTTGTATGGGTTGCAAGCAATCCTTGCACAGGCCTTGCGTGGGTGCACCCCCCTGCCCGTCTGTTGCAATGTGGCCACAGACAGCGCGGCATTCCCGGCAACATGCGATTATTCCTTGTCTGTGCAGCGGCGCTGTATGAAATTCTCCTGCGACTGGGCAGTCTGCCCGCAGGTCAATAATACAGAATGCCTACTGGACACCGTCTCTAATCAACCGTCTTTAATCATAAATCCTTTAAGGAGGACCCCCCTATGCGTAAGATTCTCCTGGCGTCGACCGCCCTCATGGGCCTTGCCGCCTTCGCGCCCAGCGCGCAAGCTCAGACCAAGGACAGCCCGCTCGACGTCAATGTCGGCGGCTATGTCGATTTCCGCGCGGGCGCTTTCACGGAAACCAATGATATTCGTGGCGCGACCTCAGATGGGCGCCGCAATCACGATTTTGAAACTGAATTCAAGATCAACCTCGACGTGGCCGGCAAAGCCGCGCGCGGCGTGGAATATGGCGGTCGTATCGGCCTGTGGAATGGCCAGACCTACAGCGGCACGGCGGGCGGCACCTCGGCCAGCACCGCAGCCACTGGCGGCGGCACGAATGTGCATCTGGCGGATGCCTATGTTTACCTCGCTGGTGCATACGGCAAGGTCATTGCCGGCGATCATAACGGCGCGTCCGACCTGTTTGTCTATGCCCCGACCATTGGTTTGGGTCAGGTTGATGGCCAGTACACCAACTTCACCGATCCGGCCACTTTGGCTCCCTTCATGCCGTCCTATATCGAAAACGGCACGGATTTCAGCACCAAGGTCACTTACATGACCCCGCAAGTCGGCAACGACGATCATAAGGTACAGCTGGCTGTGTCCTATGCGCCGAATTCGGCCTCCGCAGGTCAGGATATCGTGCGTTACGCCAATACTTCAACCGGTCCGCAGTATCGCAATTACATCAAGGCTGGCGGTCAGTATCAGGGCAACTTTGCCCCGGTCAATGTTGTGTTGAGCGCCAGTTTGGTCAGCGGCAACGGCGAACGGTCGCCTTTGACGGGTGCAGCCGTGGAAGATTTCGCGTCCTGGGGCATCGGTGGTCAGTTGGCTTATGCCGGCTTCACTGCGGGTGGCAGCTATGTCGATGCGGGCAACTTCGGCGCGCTCACCAACACGGGCACAGGGTTCACCCAGAACCGCGACCAGTATGCCTGGTCAGCCGGTCTGAAGTATGAAGCCGACAAATATGCCGCCGCGTTCAGCTACTTGAATGGTCGTGGCTATTTCAACAGCTTCACGGGCGCTGCCGCACCGACGGTCGGCAACTCGAGCTATGTGTCGTTCTTCAACGCCTATGGCGTTGGCGGAACCTACACCTGGTTCCCGGGCATGGCGACCCAGGCCGATTTCGTGCACTTCTATCAGAAGCGCCCGGATGTCGTGAACCGCAATGCCGGCAACGTCTTCGTGTTGTCGCAAAAGCTGACCTTCTGATCTGAAGATCAGTTTGAGAATAGGGGGCGGCTGGGTAACCAGCCGCCCCTAATTTTTTGGGTATCATGACGGTACGGATTGTTTGGTGCTGAGGCGATGAAGAGTGTTGCTGAAAATCTGAAAACGGTTCGGGAGCGCATGGACGCCGCAGCGCGCCAGGCGGGCAGGGATCCTGCGGCAATCAAGCTGCTCGGGGTCGGAAAATTTCAGTCGGTAGCGGCGGTGCAGGAGGCCTATGCTGCGGGCTTGCGCACCTTCGGCGAGAACCGGGTGCAGGAGGCGCAGGCGAAATATACCGAACTGCGCGCGCAGTATCCCGATTTGCGCTTGCATCTGATCGGCGCGTTGCAGACCAACAAGGTTGCTGCCGCCGTGGCCTTATTTGATGTGATCGCCACGCTCGACCGGGTGAAACTGGCGCAGGCGTTGGCGGCGGAGATGCGGAAGCAGGGCAGGCGGCCTGAGCTGCTGATTGAAATCAATATCGGGCGCGAACCGCAAAAAGCAGGGATCATGCCGGAGGCTTTGCCGGAATTTCTCCGGCTGTGCCGCGACGATCTTGATTTGCCGGTGCGGGGACTGATGTGCATTCCGCCGCAGGGGCAAGCGCCAGCGCCTTATTTCCGCCAGCTGGCGGACTTGGCCGATAACCATGATCTGCCCGAACGCAGCATGGGGATGAGCGGCGATTTTGAAAGTGCCATCATGTGTGGAGCGACGGAAGTGCGCGTCGGCACAACCTTGTTCGGCGGGCGGCGCGTGCCGTGAGGGAGCCGGGACATGGCTTGTGCACATGTCTGGCGTAACAGATGCCGCATGAACCATAAGCGGGCAGGGGATCCGGCATGACCGGAAACAGGATGTATTCCGGGCGCATGGCGCGCCGCCCCCGCGTCATGAAATCACGCCCGGTTCATATCTGCCGCAACAACAAAAATAGGTAGTGTTTGGCTGTTTGGTTAAGCCGTATGCACCCCGAGTCACGGCGGACAAGCAGGTGGTGACACATATTGAAACGGGACTACCATTTTTAGCGTCATACCAGCGTAAGCCGGTATCCAGCACCAGAAAGTGCAACAAGATCAATCGGCGGGAGATGGACTCCCATGAATGCCTCCCCGGCGTTCAAATACGCCGGAGTGACGCTGGTCTTTTATTGTTAGCTCATGTTCAAAATGAGCCACGAGCGACAAGCAGGAAGCTTTTAGTTTCGTAAAATTCCGGGTAAAAAGGCGGGAGAGACTTTGGGCTCAGGATGCCGGGTCGGGATATAAGGGGAGGTATTATGATGCGTGCCGCCGACGAGAAAAAGAATAATTTATGGCAGGGATTTCGTCAGTCATCAGGGTTGCGTGAATTTGCCTATGGCGTGGCGCTGGCAGGTTTGGTGTTTGTTGCCAAAGAAGTAACAAAACCCGGCCCACAACCTGCGCAGGACAGTGCGGTTGTCCAGCAGAGCCAGGGCGTTTCTGAACAATATCCGGCAGCGCGTTCGGAGCTGATCGCGCAGAATGCGCGGGCGCTCGCTGCCAATGTGCAAAAAACCATGGTGCTGGCACACGAAACTACGCTGCTGGCACGGCAAACCGTTGCACTCGAAATTAACACGACCTGTCAGTCTCAACAGAAAGTGCCCCTGAGCCCGGGATTTAAAGCGGTGTGTGATCAAACGCGCCTGAATCTGGATTAAGCGGCGGCGTGGTTTGATTGGCGGCTGATTTAAGAAATCAAAATCTGGGAAAGAGTACGGTTCTGGAGCCGCCTGCCGCACCTGAATAAATTTCCGTTGCGAACACAGATTTCACTTAACTCCGGCAGCACGGCTATTTATTGCAACCCCAGACCGTCTGTAGCGGCGGCGGGGGCGTGCATGGCCTGATATTTATCCAGAGCCTGCATCATCATGTCCTGCACCAATTGCAGCGGCAGCGGATTACGCTGGCCGGTTGTGACGGGGGCAAGGATGGTTCCGGCGGCGATGGTTTCCGGTGCTTCTGCCTCAAGATCAGTCACGGTCGACAGTTGCGCGCTTAATTCAGCATCGGTCGGTGCGGGCAGGGGCGCCAGCGCAGCGGGTGTGGGCAGCGTCTGCGGCATTGATGCTTGCGGCGGCATATCCACCACGCCTTGCAGCAACTGCAAATTCTGTTTCTGTTCCGCCGCCAGCGTCGCGGCATTGGCCGGAATCTGGCTGAGGAAACTGGTGCCGGTCTTGGCGGTCCATCCCGTGGCATATTGATCGAGCGGTTTGGCGTGCGGTTGCACCGGGCTCGGATTCTTGCGGTTCAATTTATCACGCAGCGGCGTGGTCTGCACTTCCGTGATGGTCAGGCCAGCGCTGTTGTTTGCCGGTGCGGGTGTGAGATTCTGGGGCAGGCTGGCGGTGAAGACAGGCGGCCCAGCCTGGAGCGTTGCCGGTTTGGCGCCGGGCGCCGCATGAGCTGCATTGGCAATGACCGGGGCGCTGGTTGAAGCCAGTTGTGCCGATGTTGCAGACACGGTATCGGGGAGCGTGTCCGGCACTGCGGCGATGGCTGCCGGTGTTGTGGCAGGTGCTGCGGCAGGAGCCGTAGCGGGCGCTGTTGGGGCGGGCACGGGCATAGCCTCGGCCAGCATGGTCGGTGGTGGTGCGTTCGGAACTGTCGGCGCGGTGTCAGTGTCGAACAAAGCTGCGACCATCTGCTCGCCGGGACTTTGATCATGGTTGTTTTCGGCATAGGCGGCGCTGAAGGCGGCAGCGAATCCGCCGGTAAGTCCACCCCACAGAAAACCGCCGGTCACGCGCGCCAGGCCACTGATTTTTTCGCCGGAGACGGCGCGATAGATTTCGCTGACGACGGGAATTTGTTGCAGCGGATTGACGATGTCGATCGCATCCTTCCAGGTCGGCTCGACCAGATTGGTCGGCACGGCGCTGATATCGACTTTGCCCGCAGCGAAACTCTTGATGCTGGCATCGACCGCGCGGTGGTTCAACCGGTGCTGCGCGGTGACGGGGGCATTGATCGGGTTGCTGACGACGGACATGAAACTCCTGCTCCTCATATACATATGCAAGAGCGATGCCAGCGCCTGGAAAATTAAACCCATGTTTAATCAGTATGTTAGCTTGCATTCCCGGGATTCTTGCGGCATGGTCAAGCGGCAGTAGGCGATTATTTCCCCATCGACAGGCAGGCCATGCCCATCCTGATCTTGCTTCATGCCGTGCCCCCGATCTTGCCGCATGCGCTGGCCGAACAGAAAAACGTGGCTGGGCATTATCACTATCTGACGGAACATTCTGTTGCGACGGACGCGGCTGTTCCCCGGCTGCTGCTGCTTGGCGTCGCCGCGGATGTGCCGGAGAAACTGGGGCAATGGCGCGCGGCGGGGATCCGTGCACCGGCTTTGTTGCTGGGGACGCCGCCGGAAGCCTGGCCCGTGACCGAGACTTTGGCCTTGCCGGTCAAGCTGGGGCGGCTGCTGGAACGGATGGACTATTACGCACAGCTGGCGGCCGGGCAGGGGCCGGATACAATGGCGTGCGGTTCCTATCAGCTTGATCTGGTGGCCAGGAAATTACTGGCGGGCGCGGCCGAGCAAAATCTGACCGACAAGGAATGCGCGCTGTTGGCCTTGTTCGCCCGCGATCCGGCACGGGAATGGAAGCGCGAAGAATTACTGCGTGAGATCTGGGGCTATGACGGCGATCTTGAAACGCATACGTTGGAGACGCATATTTACCGGCTGCGGCGCAAACTTGCCGATCTCGGCGGCGCGGTCGATATCGGCAATGGGCCGGGCGGATACCGGATGGTGCAATTATGAAGCCTGTCATCCTTGTGCTGCTTTTACTTATGACCGGCTGTGCCGGATATGAATGGGGGGGACGCGCGCCGGCAGAGCGGCGTTTCATCAGTCTGCGCGTGCCGGAAACCGGTGAAACCGCCGCCGTGACCTATATCAATGACTGGCATTATGACCGCGCAGCGCTGCGACAGATCGCACATATCTGCCGCGATCGGCATAATGGCGCGGTAGGAAAAATCGATCCCCGGCTGATCGACTTTATCGCCGATCTGCGTGACCGGGTCGGCTTGCCGGAAAGTACGACCCTGGATGTGCTGTCCTGTTACCGTGCGCCGGAAACCAATGCCGCGCTGGCGCGTACCGACCGTTATGTGGCACGGGAAAGCTGGCACACCAAGGGGCGGGCGGTTGATCTGCGCGTGCCGCAACTGACCGGGCGGGCAATGGCGGAGGTTGCCAAGACGATGCAGCGCGGCGGCGTGGCCTATTACCCCAGATCCGGCCATGTGCATATCGATACCGGCGAGGTCAGAACCTGGAAGGTGCGCTGACCGCCGGGGATCTTAACATTTGTGGCGGGGCTGGACTCATACGCTTTCGACTGCTACATGATCGCCCGGTAGCAAGGTGGTGTGGGCGATTAGCTCAGTTGGTAGAGCAGATGACTCTTAATCATCGGGTCCACGGTTCGAGCCCGTGATCGCCCACCATTTTCAGCATATATCGTTGCGAACCGTGGAATAAGGTTGGTGCGCGATGCGCACGGGAGGCGAGCTCGTGGTCGTGCGCCACCGCTACTTTCCGGGCCGCAGTCGTTCCTTTCCAGCGCATCCTCGTGGCTGTTCAGAAATTCTTTTCAATTTTCAGCTTCTGGTTTTGCCAGCGGAAGTTATAGTTTTTGGTTTTGAGTTTTGCCGGTTTCTGCTGTTTATAATCATAGGGTACAAAAGTGATGCCGCAACCGGAGTTCAGCAGCAGGCTGAGAATGACGACGAGACGTAGAAGCGTTTTCATGATCTTATCGCGCTGACCAGCGGGGGTTGCCCCGCCACTATACATCCGGATACATGCGCCGCTCAAATTGAGTTTGGCGTGAGGGATCGGAATTAAATAATGACGTTGTGCTGCCGTTGTCCTAATGTCAGGCGTTCCACGTGCTTTTAGTTGATACAAAAGCGTGGAGGGTAATTCTTTACAGGAGAGCAAATTATGATGAAGGTTATCGAAGTTTTGGCGCAATCGAACAAATCCTGGGATGATGCGACGCGCAAGGCCGTTGCTGAAGTCGCTAAGACGGTTAAGAATATCCGCTCAGTCTATGTGCAGGATTTCAGCGCGGTGGTGAAGGGTGCGGATATCACCGAATACCGCGTAAATTTGAAAATCACTTTTGAAGTCGAACGCTAAACATTTGTGCGGTTAAGGATCGTTGCGGGGGTGGGTTAGCACCGCTGCGTCATCGGGGGCACTCTATCAGGCACACACTAGAGGAGGAAAAAATGGGACTGTTTGCTTTCATGAAGACGGCGGGGGAAGCTTTGGCCAATGCCCTGCAGCTTGGGGACGCCAAAGCTCCGGCGGCGGTACAGTCTGCGATCGCGCAGCATAATCTGGGGGTCGAGGATATCCAGGTCTCGATTGTCGGCGATAAAGTCGTGCTGAAGGGTAAAGCGGCGACGCCGGAAGCAGCCGAGAAGGCAATTCTGGTGGCCGGCAATATCAAGGGCGTTGCTGCGGTTGAGGCCGACATTGCTGTGCCGGGATCTGCACCGGCGGCGCAGTTTTATACGGTACAAGCGGGGGATACCCTGTCCAAGATCGCCAAAAAACATTATGGCGACGCCAATCGCTATCAGGCGATCTTTGATGCCAATCGCCCGATGCTGACACATCCGGATAAAATTTATCCGGGGCAGTCTTTGCGGATCCCGCAGGCAGAAAATAAGAACGCCGCCGCCTGAGCCGGTGGGCTGAGGCCGTAGTTTGGTGAATAAGACGCCGTCCCCGTTCTGCGGGGGCGGCGTAACCTTTATAAAATAATGACATATCAATATGTTGGGTGTGATTTTCGGGGTGTTATCCTGGCACGACCGGGCTCTGGCGCCAGGTTTTAGAAACTTTTCTTCCGGGCTGCGGCATGCTATGCAACCGGCGTTTGCGGTGTTGCGGTGGGGGCCAGATCATGGAGCTGTGGAGTGTGGGCGTTGCGCTGGCGGTTGTGCTGGGCGTGATCGGCGCGAGCTATTTTTATTTTACACTCAAGACCGGTGTGCCGACTTTTCCGACCATGCCGGGGCCGCGGCGCAAGATGATCGAAGTCATTCAGGCCGACATGCAGGAAAAGGGCGTGGCCAATCTTGATCCGGCGCTGCCTTATACCATCGTTGATCTGGGGTCGGGCAGTGGCCAGCTGAGCTGGCATATCGCCAAGGCCTTGCCGCAGGCGCGTGTCATCGGCATTGAATTGTCGCCAATCCCCTGGCTGCGTTCCGTCCTGCATCAGAAGCTGTTCGGACCGGCGAACCTGACCTATCTGCGGCGCGATTTCTGGTCCTATGATCTGGGCGGCGCGGATGTCGTCGTCACTTATCTGATGGAACAGTTGATGGAGCGGGTGAAGGCCAAGCTGCAGGAAGATCTGAAGCCCGGCGCAATGGTAATTTCCAACAAATTCACTTACAACGGCTGGGATCCGGCGGCGACATTCCATTTTCCGCTGCCCTTCAATATCAATCTTTATGTCTATCGCCACGATGCGGCGCAGGAAGAGGCAGCGCAGGCAGAGAATGAATCTGCGTTGCACGCGGCCTGAAGACAAAATTCAAACCGATGCTTTTTCGTGGGCGAATTGCTCCAGAGCCGTGGTGATCTGCCGCGCGCTGTCGGTCATCACATCAATCAGTTTGTCCGGTTTATAACGGGCGATCACGGCATCGCGGCCGACGGCGGCATTCAGTGCGGCGGTCGCGGGGTCGTTCAGAACCGGCAATAACTGCGCGTCAAGCGGCTGGTTCCAGGTGAAGCGGGTCAGCGCCGGAACGGAGTCCAGCGTCTGGTCAATCCAGGCGTTACTGTCGCTGAGGACGCAGCCCCCCATCAGCAAGCCGTACAAAATTCTTTCATGCACGATGTCGCGGCCATAGGCGCTGGTATTGCCGATGAACTGCGCCTGCGCATAAAGCTGAACCGTAGCATGAGCGGGGACGCCGGGGCGGAAACTGGCGCGCGCGCCGCTCCGGTCGATGCCTTCCCACCCGTCGCCGACGATGACCGCGCCATCCTGTAATTTCAGCCAACTCACGAAATCAAGCGCGCGTTTGCGGCGCAGCCAGATATCCATCGTCTGGGCGATGCTCCAGAAAGTTCCGGGCTGATCGTCGCGGTCAAGTTTGAGGCGGTCGAAGATTTCCTGTGTCAGAGCGCCGACATCCAGATTGGGATTGCGTTCCGCCTGCGCCAGCTGATCACGCGCGCCCTCATGCAGCGGCTTGGGCAAGGTGCGCAGCGCCGCTTCCAGAGGCTCCAGCGGCGCGCCGTGCTTGAGATAGAGGAGTTTGATCGGCCGGTCGGCAAAAGGAATCTGCGGCGCGTCCGGAATGTCCAGCAACTCCAGCGGCAGCAAGCCGGCGATTTGCGCGCCGGGCAAGTAACGTTGCTTCAGTTCCAGAAAAGACGGCGTGAAATACATATTGGCGACGTAGGGGCTGTCCTGCATATGCTGGAGCGGGTTGGCGCAGGGGCTGTCATGATGCAGGCACAGAAACGGCACGCGGGCGCTGAACCAGAGATTTTCACCTGCATGATCTTCCAGCCGGGAGCCGATACCTTGCAGCCCGAAGGCGAAGGCCACATTCTGCTGCTGCAGGTGGTCATTGATCCTGCGGGGGGCTGTCGGATCAGCAAGGTCGATCCATGGCGCATCATAGCCCTGCGCGGCCAGACGCCGACAGAAGAGCTCCATCGCGCAGGCAAAAATGCCGTGCGACTGGCTGTGGGTGATGCCGAGAACTGTGCTGCGCGTCACGATGAGGCCGTTCGGTTGGGAAAAGACACCCTATCTATAAAAGATAAGTCCGGCGCGGCCAATACCGGGTTGCGGGCGCATGGGGAAGGGCGATAGGATAGGCAAGTGATTTGTCGGTGAGTTCCTTTCTTGAAGAAAACCGCACCCTGGAATGTTTTGGTGTTGCCTGCCGCCGCGCCGGCCGGGTTGGAGATCAACCGGGTTCTGGGTGTGGGCAAGGAAGCCGTGGTCTATGGCGCGGATTGCGCCGGGTTTGACCGTGCCGGATTTCATTTTCGCCAGCTCCAGCCGATGCCGGAATGGGGCGATGCCGCGTGTTTACCCTGGGTGCAGCGTGCCTGTGACGCGCAGCAGATCGCGGCGATTTTTCCCGCCGACCGAGTCGCGGCGCTGTGGCTGGCGGAACGGCGCGCGCAGATTCCGGCGACGATTCTGGCTCCGGAGCCTGCGGCGCTGGCCGCGTGCGCGACGCGCGACGCGATGAGGGCTGCCTTGCAGGGCAGCGTGCCGGTAGCGCCGGGGACAACAGACAAAAGCGCGCAACGGTCGGCGCGGATATATGTTGTCGATTGCTTCACCACGTCCGGAGGCGCGCTGCTATACGCTGAGGCGCGCGCGGTGGGGGCGGATGGCGTCACGCGGCCGGAAAAATTGGCGGGCGCCACGGATTGGGGCGAACGGATCGGGGCACGACTGGGGCTGCGCGGTGCATGGCATTACACGGTACAGATGGAGCGGGGGCAGGCGGCTGATGCGACGCCGGTGCTGCTGGACATCATGCCGCTGCTGGCGGGCGATGCGGCCATCGCGTCGGCGCGTGGGCCGAATTTTCCTTTGCTGACCCTTTATGATGCCGCCGGATATGATTTGTCGGTTGAAGCTTTCGCGGCGGAAATGCCGATGGCTTTGTGCTTGAAGCCGCGATTTATTTACGACCGGCCGATGACGGCCGTGTATATGGATCTCGACGAAACCCTGATTCTGCGCGGCGCGGTCAACCCGTGGCTCGTTGCGCTGATCTTTCAGTGCCGGAATCGCGGCATTCCGGTGCATCTGATCACCCGGCATCCGGGCGATCTGGCCACGACGCTGGCGCGTTACCGGCTGGCGAGTCTGTTTACGCGGATCATCCATATCGCCGACCGCGCCAAACCGAAGGCGCACTTTATCGAAGAAGCTGACGCGGTTTTGATTGATGACAGTTTTCAGGAGCGGCATGCGGCGGTGCTGCGGCGCGGCCTGCGTTGCTTTGATGCGGCGGGCGCAGTCTGTTTGCTGGATGAAAGGCTGTAGCGTATGGGCGTGGCCGGAACCGCAGCACAGGCCTGGCACGACGAAATCAGCGGCCGCGAAAATGCTCTGGCCGTGGATTTTAACGTGCCGCGTGGCGAGCTTGTGGCCTTGCAGCAGGCGCGGCGCGAATTGACGGCGGATGCCGTGGATATCTGGCAGGCGCTGGCGGTCGGGGTGGTGGCGCCGGTGCTGGCGGGTTTTGTGCACTGGATTGCGGCACAGGCTGCGATGCAGGAAAATTCCGTGCTGTGCGGCGTGATGCGCGAGGGACGGTTGCTGTGCCGGATGTTACAGCGGTTGCATGGTGTGGCGGCGCAGGAAATCTGGGTCAACCGGCATTGCGCTATGCTGGCGGCTTTCGGCAGCGGCGATGATACGGCGCTGGTGAACTGGCTGGCGCGCACACGGGTGCAGCCTTTGACGCGGGCGGCGGCGGCAGAGTTGTTGCAGGCTCCCGTGCCGGGTGATCCGGCGTCGGTGCTGGATGCCGATGCAGCGCAGGCTCTGGTGACGGAAAATCCCGGCAAGTGGCTGGCAGCGGCGCGGGCGCCGGCTGCTGCGCTGGCGGCACGGTTGCTGCGGCACTGGCGCGGCATCGTCCCGCCGGGACGTCCGGTGCTGCTGCTCGATTTTGCCTGCGCTGGAAATATTCAGCGCGCATTGCAGGCAGTGCTGGCGGCGGCGGGCGATGGCGCGAAGCTGGTCGGGACGAATTTTCTGATGACCTCTGGCAGCGTCTGGGCAGAGCGTGCCGGTTGTGTGCAGCATGGCTTTCTGGCTGCGCGCGGCGCTCCGGCCGTGATTGCCGCACCTTATGCGCGGACGCCGGAGCTGATCGAGATTTTCGCGGCGGCACCCATTGGGCCGTTGCTGGGTTATGCTGCGGATGGCACGCCGCAAGGGGCGCCAACCTTCCTGACCCCGGAGCAGGTGCAACGGATTGACAGGCTCCAGGGACAAATTATCGCTGCGGCGGAGGCTTATCAACGCGCGTTGTTCGCGCCGCCATCCGCCGCTTTGGCGCGTTGTCTGCTCGGACGATTGCTGACGCAGCCGACATTGGCGGAAGTCGCCACGCTGGCCGATTGGCCGATTGATGGTGGCATGGATGGCGCGGCGGCACGGCCTTTGGCGCCGCCCGTGGTCGGGAATTTGGCTTTAGGTTCCCGTGCCGAGACTGCCTGGCCGGTGGGGAGCAAATTACGCGCTTCTGCGGCATAATCCGGATGCGAAACAGGATTTAACGCGATGGTAACCATGCCGTCGCCATAGTTCGGGTATGGATGGACAAGTGCCCTTGGACTCATGTCGTGACCGCGTGGCCGAGGCCGACGCGCTGGCGGCGGCGGGTCATGTCGCGGCGGCGGTGAAGCTGTTACTGCCGGAGGCGGCGGCTGGAAATCATGAAGCGCGGTTTCTGTTGATCGAGATTGCGTTGCGACGGCAGCGCGGCATCGAGGCGATGGGGCATGCCCAGGAAATTCTGCGCGGCGACGCGCTGCATGCCCGGGCGCGGTTGCGCCTGGCCGAGGCGCAATTGATGCTCGGGCAATTTGATCTGGCGCTGACGGCCTTGCCACACCGCGCCCATCCGGGCGAAGAGATGCGGTTGCTGGCCGCAGCAACACGCGCCCGCTTGCGTGCCACCAGGAAACGGGGCGAGCAATTATGGGCTGCGGGTGCGTTCAGTTCTGGGCGCGAACTATACCAGCGTCTGCACGACGATGAGGAAAAAGTTCGGGATGAGTTTCGTGCCGTCCTGGATCGCGATCCCGGCAATGTCTGGGCATGGCAAGTGCTGCTGGATGCCGTTAACAACTATCGGCTGTCTTTTGCGCTCAATCAGGCACAACCCGATCCTGCGGCGATGCGGCGGGCTTATCTTGAAGCCGTGACCGGGAATCCCGATCATGTCGCGCAGAATTATCATGCCATAACCGTGACTGCCTTTAAATCCGTGGCCAAATGGCCGCAGGATGATGTGGTGGCGACGCTGTTGACGCCGCCGCGCCGCTATCTGCCGTCGCGGTTTGGACAGGAAAAGCCCGTGCCGGTGCCCGCCAGCACCGTGCCGCGGCACGTGATCCGCCTGCGCGAATGTTTTGCTTATGATGCCGGGACTTTTTTGTGGCTGACGACGCCGGAGGGATATGCACCCTGGCTTTATGAAGGTGTCTGGGGGCCTTATATCCACAGCAAGTTGATGGCCTTCATGCCGCCGCCGTATCATTTTTTTGAAAATGAGGGGCTTGGTACCGCGCTGACGGTTGTGCCGCCGCCGACGTTGCGGATTGATGATCCGGTGGTGGTGCTGGGATACTGGAATAATTACGGCCATTTCCTGCACGATGTTTTGCCGCAATTGGAAGATGCCGAGACTGCGCTGGGGCGCGATTTTAAAATTCTGGTGGTTGATGCGTTGCTGCCGACGATCCGCGAGGCGCTGGCGCGCGCCGGTTATGGAGCGGAGCGGTTGGTCAGCATCGGCGAATGCCGCAGCGCGATTATCCGCGAGGCCTATTGTTTGACGCCGCGCACGATTCTGGAGCGCGTGCGGCGTTTCAACACGCCGATGCTGAGCGAATTCTGGCATTACGATATGGCGCTGGATGATGCCGGGATCGCCTTTGTGCGGCAGCGGCTGCGCGTGCCGGCCGCCGATGCCCTTAAGCCGCCGACGCGGCGGATTTACACCTCGCGCCGCAATATCGTACGCAGTCCGCATAATGAGCGGCAGCTTGAAGCCATGTTGGCGGCGCAGGGTTACGAGATTATCGTTCCCGATCACCTGACCCTGGCTGATCAGATCGCCATGTTTGCCGATACCCGGACGCTGGTGGCGCTGGAGGGGGCATCGCTGGCGAATATGATGTTCATGCAACCCGGCACGGATGTCGTGGTGTTGCGCAGCACGGCGTGGAACTGGACGGTGAATTGTTTCGACGAGCTGGCGCGCATCGGCGGGATCAAGCTGCATGTCGTGGATTTTCCGGGGCGTGAATTTCCGCTCGAGCTGCTGCAGGGGCGGTTGCCGGATTAGCGGCGGCGTTGGTCAAACTTCGCGAGTCATCACGGCTTCTCGGCCACCACATAGACGCTGGCGCATAATTCAGGATAATCCCGCCCCAGCATGTAAAGCGCGCGCAGATAGGGTGTGCCGACCAGATTTTCGGCATAAAGCGCGGCGATTTGCGCTTCGGTGAAGGTCTTGAGCAGGACGCCGCCAGTATCCACGACCTTGAATCCGGCATTCTGGACCAAAGAGCGCAATCCGTTCAGATCGAGAAAACGTTTTTGAATACCGTTCGGAAAAATCTGATCCAGGGATTGAATCAGCCCCATCGACAAAGCCATGCGGCGCGAGCCGGCGCCGGCGTTCTGCACCGCCGTGAACAATTTCCCGCCCTTGGGCAGGACGTCCCATGCTGCGGCCAGAACAGCTTCAGGATGGGTGAAATTGTTGAAGCTGTGCAGGCAGAAGGCAGCATCGAATATGCCGTAGGAAGACAAGGCGTCGGGCGGGCCGAACGCCAGATCAAAAGCGCAATCCGGCGCGTTATACGCCAGCAGGTCGAGCACATGTCCGGGCGGGTTGAGGATGCGTTGATACTGGAAATGACGCCCCATGAGGGTCACTTCACGGGCATGTTGCAGGCCGATGGCAAGGGCGTTGCCGGTCGGCGCGGCGGGAAGCGACGGCGCAAAAGATTCGAAAATAAAATCGCGCAGGTGCGACTCCAACTCCAGCCCCGGCCAGGGATGGTTGAAATCGCTGAAATCGCGGTCGAGCCGCGCGCGGACGTCGTCAAGCATGGGCTGCCTTTCGGGTGGGCGCCGACAGAATATCGGTCATAACCTGTTCCATGCGCGCCACAAAGGCAGAACCGTCGCAAAGCGGGCCGCTTTCCAGCACAGCGCGACCCATTTTGGCTTTATAGACCTGCCGCAGCGCGCGATCCTTGCCGAGTTTGACCGCAAGATCAATAAATTCGGCGGGCGTCGCCGCCACCAGCCCGTCCAGACCGTGCGCGCGCAGGATTGCGCCGGCGATGCGATTGCGGCTGTAGCCGTCGGGCGGGCATAAAGTGACGCAGGGCGTGCCGACGGCAATCGGGTCGAGGATATTGTTCGTGCCGCTGAAGGGGAAGAAGTCCAGGAAAACATCGCTATAGCCGATCATGCCGTAGAGCAGGGCGCGGTTGACCACCGCGCCAAAGCGGAATCGTTCCGGCGCGATCCCGGCCGCAGCGCAACGGCGCACGACCAGGTCACTGAGGTGCTGTCGCCCTTCCACCGGCGTGGCGGGCATGGCGATGCAATAAGAGCCCGGCGTGCGGCGCATGATTTCCAGAAGCGCGTCGAGAAATTCCGGGCGCAATTTGGTCAACATTGACGCCCCCATCGTATAAATTATGGCGTCGGCGGGAATATCGTCATCGCGGAGAGTCTGTATCGGCGTGATGCCGAAATAGCCTGCGTAATGAAAGCAGAAAGGCAATCCGTCGCTGAGTACCACTTGTTCGGTGAAGGCGCCACGGTTGCGCGGATCAAGCGCGGGCGAGGTGATGAAATAATCCATTTCCGGGCAGCCCGTTGTCGCCGGTGTATAGAAAGCGGTGACCTGGTTGCGGGCGAGGCGCAGATAGCCGGGACGTTCGCTGCGTCCCCGGCACAGATCGTCGAAATTGTACAAAAGATCGAAATCAAACCGCGCCAGTTGCGGCAATGAACCATCATCGACGACGATGATCGGCGCATAGTCGGCCAGCACCGGATAATGGCGCAGACAGTTTTCAATCGCCAGGGAATTGTCCGTCGTTTGGCGCAGAACGAGGATCGGTTCAAAGCGCGTGCGGTCAAGACAGGCCAGCCACCAGATGAAATGCGGCAGGCCGTGGCCGTGCGCGGTCGGGTGGCTGCAGAACAGCGCGACACGCCAGCGCGGATCGCGGGTTGAACGGGCGGGAATGTCGCCGATGACACGCAGGGCGTGGCCGTCGGAAAGCGGCGGCGTCACCGCAAAAGCCTGTGCGCGCAGCTGCCCAAAGAGCGTGACGCAATCCTTGAGATTATTTTGCGTTGAATAAAAATTGAGCGTCGTAATGTCAAAGCCGAGCAGGGGCAGCCATTGTTTTTGCCAGACCTCGACGCCACCCTTAAGAACGCCGCGCTCATGCGCGGCCTGCATGGCACGGGCAAACTCCATGCACCAGCGCAGCGCCGTCTGGGTCGCCGCGTCGTCGTCGCCGACGCTCACCAGCGCGCTATCGGTGACTGCGGCGCTGAGAATCTGCGCGATCCAGGGCTGGAGCAGGTCGGGCGGCGGGGCGGCGTCAATCTGCGGCAGCACCAGATATAATGCCGCCGCCGCGAAAGCGCGGTTATAGGCGTCCGGATCGTTTCTGGCCGCGGCAGTGGCGACGTGCTGTAGCAAGGTGCGGGCGCGGTCGGTTTCGGCCTCGGTCAGGGGGAGCCGCCGTGCCGCCGTCTTGATGCAGGCGCAGGCGCGGTGCAGCAGGGAACCCGGCGGGGCGGCGGTTTGCGCCATAAGTTCGGCGTCGATATCTTGTCGCGTGACGCGATAATGCGCGATGGTGGCGCTTTGGCCTTGCAACTCATCCGCGACCGGAAAAGTAATGTGTCCGCCGCGCCGGGCGGTCTTCAGGCCGGTCTGTTGCGCCATCATGCCTCGGCTACCGATATTGAATCCAGAAATATGCCCATAACATAACAAAAGATTCAAGAAAACAGGCGTGATGGCGGACGGGACAGGCTGCTGCGCGAAATCAGAAAGGTGTGGCGGCGCGGCCAGGCCGGTTTTTTATTTACACGGCGCGACATGGGCTTATGCTAGGGCTGTTCTTTGGCGCATGCGGCCCAGATCCGGCAGGATCGTTCCGGCCGCTCCGGCGTCCGGGGCGCAACGACTTGCTTGCGCGTGAACCGACTTTTCCAGACAGGAAATGTATGCCGATTGCTGCTCCGCTTGATGCCTCTGCCCTTGCCCGCCACCGGGACAATTTCTCCCACGCCCGGGAAGCGCTTGCCCGCGACCGGGCGATCATCGCCGCCGTTCTGCTCGCCCACCAGCGTCCACCCAATCAGGCGACAGCATTCGGTCATATGGCGCGGGAATATTTTACGATTCTTGGGCGGCCGGAACGCACTGTCCTTGATGACATCGAACAGGAATTATACGATCAGGCTCTGGCCACGATGGCGGAAGCGGTGCAACAAGGCGACGGTGTCGCGTACAGCACCTGGTTTCTGATCGCTCTCCTGTATGCGCCGGTGGCGCGCCTGCCGTTTTTGCGGCTTGATTTGTTGCAGGAATTTGCCTGGGGAGCGATGGCCGCCGCAGTCAGCGTCAATGTGTCCCTTGTGCTCGACGATGTGCCCACCATCCACCGGGCAATTGATTTTTATGCCGATTTGTTTGCCCAGCTTGCCGGGGGCAAGGTGCACCCGGCTTTGGAAGACAGCGTCAGCGCCGCGATCTTTCAGCAGTTCCGGTCGGTTGAACTGACCTGCTCGACCACCAATCTGATCGGGTTGCGCCGTGGCTATGGCCAGCTGGCGGAACGTTATTTGCGTCGCCATGGCCGGCCGCTTGACTGGCGCTTTGCGCCACCGTTGCCGGGAAAGCCGATTCATCTCGCGGTACTGGCCTCCTATCTCGACTCGCACGGGCATGGATTGCCGGCCTTTGCCCCCTTGATCGGCGGGTTGGATCGGAAGCAGTTCAAAAAAACGCTGATTTGCCTGCCGTCGGAAGTGCCGTCGGGCTGGATCGTGAAGCATCGCCCGGAATGTGCGGCGCTTTTTGATACAATCGTCACGCTTGACGGGCCGGATGCGGCATCGATGGCACAGCTGCGCGCGCTGGATATCGATATTCTGTTCAGCGTCGATCCTTACGACACCACTTTGCTGGGACGACCGGCGGAAATCGCCTATCACCGGGTGGCGCGGCGGCAGGTGACGGCCTATTTCAATAATGCCACCACCGGCATTCCAGCCATGGATCATATCATCACCTCGCGGTTGCTGGATGATCCGGCCATTGCCGGCAGCCATTTCACGGAACGCGCCGTTTATATCGATCCGCTGCCTTTCTGCTATGATTTCGACGCCTATTTTTCCGTCACGCCGGAGCCGGTGCGCCGGGAAGACCTTGGGTTGCCGCCGGAGTGCAAGATCATGACCTGCGGCAACACCATTCTGGTCAAATTGCGGCAGGAGGCGCTGGACGCCTATTGCGATATTCTCAAACAGGTCGATGATCTGTATTTCGTGCTGATGCCCGGCGGGGCGTTGCACCATCAGGAAAATATCTTCTGGCAGCGTTTTGCCGCCACGCTGACCGCCAAGGGCGTGCCACCGGAGCGGATCGTGATCGTGCCGGAGTCGAGCCGCAGCCGGCAATTCGGCCTTGTCAAACTGGCCGATCTTTATCTGGATTTCTTTCCCTTTGCGGGGGCAAACAGCATTCTTGATCCGATTTATGCCGGGACGCCGCCGGTGGTGCTGAATGCCGATTATCAACTGCGCTGCCGTCAGGCGGCGGCTATTCTGGAGACCGTTGACTGCCCGGAACTGGCGGTTACGACGGTGCCGGAATTCGTCGCTTTGGGGGTACGCATTCTGACCGATGCGCCCTTTGCCGCCGCCGTGGCGCGTAAGCTCGGGCGGGACAATTTGCGCCGGGCGTCGGTTTTTGACGGCAGCCGGAGCCAACAGGCTTTCGGGGCGGCGTTACAGAAGATTCATCAGACAGGCTGAAGCGCATCGGGTGGGAGTTGAGGGAGGTCTTGTGGCAAAAAACGTCGTTCTCGGTATTGTGCATACGCATGCGAACCGGATTTTGCACAATGCGACGGAAATGTATTGTCAGAGCATCCGCCATCACGGCTATGACGCGATGACGGTCGATATTGCTGACCCGCAATGGGTCTGGCATCTGGGCGAGCGGCTGAAGAACGGCGATGTTGCTTTCGCCTTCGGTATTCAAGGCGTCGGATCGCGGCTGGAAGCAGACGGCGGCGTGAATTTATGGACGGCGGCGCGGACGCCGTTTTTGTGTCTGCACCACGACAATCCCTGTTACAATCCAGCCAATCACAGCAATGACAGCCCCTTTGTCGCCAATTTCTATTTCTTTCCGTCTTTTCTTGAAACCAAGAACCGTTATCTGCCCAGCGCGCAAATCGCGGCGTTGTTGCCCTATGAACTTTTGCAGGTTCCGCCGGCGTCGCAACGGGCTTTTGCCGCGCGGCCAATCCGGCTGCTGTTTTTGAAAACCGGCGCGACGCTTGATGAGCCGGAGCGGCAGCTCCATGCCCTGATCCCGCGTGTGCGCGATGCCGCCTTTGACCAATTGCGCCGCGCGTGCCACGATCCAAACTTGCTGCTCGGCGCCCTGGTGCAGGAAATCTTTGACCGGGAGAAGCTTGATCGCGGGCAGCATCACAATCTGTTCTGGGGTCTGGCGCAGGTGATGGATACATGGCTGCGGCGGCGCCGCGCGATTGATTTTGTCAATTGGCTGAAGTTTCAGCCGGGTGCGGTGATTATCGGCGATGGCTGGGATGCCATTGACCGCACCGGCGCACGGGCGGAATTTTCTCCCAGCACGACTTCGTGGGATACCGTCAGCCTGTATGAACAGGCGCAATTTATCTGCAACACCAACCCCTATGGCGGCGATATCGTACATGAACGCATATTGTACGGCATGGCGCTGGGGGGCTGCGTCATCAGCGACGGTAATGCGGTGCTGGATCAGGTGTTCGGCGCGACCCCGGCGCTGACGCGCTTTGACTGGCAGCGGCCTTTGGATGAGCAATTGCTGGGTGTGATCGGCGATCTGGCGGCGGCGGAGGCTGCGGCGCAGACCGGGCGGCAGGCCGTGATGGCACAATTCGGCCCCAAGAACATGGTCGGCATGATCGTTGACGGCGCGCGGCAGATGACGGCGGCGCTGGAGCAAATAGCGGGTTAGAACAGTCTTATCGTGCCAGCACCGGTGCATAGGCGGCGTGGGTCACGGCGATGGCCTGCTGCAGGCATTCCCGCGCATTGTCTTTGGTGGAAATTTCAATGCTGATCCAGCCCCGGTAACGCGCAGCGGCCAGCGCGGTGGCGAGGGCGTGGTCAAGCGGCAGGGCTTCGGTCACGGCGGCGAGCGCCGGGCGCGAGACATGGACATGAGCGAGGATGTCGGCATGCTGCGCGACGATGGTGGCGGGGTCCTCCTGCATGATGATCAGCGCGCCGGTGTCGAGATGCAGGCGCAGGCCGGGGTGGTTGACGCTGCGGACAAGGGCTGCGGCTTCGGCGGCGGTATGGATGAAATCCGCGCCATAGTCAGTCGGGACAGGTTCCAGCACCAGCGCAACACCATGCGCATGCACGCGCGCGGCCAGGGGACGCAACCGCTCTGCTGCCAAATGCATGGCCTCAGTAACGGACAGGTTTGTGCGGCGGCGGTTCTTGGGCGCGCCCAAGACCATTTTGGTTGCGCCGAGATCGGCAGCATAGGCCGCGACCATGATAATATGGTCGGCGAAGATTTGATAAGCGGCGGTGTCGGCGAGAAGTTTTGCTTCGGGTCGGTCGAACAGGATCGCCTGCAATGAAGGGATGATGAGACCGGTATCGGCGAGTTTGCGGCGAAAGCTGCGGAGTTTCTCCGGCGTCAGTTCAGCCCAAGGGGCAATGTGTGTCGGCGCGACCTCGATGCCGTCGGCTCCGGCGGTTTTGGCGGCGGCGTGCGCCGCATCATCGAGATCCGGCGGCCAAAGGATGTTGGAGATGGCGAGGGGCATCAGCTGGCCAGGGCGGTACGCGAATCTTTGATGAAGGCGGCGAGGTCGCGCATGACGGTTTCCGTGTCGGCGATATAGTGGCCGGCGCCGCCGAATTTTTGCGCGTGGATGGTGCGCATGTCATAGGCTGCCGCCGCCCCGGCTTTGCCGGCTTCGGGTTGGTCGGGGAACAGACGAGTCAGAAAGGTCGCCATCGGTAGGGGCTCCGTCGCCAGATGCACGAGCGGAATTTCCGTGGCGCGTTGTAAATCCTGCGGCAGCCGCTGCACAGGATACCATTGGAACACGGCCTCGCGCGGAATCTGGTCGGTGCGATGCCGGTGTAAAAGATCATAGAGCGGATTTTTCTTTAAGCCGGGGCCGTATATGGTCGGCAAGCGCAGGATGCTGGCGTGCGGGAAGTGGCTGCGCACAAAATTTTCCAGCGCAAAACGGTGCAGGCCATAGGAGTGTAATCCGGTGGTCGTGACCGGCGTGGTTTCATCGACTTGGTGCGGCGTGAAAAAGACATCGACGGTGGAGACCAGGGAAAAATGTCCGGCGCGGGTTTGCTCCAGCGCCGCGCGCAGTTTTTCTACGCCGGCGCGATCCTGTTCCGGGTCGGCATTGGCGCGCCATTTGACGGCCGAAGTACCGGCGCAGGTGATGCGGTCGAATTGTTCGCCGCGAATGTCATCTATGTTGGTGGAATTGTAAAAGTGCGTGTAACCGCCGTCGCTACGGAGATAAGAGCCGACAAACCCCGTTGCGCCAATCAGCGCTGCTTTGCCGTTCATGCCACGGCCTGTTGCTGCGCCCGGCGCGCGTCCATTTCTTCGGGGTGAAGCATCTCCAAAATCGCGTCTTCAGCGACGAAGATGGTGTCAATCTTGCCGGACAGAACGGTCACGACATTGCCGTAGCGGGCGACGATGGTGCGGCGGCTGGCGCGGGCATTGACGAATTTGGTTTTGACCGAACGCTGCACGCCGACGAACTGGAACCGATCGCGGAAGGACGGAAATTCGCGCAACACTTCCGAAACCATGCGTTCGCGGATATCGTGGATGAAAGTCGCGGTCAGCGCGTTATTGATGTGATCAGCTTCGGCAAAAGTGTTGAATTGGCCGCGCGGCGTCAGCCCGACATGCGACAGCGTATAGACATTGTCGGCGAAGGGATAGATCGAGAAACACGCTCCGTCCATGGTGGTGAGCGCGCCGAAGAAGGGTTCGGTGGCTTCGTAATAGAACAAAGTGGTTGGCTCGAAAAACAGGGTATGGGGGCCGCTGTAAGTATTCAGCGCGCACCAGGTGCAGTTGATCGCCAGGTCGAAAATCTCGCCATCGATCTGGACGCGGTTGCCCAGTTCCTTGACCTCCTTGACCGCGTGATCAAGGCGCAAGGACGCGGCCAGCGTGGCACGGAAATATTCCTGCGCCACCGGAAAATTAAGGCTGCGTTCTTCGGTGGTCATGCAGCCTTCGACATTGGCCAAATGATATTTCAGCGGATTGGCTTCGACGAATTTCAGGTTCAGCGCCCGCATGGTCTGGGTGTATGTCCAGAAGTCCATCATTGAATTGGCGTCCGAGACGGCATAAACATTTTCGGCGATGGGTTTGGTGAATTGCGGGTAAGTGGCCAGAAAGCGGGTGAAGCACTGCGCGGTTTCGCTGCGGGTTCTGAAACAACGCGGATAGTGATAGCCGGCGTGCAGCCGTGCCTGATTCAGCGTGGAGGCGCGATTAAGAACGCCGTCGCTGGCCTCGAAAATCGTGATTTCATGACCGCGCTGCCGCAGAACACTGGCCAGATGGCAGCCATACCATCCGGCGCCGATAATGCCGATCTTCATGAACTCCCTCGCCCCTTATGCCTCGGTTGTGGGCAACCCCTTGATTCGCTAGCCAATCATGGCTGGGGACGGGCATGAAAACAAGTCCTCGCCGGGTAGTGTCCCAGTTTGAATATAGCTTAACCAAAATAGCTAAGAGTCATTCCGGCGAAGGCCGGAATCCATCTCCTGTTGCTTGTTCTCATTGCGCTTTCGGGTGCTGGATACCGGCTTGCGCCGGTATGACGCCCTATAATGGTAAGCTATATTCAAACTGAGGCATCATTCCTCGCCGGCGTCGCTGTGCCGGAGCGTGGCCGTGGGCGCGCGTCAGAGCGTTATTTCGTGACGCGTGATTTGAAAGATTTCCAGTTCTTGCGCCCGGACGGGGCGGTCGCGGCGCGCCAGGCCGTGAATTCGGCACGGGCGGCGGCCAGATCGCTCTGGAAAGCTGGCTTGGTCTTGAGTGCTGCCAGGATCGCCGTGCCGAGCTTCTTGCCGCCGGTGATGTCCTGGGTGGTGTGCACGCCCGCCAGCACACGATGCATGGCAATGCGGGCGGCTTGCTGCTGCAACGGCGCTGCGGCGGCAGGATCGAGTTCGGCCAGAATGTCGGCCCACACCAGGCTGAGGCTGGTATGGCCGCTGGGATAGCCATAATTGTCGGGAGCTAGCGGATCGACCAGCAACTTGACGCGCCGGTCAAGCTGATAGGGGCGCGTGGTGCGCCACCGCTTTTTGGCGGCGCGCGTGACCGCGCTGACATCCGCGGCGACACGATCGAGTAAGGCGAAAGTCAACGGCAATTCCGTCTGCGAAACATTTTTATCGATGACGCTGACCAAATGTTCCGGGCGCAGATTCTGTTCGTCCCGCGCGGCGGTGATTTCTTCGGGCGCGGCATAAGTCTGGAATCCGATAATATGCAGAATGTCTGTACGTATGGTCGAAGATTTGTTGGCGCGTGGCGCGGGCAGGGCGGCGATTTCCTTGACGGAGATATAATGACCCAGCGTCGGCTTGGCGGCGGATCGTGACGCGGTGCTCTGGGTCTGGGAGGCTCCTGCGGCTTGCTGGAGATTCTGCGCCGCATAGGCCGCCGGGACAGATAGACCGCCCATACCGACGAGAATGGCGGTGAGCGTCAGGCACTGCTTCATTGAAAGCCGTTGCACCAAATTCTGCATAGTGTCTGTCCTTGTTTTGGGAATGAACCCGGCATGGGAGAAATACCGGGCAATTTAGATAAAACAGAAATTAACCGAATCATGGCGCCCTGGCAACACAAACGCGTGTCGGAGCACGGCCTGACAGCGGGCAAGTGGCATAAATACGGATGGAGATGTTAATTTTTGGGCAGGGTTTAAGGATTTTTTAGGTTTGAAGGCAATAAAATATGGCGATCAACCCAACTAAGGTGCAAAATGATCAAGATGCCGACGATGCTTCGTTTTTGCGCTCTGGCCGTTTTCGGGCTGGTTATGCTGTCCGGAGCTCAAGCTTTGGCGCAAACCGTCGATAATGGTTGCACCGATATCAACGGTGTGCGCCTCGGAGATTGCAGCCGTCTTGATAAAGGCAATGGTCGGGTGACGATCAGGGCGACGGATTGCGGCAATCCGGACAGCACTGTGCCGGACTGTTCCACTGCCACTGCGGCTATTTACGACCCGGTGACGGAAGACGGTGCGGAGTGCCGCACAATTTATAATGGGGATTCTCTGGATTATTTCGTGCCCTGGAAGACGGCCGAGGAATGGGGCAAGTTTCTGGCCTGGGCGCAAGGTCCGGGTGCGGCGCGTGGTTTGAGCATCCATTCATGCTGTGAGCCCAAAATCGGCACGGTCTGTGCCAACCAGATCTATAACGGCACAAATATCGGACCTGCAGGATTGCAAGTTTTGGATCCGACAACCAGCACGCCAATCCAGCTGGGCAAAAGAGTGCTTGGTGTGCGCGGCGGCGGCATTGGTGATTACGGCGCCCAGACTGACGTGTCCAATATGCTGGATACGGCCGTGCTGCTGGGCGACAGCACCATCAATTACAAGGTGACATATGTCTGCAATGCGGGCAACTGGATCAAGACCTTTGAAGAAGGCAGTTGTACGCCGCTTGACGGCGCCTGCGGCGCCAGCGTGCCATCGGGTGGTGTGACATCTAATCAACTGGGAGAGTTGCAGCAACAAAATCTGCTTTGCACCACCGGCAGTGTGATGCGGAACCTGACCGATCACGGGACTTACTGGACCTGGGATTGTCTGGGCACGCCCGGTCGGGCAGACTCGGTCTGCACTGTGCCGAGTCTGGAAATTAACAACGGCAGCGCCCAGTGCGGCACCGCCGTTTTTGGGCGCCTGGCAAGCCCACCGACAACGGCGGCGCAACTTTGCACATTGGGCACACCGTCCGCCGTGAACGGCACCGGAACGCAGACGGATCCGTGGGCCTGGGTCTGTAACGGCACTTTCGGGTCTTCCCAGAGCTGCCGTGCTTTTTCGAATACGGCGCTGATAGATGGGTTGTGCGGCACCAGCAACGGTACCAAAACGACTGATGCCAACTGGAGTCCAGGAACCGGAGCAGCGCTTTGTGGCAACGGCACGCAACTTCTGGGCACCGTGACCCAATCCTCCAGCGGCTGGAGCTGGACCTGCGCCGGCGAAAGGGGCGGCATCGACAAAGCATGTTTGGCTGAATTGAGTACGGGTGGCTATATTGGTTGGTGTGGAACTGTTGACACAACATCGGGGTCGACGCCCCCCAACCCGGCCGTAGCTGGTATGTGTAACAAAGGAACGCCAACAGCCGTTACCTATGGTCCGGACTATCAAAATGACGGCCGTATGTCGTGGATGTGGAGTTGTATCGGTACAGTGACACCCCCCTGCAATACGCCCAGCACATGTTACGCTCTGGGGCATAGGGTTTACTGCCAGAAATATGATTTGAACGGGGCGCAGCCGGCCATATGTGGATGGGGTGCCAGTTATGGTTGGTACAAAACGACCCCTCCCACCAAATACGACTTCAATTTTTGTGCCACGGGCAATACGGTGAGCAGTGGCCCCACCTGGAACGACACAATATTACCACCGCAATGGCAATGGACCTGTCAGGGGGCAAATGGCGGCGGAACCGTGAATTGTCAGACCAAGAATACGGCAAAGAGTGGTAACTGCAATTATTTTACCGTCAGTAACTTCACTGTGACGGACACGACGCCGCTGCCGGCCAATGCGTGCGGGTTAGAGCAAACCCCTGTGAATAAGAGAATTGAAGGCTCGACCTATGCCTATGATTGTCCCGGCGTGTGGGGCGGGACGACCGCCGCATGCAAGGTGGGGTATAATCCGGGGTTTGTGAAAACCGGGGTTTGTGGCAGCGCTCATAATACGCAGCTGGCCAAGAGTCCGTCCCCTTGGAAACTTTGCAGTTACGGTGCGCCCAGCAAAGTAGCAGGCGGGCATGGCCCGATCTGGACCTGGACCTGTCAAGGGACAGTGGGAACAACACCGACGCCATGCACCACCATATATAGCAGTGGGAGCACGCCTCCTACCGGCACCAACGGCGTGTGCGGCAGTGCCGACAGGTCGATAACCAACACCGCGCCGACCAGCAATCTATGCAGCGTCGGTACGCCGACGGCGGTATCGGGCAGCGGGCCTTGGACCTGGAGCTGTCCGGGGACGGGCACCGGGACGACCGATGTCTGTATCGCCAATACGCCGACATCGGTGGGAGAGGGACAATGCGGCGCCACCCATGGCACGGCAATTCCATCGCAGCCTAACACGAACCTCTGTGCGTCGGGTACTCCCAGCTCGGTCACTGGCTCGGGGCCGTGGTTATGGGATTGCGTTGGAACCACGACAGCGTCTTGTTCGGCCAATCTTTGCGATGTGTGCGCGGGCGACCTTCCGGCGGTGGCCAAGAGCGACGCGCTCACAAATCGGGCCATCACTTATGGCGGCGGGACTTGCACCGTCAACGGCACGGTGAACTGGACCCAGGTTAACAGTTTGAGCGGTGATAACGCGGCACAGGATCTGGTTCTGGCCAACAACGCCGCCGCCCTGACCTTCTACAAATCCGTCGTCCCGCCAGCGGCGCCAAATAGATACTGCCCGCCCTGTTACCGGCGCGCCAAGACGATCTCTGGCAGCTTTACAGTGCAGAAGAGTGGCAGCGCCTGCACCGGGTCGCTGGATGACGGGAATCCGGTGACGATTACGATTAACAACGTTCAGATTAACTGAGCGGTCTGGACTTATAAATGACTTTATTGGCCTTTAGCCCAGGGTACAAAATGACCAGAACGCTGTCGAAGCTTCGTTTTTGCGCTCTGGCCGTTTTTGGGCTGGTTATGCTGTCCGGAGCCCAGGCTTTGGCACAAACCGTCGATAATGGTTGCACCGATATCAACGGTGTGCGCCTCGGAGATTGCAGCCGTCTTGACAAGGGCGATGGCCGGGTGACGATCAAGGCAACGGATTGCGGCAATCCGGACAGCACAGTGCCGGACTGTTCCGCCGTTCCGGGCGCCAGCATTTATAGCCCGCCGGCAGAGGCCAATGCGTTGTGTCGTACGATTCATAATACGGGCTCTCTTGATTATTTCGTGCCCTGGAAAACCGCCGAGGAATGGGGCAAATTTCTGGCCTGGGCGAGAAGCCCAGATGGCGTGACGCAGGGTTTGAGCATCCATAAGTGCTGTCTCCCTCAAGTCGGAACGGTCTGCGCCAACCAGATTTATAACGGCATCCATGTCGGAGCTGCAGGACTACCGGCGTTTGACCCGGTGACGGGCAATCCAATCCAATTGGGCAAACGCTTGCTTGGAATGCGGAGCGGCGGTGCTGGCGATCACGGCGCGCATAACGACGTTTCCGACGTGCTGGATGCGGCGGCGCTGCTTGGCGACGCCACGATCAACTATAAAGTGACGTATGTTTGCGACGGCGGCAGTTGGGTCAAGACGTTTGAAGAAGGCAGTTGCACCCCGCTTGACGGCGCCTGCGGCGCCAGCGTTCCGGCAACCGGTGTTTCGCCCCTGACCATGACGGCATTGGAGCAGGAGAAATTGCTTTGTATCCCGGGCAGCGTCATGTCGAATCTGGTGAATCATGGCACATACTGGTCATGGAGCTGCCTCGGTACGCCGCTGCGGGCGACCGCGACCTGTACCGCGGCGAATACGGATACGAATTCTGGTGTGGCACGTTGTGGTGCGGCGAATTTCGGACGTTTACCCGGAATGCCGACGACGGCTGTGGAGTTGTGTTCCGGCGGTACGCCGAGCGTCATCGGCGGCACGGGGTCGGCGGCAAGTCCATGGAGCTGGACATGCACCGACAGCAGCGGCAACACGGACGGGTGTCTTGCCTATCGGCAAGGGACGCAGCTCGATGGTGTTTGTGGCCCCGGCCATGGGCTTGAGAGCTCGGACTTCAGCTGGATTCCTGGTACTTATCCGGGTGAGGAATTATGCGCCAACGGCACGCAGCTGACGGCAGCAGGACTGATCACAAGCCCCAGCAGTTTTAACTGGAGCTGCGCCGGAGAAAATGGCGGCGCCGACACGGCTTGCGCGGCAAGTAGAACTTTTGAAGGGGACTGCGGCTCTGAAGATTATACGGCAGGAACCACACCACCCACGATCGCGGGGCTGTGCGATGTAGGAACACCGTCAGCGGTGACCTATGGTAACGCCATGGAAGGTGGGGGTCTTAAGGCGTGGTTATGGACCTGTGCGGGCGCGCTTCCCTGCAACGGATCCATGCTCTGCTCTTGTGAAAAAATCGACATCAATGGACCACAGCCGGGCGTGTGTGGCATGGATGGGCTGTCGCTTGGCAACATTTATACGGCGAGCGAAGTTCCGAGCAATGAACTTTGCGAATATGGCAGTACGCTGGTGGCTCCTCCCGTCTGGGTTCCCGCAGCGGCACATTGGGAATGGCAATGCCAAGGGATCAATGGCGGCACGACCATCAATTGTGCGACGACGGCTGTGCCTCAGGATGGAACATGCACCTATAATGCGACAAATTTCGTCGTAACGCCAACCGATCCACTGCCTGCCAATGCGTGCGGATGGGGCATGACTCCCATCAATCAGACGATAGCCGGCACGGCTTATACCTATCAATGTCCGGGGCCTGCCGGGGGCGCGACCGCGGATTGTGCGGTAGGCTATGATCCGTTGGGGATACACGGTGTTTGTGGCTATAAGCAAGGCCAACTGTTGAGTGGCGGCGTCGTGCCGGAAGTGAGCACATTATGCAGCAGCGGGACACCTGCGGGTCAGTCGTTCCATTCGAGACAGCCCAACAGGTATCAGTGGACCTGCCTGGGCAGCAACAGCATCTTCAATAAAACCTGTTATATTTATGTTAACCCCCAGCCCGGCATCTGCGGCACGGCGCACAATACACAGCAGAGTTCGGAGCCAACCACCCCCGCCAGCCGTTGTTATTACGGATCGCGAAGTGAGGTGACGGCGTCGGCTTTCGGCTGGTCATGGACGTGTCAGGGGATGGCCGGAACACCGCCGACAGCCTGTCATGCAACGTCAAGCAGCGGCTCAGGATCGGGTAATGACGGCGTATGCGGCGTCGCCAACGGATCACAGGTGACTTTGGCGCCGACCGCCAATTTGTGTAGTATAGGCACGCCGACAACCGTGATCGGCACAGGTCCCTGGACCTGGAGTTGCGTCAGCGGCAGCGGCGGAGCGACCGCCGCATGTATCGCCACCCGGCCTACGGCAACTGGGCCGGGGGCTTGCGGCACGACGGATGGCACGACCATTCCGGCAAGGCCGAACGCCAATTTGTGCAGCACGGGTGTTCCGTCAGCCGTGGCGGGCAGCGGCCCCTGGACCTGGGATTGCGTCGGCACGTCGACCGCGTCTTGCTCGGCCGATATTTGCAGTGCCTGTACGGGAACTGTGGCGGGGGTGCCCAGAAGCGAAACCATCCCGGCGCAGAGCATCAATTTTGGCGGCGGAACCTGCGCGGTCAGCGGCACCGTCACCTGGAACGGGACGGATATTATCAGCAGCGATAATGCGGCGCAGGACTTAACTCTGGCCAACAACGCTTCCGGCTTGAGCTTCAGCAAGTCCCTCGTGCCGGCAGCGGCGCCAAATACCTTCTGTCCGCCCTGCTACCGGCGTGCTCAGACCATCAACGGGAGCTTTATGGTGCAGAAGAACGGCGTGTGTACCGGCTCGTCACTGGATGACGGAGCTCCGGCCACGATTGTGATCAATAACGTTCATATTCAGTAATCCGTGAACATAAGCCGGGATTCCGGCTTATGCTTTCGGGTGCGCGCGGCAAGGTTTAGGCAGCCTGTTCAACTTCCAGCGTCACGGCGACTGCGTGCAGGATAGCGGCGATGCGGATCGCATCCTGCACCATCTCGGGTGTTGCGCCCTTGGCCAGCACTTCATGCTCGTGCGATTCCATGCACATGCCGCAGCCATTGATGGACGAGACGGCCAGCGCCCATAATTCGAAGTCCAGTCGCTCAACGCCGGGTTTGGCCAGCGCCGTCATCCGCAACCGTGCGGGCATATTCCTGTAGGCCTCATTCGCGACCAGATGTGTGAAGCGGTAATAGATATTGTTCATCGCCATAATCGCGGCCGCCATTTTGGCGGCTGTGACGGCCTCGGCGGTCAGATGTGGCTTGGCGTCGTTCAGAACGGCATGCAGCAGCGCCTGGTTGCGGGTGGCTGCCGCAGCAGCGACAATCGTCCCCCATAATTGCTGCGGGTTCAGCGTGGCGATCGTGGTGAGCGCACCGAGATTCAACCGGATGTCGCGCGCATAATCGGGGATTTTTTCCTGGAGTGTTGCGATGGTCATGGGGGACTCGACTGGATATGATTGCGGGGAGGCTATTGTGAGGGGACATTGTTGCGGCCAAACATTCTCACGCTAGGCACCGCCATTCGTTCATCAAGAGTTTTCGGGTTCACGATGTTCACCGGGAAACTCTGTCCTCTCCCCCGGAAGGGGGAGAGGACAGGATTTGGACGTATCCTCCGGCGTTTGATGCCGGGATCAGGCGGCGTTCAGAGTCTTTTCGCCCTTCTGCCAGTTGCAGGGGCAAAGCTCATCGGTTTGCAAGGCGTCGAGCGTACGCAGCGTTTCCTGTGTGTTGCGCCCTACATTCAGATCATTGACCGTAACCGAGCGGATGATGCCGTCCGGATCGACGATGAAGGTGGCGCGCAGCGGCACGCCGGCCTCTTCATGCATCACGCCGCACGCCAGAGTCAGTTCGCGCTTGATATCGGCCAGCATCGGGAAAGGAAGATTCTTGAGGTCGGGGTGACTGTTGCGCCAGGCCAGGTGGACGAATTCGCTATCCACCGAGACGCCCAGAACCTGTGTGCCACGGTCGGTGAAATCCTTGTTCAGATTACCGAAGGCAGCGATTTCGGTCGGGCAGACAAAGGTGAAATCTTTCGGCCAGAAGAAAACGACCAGCCATTTGTCCTTGTAAGTCGCGTTGGTGACATCCTTGAAGGCGGTTTTAGGGTCGGTAGTGACGGTTGCCTTGACTTTGAAGGACGGAAATTTATCGCCGACGGTGAGCATGGAAACTCCTTACAGTTAAAGGTGGATGGAGATGATTCGGCGCCGCAGGGCGGCATGGGGACGTTATAGAACGTCCGCAGGGGCTTGCCAAGCGTAATTTAGAACTATTCTAAACTGCAATTCCGGCGAATAAACCCGCCGATGGCGCCCGGTTCGAAAGAAACAACGCAGGGAACATTTTCACATGGATAGACAAGACCCACGTAACATAATGCCCATTGAATTGGGCTTGGGCTTGTGCCTGCGAAAAGACCGATCCGCGCCGTAGGACGCCGTGACGTTAAATGACCCTGCGAGAGGTCAGGCCGTGACAACCGGCTGCGGCGCTGGTGTCGTCGGCCTTGCTGCTATCGCAGGACGTGTCGGTTCTAAGCCATTGGTGGGCGTGACTTGGACGCCGAGTTTAGTCGCCGCGGCGGAAACAAGGGTTTTAAACGATTCCGGGCCTTGAATGCCGGTAATCTTTTCGGCGGGTGCGCCTCTTTTGAACCAGTCCAGTGCGTGGAGGACGGTACTGGCATCCATTGCCAGCTTCGGAGAAAATGTAATCTGAGAAGTGGTCTGCCCGGCCTGATTTATTGATCGACTGGCGACGATCGTGTTCCCATGTGCGCGCATCAAGGTTACTGCCGGTGCAAATACCAGGGATGACTTTCCAGTGTGACTGGCGCCCGCGCTAGCCTGAATATTATCGCCAAAACCTGAGACCTTAATAGTTGGAAATTCAACAGTGGGGGGCGGGGTCATCATCTGCCTCATATGCTGGAGAACACAATATCCAGGAACGGAGCATGGCACTGGCGCTTTTGCGCTGTCAATCCGGAAATTGCTTGCAAGAGCCTTGGAATGAAAAAATCTTGCTGTGTGGCTGTGGAATAGCACGCATTGTTGCTGGAAGGGTTGTGGCCGGACTTCTACGCGCTGCCCAATACATCTGATGTCATGTTTCCGGCAGCAGGTAGCGCAACAGGGCGTTCAGCCGCGCCGCCCCGTCCGGGGTGGTGTGCAGGTGGGTGGGGGTCAGGCGGAGGAGGTTTTCGTCCTGCGCGCGGCGAAGTTTCTCCGCCGGCAGGAAGGCGACAATGTCGGCGGCAAATTTTTCCTGCCAGTTTTTACGCGCAATGCCGGTGGTGAGCCGCAGCCCCATCATCAGGGCTTCGCGCTGCGCCACGGTGGGATCGATGAGGGTCAGTTCCTGCACTCCGTGGCCGGTTTCTGTCACTTGCGCGGCCCAGGCTTCGGGGGTTTTGCGGGCGACCCCGGCATAACGCTGGCCTGCCATGTCAACATAGCGGCCATGCGCGCCAGGGCCGATGCCGATGAAGTCGCCGTACTGCCAGTAAGTCAGGTTATGACGCGATTCTTGCCCCGGCGCGGCGTGGTTGGAGATTTCATAGGCGGTGAGTCCGGCGTCACGCATGATGCTCTGGGTCAACAGAAACATGTCGGCGGCGGGGTCGGGGGCGGCGGTGAGTTCTTCGCCGCGTGCGGCGCGGGTGTGGAACGCGGTGTTGGCTTCGATGGTCAGTTGATAAAGCGACATATGGCCGCGCGCATAAGGTAAGGCGGCGCGCAGCGCGTGTTCCCATTGTTGCGGCGTTTGACCGGCATAGGCGTAAATGAGATCGAAAGAATAGCGGGCAAAATATTTTGCGGCGGTTGCGATGGCGTCCTGTGCCTGCGCGGTGCTGTGCTGGCGGCCAAGGAATTTCAGAACCGCATCGTCGAAACTTTGCACGCCCAAGGAAACGCGATTGACGCCAGCTTCGGCCAGCGCGGCGAAATTTTTGGCTTCGACCGAGGTGGGGTTGGCCTCGAGCGTGATTTCGCAATCGGGCACAAGCGGCCAGAGCTGGCGCGTGCGGGCGATTAATGCGGCCGCTGTGACGGGTTCCATCAGCGATGGTGTGCCGCCCCCGAAGAAGATCGAACTGATGGTGCGGTCGGGAAGCAAGGCGGCGTAATGATCGAGTTCGCGCAGCAGCGCGGCGCGGAAAGCCGGTTGGTCGATTTTATCGCGGACGTGGGAGTTGAAGTCGCAATATGGACATTTGCTTAAGCAAAAAGGCCAGTGGATATAGACGGCAAGCGGGCGCAGGGTTTCTGGCATGGCGGACTGATTCACGTCGGCGCTCCGCGCCAACGATCAGACCGCCGTGGACACTTACTCAGGCAGAAGGGCTCGTAAATATAGACGGCAAAGGAGGGCGGTGCAATCATGCGGTAATCAGGCCGCGTTCGCGACAGATGTGCAGGTGCCAGACCACATAATCCATGATCTTGGGGTGCGCCAGTGCCCCGGCCATGCGCGCATAATAAACGGCTTCGCATTCGTAGCAGCCGGTGATCGTGTTGTCGCTGTCATGCCAGAAAAAGCCATGCACCAGTTCGGTGTGGTTGGTGGTGGCTTCGGTAATCGCGCCGAGGCTGATGAGTGCGGCTTCTTTGACGTCTGCGCCTAATTCCTCTTTGAGTTCGCGGATTAAAGCCTGCGGCGGCGTTTCACCCGCTTCAATGTGGCCGCCGAATGTCGTCAGGCAGCCTGCGGCGCGACTCCATGCGGCAGGGCGCTGTTGCAGCAGGATTTTATTGTCATGAGTGAGAATGATGGCATCGGCGAAGGTTTTGGCAAAAACAGTGGCTTCAATATGCGCGGCGCCGACGGGGCGAATGGAGGCTGGTATTTGCATCAGTGCGCGGCCTTATACTACCCTGGTGGAAGAATAAATTTCCTTGCCAATATGAACGGCATTTCCCCCTTCTCGTGGAAGGGGCATTTTATATAGACTTAACGCGCACTATGGTTGACGTAGAAAATGTAGAATTGTATATGCACCCAGCCTTTAATTTTGCCGTCTTTGATTTCCAGTATATCGGATTCGTAACTGACGGGTTTCATGCTTGGGGAAACTTCGTAGTTACAACTGAATTTTGTTGCAATGTCATCCAGCACATCTTTTTTAAGCCTGATTCCGAGGCTGGAAGCGTGGTTCGCTGCTTGCCAGAGCTTGCCTGCAATTTCAGGGGTTTTGCATAGGTACATCCCCTCTTCAGTTGCGTGCGCTGTACACGCAAAAAGAATTATAGAAAGCGTAATCAGTTTCTTCGTTAAGCTGAACATGAGTATACGTTGCAATCTTCAAGACACGGATGCCGCGTATTTACGAAATATTGTAGTGTATATACAATCTAATTCCCGTATTTTGTGACGATAGAACGCGCCCGTGTTATTCGCGCAACGCTGCATATGGCAACCAATATATTATTATGATGTCAGAGACCATGTAGCCTCAGCCCGAGGGCAGACGCTAATCTTGTAAAATGAGCTTCTGCAACGCCGTTAATTCCGTGATGCCGTTTTGCGCCAGCGTCAGTAATTCTTGAAACTGCGTGGGGGTGAAGGGTTTTTGTTCGGCGGTGCCTTGAATCTCGACAATGCCGCCGGTGCCGGTGATAACGAAGTTGGCATCGACTTCGGCGTCGGAATCCTCGGCATAATCAAGATCCAGGACGGCTGTGCCTTGATAGAGGCCACAGGAAATCGCTGCCACGCTGTCGGTCAACGGCCATTGTTTCACCCGCCCGGTTTGCATCAGGCGCTTGCAGGCCAGCGCCAGCGCGACATAGCCGCCGGTGATGCTGGCGGTGCGTGTGCCGCCGTCGGCTTGAATCACGTCGCAGTCGAGCTTGATCTGGATCTCCGGCATTTTGGTGCGGTCGGTGATGGCGCGCAGCGCGCGGCCGATCAGGCGCTGGATCTCCTGGGTGCGTCCCGACTGCTTGCCTTTGGCAGCTTCGCGATCCATGCGGTCATGCGTCGCCCGCGGCAGCATGCCATATTCCGCCGTGACCCAGCCAAGGCCGGTATTGCGCAGAAAGGGGGGCACTTTTTCATCTACGCTGGCGGTACAAAGGACATGGGTGTCGCCAAATTTCACCAGGCAGGAGCCTTCGGCATATTTAGCGAAGCTGGGGGTTAGGCTGATGGCGCGGAGCTGGTGCGGGGGGCGGGAGGACGGGCGCATAAAGGTTCCTGCTGGGTCATGAGGTTGTTGGGCGCAACCTACGCCCCGTCGGGCGGGGCGCAAAGCCTATTCTGACGGCAAGATGGGCAGTGGCGATACCGCAAAAAACGCGACAAAATTCGTTAAAATTGCGGCTTTTGGTGGAGCTGGATGTAATTTGGTATGTAAACGAAACTTAATGACTATTTTACGAATAAACAGAAACAAAATAACAAGAATGGGGATAAATCATGATCGAATAATCGTGAATCACGTATCTGAATCAATCGGTTGATTTGCGTTCCTGAGAAAATTGCCAGCATTAGGTAAGTTGCAACTAATTAAGAGAAACTTCATGGAAAACGCGTTTTACTGTGATATATTAAAATCATAAGGCAGATTTTATTTATTAATGGGGAGGCCGCTTATGGGGACGACTCGGTTGGATAATAAAGCCGCGCAGAGCATATTTGCCGGGGAGTTTTCGAACAGCCCCATGACGATGATTATGGGCGTGAATAGTTTTGGTGGAGCGCAACGGCCTGTGGCCAAGTCCGGGCTCGGTGTGACTGGCCAGACAAACGAACCTTCTTTCTAAATTTCTTGTACGGGTTGCACAGCGCGCGTGATTATTTCACGCGCGTTTTTTTTGTGATGCAGCAACGGCGCCATGATGGTCGGCAAGACTGCGCGTATTGAATCCGTACCTTGTAAGTGACTCAGGATATAGCGCGCAAAATTCTGGCGTGTTCCAGGGTCAGGTTCTGAATCGCGCGCGATCCCGAGTCTTATTTTATTGATTTTGGTGTTTGCCATTGACGGACTCTGGGGCTGTGATAATTTTTCCGGGTTCGATAACCAGCATTGGGGAGAATCGTCATGGAAGCTATGAAGACAAAGGATGTGCGCGTGCCCGGCGGTAAGCCTGAGGTGAAGTCTGAAGTCATGGAACCTGCGAAGCCGTGTGACCCGTCACGGAAGCCCTGCACCCCAGTCTTGAAATTGTAGTCATTGCTGTTTTGTCTATCATGAAGCGCGCATGTCAGACATGCGCGCTTTTTGCTGGGGACGGCATTTGGGTGTGGTGAAATTTATGCGCGCGGCGTTAACATGGCGCCGAGGTTTTTTAAGATCGGTCCGATTCAGCTGGTGCTACGCACCAGCATCGGACCGAGGCGGCAGCCGCCCAGAATGTGGATATGGAAGTGGGGCACTTCCTGATGCGCGTTGCTGCCGTGGTTGCTGATGAGGCGATAGCCGCCGGCGGCGAGGTCGGCTTCACGCGCGACCTGACCCACCGCGCGCCAGAAGCCCTCAAGTTCCGCTGCGCTGGCCTTTTGGGTGAAATCGTCGAGCGAGATATAGGGACCTTTGGGGATCACCAGAATATGCACCGGCGCTTGCGGGTGAATGTCGTGGAAGGCCAGCGCGTGGTCGTTTTCGAACGCTTTTTTGCACGGAATTTCGCCGCGCAGGATTTTGGCGAAGATGTTGGATGCGTCGTAACTCATTTTTTGGCGCTCCTTTGCGCTTTTTCGGCGATGCCGGACTGGCCAAATCTTTTGCTCAGGATTTTACCGACCTGATCCGGCGTGATGCCCGCCGCCGCCCACAGGACAAACAAATGATAAAGCAGATCGGCGGATTCTTCGCGCAACCGCGCTTTATCGCCGCGCACGGCTTCGATGATGGTCTCGGTCGTTTCTTCGCCCAGTTTCTGGGCGATTTTCGGCACGCCGCGCCGGAACAGGCTGGCGGTATAGGAGGTCGCGGGGTCGCCGCGCCTTTTGGCCTTTATCGCGGCGAACAGACGGTCGAAGATATGGGGCGCTGGGGTTTGCATGACGCTACCTTAACGGCGGGTGCGGACGGCGGCAATCCCCTATGCGCCAAGGGAGGCGCGGAGCGGGGAGAAGAAAAACCTGCCGCGCTGCGGCGTCAGGTTTTTGGGAGCGTGCCGTTATTTCGGACTTTTAGGAACCTTCTGATGTGTGGTGCGTTTCAAAGGTTGTGCGCGTTTGGGCGCGGCAAATGCTGAGGGGTTGCGGTTCAATATCCCGGCTAAAAAAAGCCCTGTGTTATAGCGAACAGTGAAATTTACGGATTCTTTGACAAACGTGTCCACCAGGAGCTGCTGCAAAGAACCGGCATTGGTGCTGTTGATAAATCCAGAAGCATGGCACACGACCGGTCTCAAGACATTGAGCGCCAGTTCAAGCTTCCGGCTTGCTGTGGCGGTATCATTGGGTTCTGTGGCAACCTGACCCCGAACCTTATCTCCAAAGCCTTCTGCCGCGATTTTTTTGCGAAGCGCAGCTTCGCGTTGGGGAGCCCCGTCAATAATATCATGCGCCGTCTGCATTTGGCGCGTGATAGCCGATAGAATTAGCGGCGTCATTTCCTGCTTTTCTTTGGCAGTAGCGCGGTACAAAAAATTCTCGAAAATTGCGGTCGTTCCCATGGGATGGGTATTTCCTATGCCTTGAAGCGCGTCCTTTAGCAAGAAAGGGAGTTCTTGCATCGTGGGCTTATAATCATCAGAAACGAAGCATCCGTGCTCATCGAGAGCATAAGGTCTGCGGGATCTTATTGGTCGCGTTGTTGCTTGTTGTGTGTCCCGGAACGCTTTCATTTCCTGTCCTCACGCATAATATTTTGACGAGATAAATATGCTCAATCTCTTATGCGGGAGGGTAGCAGAAGAGTGCGAAAATAAAAAACTCCAGTTTATAAATAGGCGCAAGACCAAATTTTATAGTTAACGCGAGCAGCTGCCTTACAGTTTGCGGAGCACCAGTTTCTGTTCCACAGCATCCCAGAATCTTTCGGCGCTGCAGTCGGGGGGCTTGAGAGCGCAGAGCTGGTCAATGGCGGCGAAACTGCCCGGGTTGGCGGTATTGACGGCGGTGACATAGTCGCCGGTGATGTCGGCGGTGGCGCAGAGAACCCCTTGGGTGGTCAGCGCGCGGCTGAAGCGGCTGATCATCGCATGATCGTGCGGAGTGAGGGTGCAGGCCTCTGCTGTGCCGCCTGCGGCACGGCCGGAGCGGAAATCCCCCGCCTGCGGGATGCGGCGATAGGCGCCGATGATCGCGCCGCCGATCAGCAACACGCGTTTGACGCCTGCGGTAACGGCGGGGACATAGTGCTGCGCCAGGCAGGGCAACTTGTTTTGGTGCGTCAGGTAATGGGCAATTGCCGCACCATTGGCCTCGGGGACGATGCGCACGATTTCTTTGCTGCTGTGATTGAACAGGGGTTTCAGGACAATGGCACCGTGCTGGGCACGGAAGGCGTCGATGGCGTCGGCATCTGTGCTGATGAAACTGGGGGGCAGGAGATCAGGATAACGGATGAGGAATAATTTCTCCGGCGCATCGCGAACGGCGTGCGGATCATTGACGACCAGCACCTTGTCGCCGATCAGCTCCAGCAGGTAGGTGCCGGTGAGATAGGCCAGGTCAAAGGGCGGCGATTGGCGCAGCAAAACGACATCGCAATCGCCGATATGCACCATTTCCGGCGCGGTCATGGTCGGCCATGGCGCGTTGTCGACCCAGTCGCGAACCCAGCTGCCGCGCGCCCATAATTTTCCGCCCCCGGAGTCATTATGCCAGGACAGATCTTTGGCGTCGTAATAAAACAACTTATATCCGCGTTTCAGAGCGGCGCGCATCATGAGCAAGGTGCTGTCGTGATTGACATCAAGGCTCAGCAGCGGGGCGGCCTGTACCGCGATGCGGAGATTCTTACGCGATGATCTGGCGGGGGGAGGCGCGGGCATTTTTATGTGCCCTCATGCGCCGGGCGCGACCCTGCCGGGTCGCAAGGCTGCGCTTGCATAAGCAAGCGGGTCCTCAACGAAGCCATCATAATTTTACCCAAGCGTCGTGGCGCTGGCCATAGCAGCGGGCTGACGCGTAAGGGCGCGGTTTTGGCACGGGACAGTGCCGCGGGTACGAAAAAGTGAGCAAGATCATTGCAATGGGGTCGGCGGCTGCCGGAAGGTGGGGGGAATTCCGACCCGATCATAAGGGAAATGTTGTGCGAATGCCAGACTGCTTCGGCAGCAACGATCCGTGGATCCGTGGCAATGTTTTTCTTGCCGGAAAGTCGATCCCGCGGGGGGAAGGCCCTTTTTAAATTTGCCGATCAAACCCATCCCTTAGGGCAGGACGCTTGCTGGCGGGTGTGCCCTCCTTAACGGGATTTGCTTTAAGGTTTTGGGGTGGGCAGTCGCTCTTCGCGCTTCAGTACCCGCGCGACATCCCTTGCGAATCGCACCATAGATCTTGAAGGTTTGTGGTCCGGGTCATGGCGCATTCCCCGCGCTATTTCCCGGGGGGTATAGGTGCTGCTTCTTGCCGCTGTTATAATAGACCCGATGCAAAAGTAACGGGATAAAAGGCAGCAAAAGGCTGTTTCTCCCTGAAGGGGTTAAAAGCCGGAGGCGCGGTTGACGATGCCCGCGATGATGGCGAATTTGGTGGCGTAGGATGCT